>PLTE01000026.1 GCA_003164375.1 Hyphomicrobiales bacterium | reverse complement strand
GCAATGTGCGCGAACTCGAAAACGTCATCGAACGCGCGGCGATTTTGACCACCGACAACACCATCCGTCACGCCCACCTCGTCAATATTATCGACCCGTCGCACCGCACGGACGACTTCGCGGTGCCGAGGACCGGCGACGAACTCAAGCGAATCAAGAAAGCCGCACGCGAGAAGTCGGTGGAAGAGATCGAGAAGCAGTTCGTACTGGAGGCGCTCAAGCGCAATCAATGGAACGTCACCAAAAGCGCCGAAGATACCGGGATGCAGCGTCCGAATTTCCAGGCGCTGATGAAGAAATACACGATCCGCGTTCGCGATAGCGAACATGAGGTCGACGGCGATTAACTGCTTAACTCCACCAGATTGGTCCAGCGCGGCACCCGGGTGACGGACCTCGGTTTTAACGGCGCCCGGTTTCAGAGGCTCATTCCCCGGCGGCTACTTCGTCCACGTCCTCATAGCCGGTCAGCATGGCCTTGAAATGCGCCGTCCGGGTGTGGCCGAGCGTGCCGAGATAGACGTGGGCCAGCACGTAAAACACCAAGAAGATGAAGATCAGAACATGGACGGTGTCGATGACGCGTATGCCGCCGAAGAAATCGACCTGGGCAGAGAAGCGCTTCACATCCCACATCAGAATGCCGGTATAGAACTGGATCGGCAGAAGCATCATCATGATGATCTGGTAGAGCATGCTCTGCAACGGATTGAATTTGCGATAGACGCTGACGTGAAACGGGTTCGGATCGCCTTTGAAGATGCCGTAGCCGTAGTAATAGGCCTGCCGCCAGGCACCGAGGAAATGCTCCCGGGGACTTAATTCAGGGTGATAGACCTTGATCCGGTCGGACGAGAGATAATACCCGAGCCACAGGAAGAAATTGGCGATCAAAATGAAGCCAATGGTGTTGTGCAACAGCACCGTGGTACGAAACGACAGCACATTGATCAGCCCGACATAGCGGATCTGCATCCCGGTGAGGATCATCATGACGATGCCTGCGGCATTGGTCCAGTGCCAAAGCCTGACCGGCAGCGGATGGATATAAAGTCGTATCATGCGCTGTTCCTTTCAGCGTTTGCGTGAGGTCATGCCGATTTGGGGCCTTGGCCCTCATCGCCCGGCGGATCGTGCAGATCAACACGGTGACCGCCGATCGCCGGATGATACAAACCGAGGTATTTAAATATCCATCCCAGAATCAGGTGCCCGACGGCGAAACCTACGCCGCCGAGAATGGCCAGGGCCAACAGGATATCCAACAGCTTGATCCGGGTGCCCCCGATTGCGTAGAAGCCGCCGACCGACTCGACCGAGACCACCGAGTTCAGCACATCGGAATTGACATCGTAGCCCACGCGTTGACCCTGCGGCTCGACCACCGAAATGGTCACGCTCTGGAACGGTTGCGAGCCCGAACTGTGACAGGTCCGGCAGTCGCTGATCGCCTGGCTCTTGTCGGTAAGCATGTGCGACTCTGGACCGGTGGCCGCTTCAAGACGGCCACGCAACACGGTCTTGCCGGATATGCCGCTGCGATTAAGCGTCTGCAGCAGCGTCGCCAATGTCTGCGCATCGATTCCTTTGCTGTCCGATTTGGAGCTGGCTTCAAACAGCGGCACGCCGACTTGCTCGCTGCCGAGCGGCTGCGCGTCTTTGCTGTCGAACAGCATGAGATCCACTTTGCGCTTCGCCTTGGGGGCGTGGCACGCGGGGCAAGATACCGCCTCGAAATGCAATGCGGCATTGGGAAGCCATTTCTGGTGGGACTCCAGCAGATCAGCGTGACAACCGGAACAAGCCGCATCCGGGCCTTGGCCGAGGGATGTGGGCTGTACGGCATGGGCGCTGTGACAGTCGGTGCAAATCGGCGCAAAACTATCTGCGGATTTGAGCCGGGCTTTGCCATGCATGCTGCCGAGATAGGCCGTGTAAATATCGGTATGGCACTTCTTACAGGGGATTTGCTCGATCGATGCCGCCGCACCTTTGATGACGGCGTGCGGGTTATGGCAGTCGGTACAGATCGGAGCCGCCGGATTGCTCGAGCGGACCAGCGCAGCATGAATGCTGGATTGCCATTGTTCGAACTTGTCAGCGTGACAGCCACTGCAAATTTGCGTCATCGTGATTGAAAAACCGCGGGCGCTCGGAATTTCCTTATCCGCCGGCGGATGGGAGGCGAGATCGACGTCTGAATGACAGCCCGTGCAACCGATAGAGCTGTGAACGGACTTGGCGAATATGTCACCGGGTATATGCAGCTTAAGGGTAGCGCCGTCCTGGAGCGTCTTCTCCATGCCGTCGCTGCCATGACAACCGAGACACTGGTCAGAGACCGATGGCGCGGCGTCCTCGGCAGAGACCGGCAGGACGGCGGTCGCCAGGAGCACAAGCGCCGCGGCGACGATCGCGAGGCCGTTGTACAAGGACGCTCGCGGAACTTTGCGCAGGGTGCTGCAGCCAACCATAATTGTCCTCATCGCACCGTCGGTTTCAATCTTATCCCAGGGTCCGGTTTCCCCGGCATCCCTATCACACCCGCGCGCATTATCTGCGGTAGCCTGATCGGCATTTCATTGATCTATCGCAGGTTTCGTCGCGATTCCGGCGCTGTCCCTTCCGCCGATCATGATCGGCATGACGCGTCCGATGGACGGAAAAGAAGAATCGGGCGCTGGCCGCTTCGCCAAGGCCGCAATAAAAAAAGGCCGGGGAACTACCCCGGCCTCAGGCCGTCGCCTGGCTCAGGCTAGGCCCCAGTCGGCCGCATTAAGCTTTGGCGGTGGCTGCCTTGCCTGCCATCCATAGGAGCAACGCCAGACCGATGAAGGGGAAAAGCACGACATAGGCCAACCCAACGAACGGCGCGGCAAAAACCATCGCGACCTGTTTGAGCACCAGAGCGACGGCTTTCACTTTTGCGTTTTTGAGCGCGGCGCGCGCCGCCAGCACGGCAAGAACGCCAAAGCCGTAGATCGGAAGGGCGATGATGTAAGCCAGGCCGATAAAGGGGGCGAGGAAGAACAGAGCGATGTTCTTGACCGGGCTTCCGGCAGGCGCCGCGTCTACCACGGCAGCTTCAACACTTTCCGCCGCACGGACCGGTTCAGGCGCGGCAGCCGACGCCGCCAGCACATCGCGGGCGCTGATCTCGATCATGTCGGGGGAAAGGGGCTTGTGCAGGAAGCTGGAGACGCCCGCCGCCTTGGCCCGCGCTTCGGCAGCCTCGGTGCCGTAACCGGTGATGATCACAACCGGCGTCCATGACCGACGTGCGCGGACGTTTTCGGCCACCGCAAGTCCGCTGATACCGGGCATGCGGATGTCGCTGTAAACGAGATCGAATTTTTCTTCATTCAAACGGCGCAGCGCTTCTTCCCCGCTCGCGGCCGTGATGACGGCGTAACCCTTGCCAGTGAGGACGCGGTCAAAGCTTTTGCGGACGATCGGATCGTCATCGACAACGAGCACTTTGCGTAATGCGGTCATGGCTAACTCCTATTTTTATTGCCTCTGAGAGGCTTCTTAATTGGGTCCTTACCCGCCATTGTCATCGCAAGAGCCGTGCCACGGTCAGGCCAAAGTCAAATAAGTATTATATTTCAATATGTTGGGTCGATAAACCGCGCCGATTTGCGAGCCTTGAGCGGCGATCGAAGTATAAATTTGTTAGGCGACAAAACCAGCGGCCAAGACGAATACCAAATATTTTCAATGGGTTATATGGCAGCACCGGTGCCTATTCTTCTTATACAGACCACTCAAGACACTGACGCCAAAATAAAAAGAGGCCGGGGAAACCCCGGCCTCGGCCATCGCCTTTAGGCTAGGCCTAGTCGGCCATATTAAGCTCTGGCTGTTGCCGCTTTGCCGGCCATTCCCAGCAACAGCGCCAGACCGATCACCGGGAAGAACACGACGAAGGCCAACCCGACAAACGGCGCCGCAATTGCCATTGCGATTTGCTTGAGCGCAACACCGAGGACTCGCAGATTTTCGTTTTTGCCAGCGACGCGTGCCGCGAGCATGGCGAGCACGGCGAGTCCGTAGAACGGAAGGGCGACGATATACGCCAGCCCGATAAAAGGCGCGGCAAAGAAAAGCGCGACGTTCTTCAATCCGCCTGCCGTAGCGACTTCAGCGACGGGGGCTTCGGCGACGATCTGTTTGCGTAATGCGGTCATGGCTAACTCCTATTTTTCTTGCCTCGTTTGAGGCTCTTGCTTTGGTCTTTACCCATCCTTGTAATCGCAAGAGCCGTGCCAAGGCGCAGCGCAGGCCTAATAAATCTTATATTTCAATAGCTTACGATTGAAACGGCGCTCAATGGCCACGCGTCAGCGCGCACCGAAGTATAGTTTTGTTAGACGAACCGGCGGCCCGCTGCCGAGAATATTTAATTATTTCAATACGTTACTTGGTAGCGTCGGCGCCTATTTTTGTTATACAGGCCTCGCCGACTGCGTTTGCCGTCACGAGCGCGGGTGAAAGCATGGTCCAGAAAGAAATCGAGACCGCGATCCGATTTGAGTGAATCGAATCGCGGTCTCGTTTGGCCGACAAATTTCAGAATCGAATGCGGTCTACACTTCGCCTATGGCGTCCGCATCGGCGGCGCGCTGATCTGATCTTTTTCACGCACGATCCTCAGCTCATACCACAGCGCATTGAGGATACCGACCGTGGCCGCAAGCCCGAGGCCGAGAATCCAGGAAAAGTACCACATCGTATTGTCTCCGTTGACTTTAGTAGGCCGTCGAGCCGGCGCTCTCGATAGTTGTCTCGCTGACTTTGCCCCACAGCACGCTGTAAACCCAGGCGGTGTAGGCCAGCACGATCGGCAGGAACACGACAGTCGCGATCAACATGTTGCGCAATGTCGCCCGACTCGATGACGCGTCGAACACGGTGAGCGCTTCGTTGGGATGCGTGCTCGATGGCAAGATGATCGGGAACATCGCCAAGCCCACGGTGGCGATGATGCAAGCGACGCCGAGCTTGGACATCAAAAATGTCAAACCGGACTTACGCAGGCGGAAGCCGATTGCAGCCAACAACGGTGCGACAATGCCGAGGGCCGGCACCGCGGATAGCCACGGCGTGTGCTCGAAGTTCTGCAGCCAAGCATGCCCGTTAACGACCACGGTCTTACCCAGCGGATTGGACGGACCGTCCCACACGATCGGGCTCGTCACCTCATAACCGCCGAGCAGGCCAAGCCAGATCAGCACGCCGCCGCCGGCAAACAGAACGGCGGCGATGAGCGCCGCCTTCGATCCGAAGGCCGCCGCGCGATCGGCCACGGCACCATCGGCCTTGAAAGCTAGCCAAGCCGCGCCATGCATGACCAGCATGGACAGCGATACCAGCCCACAATAAAGCGCAAGCGGATTAAGCAGTCCAAACAACGTGCCCTCGTAGATCGGTCGCAAATCATCGGTGAAATGGAACGGCACGCCCTGAAGCGTATTACCGACCGCGACGCCGAAGATCAGCGCCGGCACGGCACCACCGACGAACAACGCCCAGTCCCAGTTGCGACGCCACGTCGCGCTCTCGCGTTTCGACCGGTATTTGAACCCGACCGGACGGAGGATGAGCGCGAACAGCACCAAGAACATGGCGAGGTAGAAGCCGGAAAAGCTCAGCGCATACAGCGCCGGCCAGGCGGCGAAGATCGCGCCGCCGCCGAGGATAAACCACACCTGATTGCCCTCCCAGACCGGGCCGACGGTGTTGATGGCAACTCGGCGTTCGGTGTCGGTCTTGGCGACGAACGGCAGCAGCGCGCCGACGCCCATGTCGAAGCCGTCGGTAGCGGCAAATCCGATCAGCAACACGCCCAGCAGCACCCACCAGATTAGGCGCAACGTGACGTAGGCAAAGAGTGTCTCGATCATGATCTTATTTCCTTAGCCTGAGCGCTCGGTGGATCATTCGGCGGGAACTATCGCTTCGGAACCGCCCTGCGTCGCCCCGAAGACGTGGGCGCCGGCGACGAACGCGTCGGGCCCTTTCTGGATCGCCTGCAGCATCAACCTGACTTCGATGACGGCGAGGGTAGCGTAGACCAGGGTGAAGCCTATGATCGTGATTGCCAGGTCGAAGACACCGAGCTCCGATGTGGCCAAGAATGTCGGCAGCACGCCGTCGATGATCCAGGGCTGGCGACCGAACTCGGCGACGAACCACCCCAGTTCCGCGGCAAGCCATGGCAACGGCAAGGCCAACAATGCCATCCGAAACAGCCAGCGTGGCGCTTCGGCTTCACGCATGGTGTACCACAGCGAGGTCAGGAACACGGCCAGCAGGATGAAGCTGAACAACACCATGAAACGGAAAGTGAAGAACAGCGACGGCACGCTGGGAACGGTCGACCACGCAGCGTCGCGGATCTGCTGCTGCGTCGCCTGCAGCGGATCGTCGACATACCGCTTCAACAACAACGCATAGCCGAGATCGTCGCGGGTCTTGTCAAAAGCGACCCGAGCGGCGGCGTCGCCATGATTGGCTTTGAATTTCTGCAGCGCGGCGTAAGCGGTCAGGCCGTTCTGGATGCGTGCCTGCGACGTCTGCACCAGATCGAAGATGCCTGGGATCTGCTCGTCGATCGAGCGGGTCCCGATCAGACCCATCACCCATGGAATGCGGACGGCGTAGCTCGTCGTGTGCGCCTGCATATCTGGAATGCCGAACGCGGTGATCGACGAGGGCGCCGGTTCGGTTTCCCACATCGCCTCGATGGCGGCGAGCTTCATTTTTTGGTTGTCGGTGATGGTGTATCCGCTTTCGTCGCCCAGCACGATGACCGAGAGGGCACCGGCGACGCCGAAGGCGGCGGCGATCACAAACGACCGCTTGGCGATTTCGAGGTGGCGGCCGCGCAGAATATAGAACGCCGAAACACCCAACACGAAGGCCGCACCGCAGACATAGCCCGCCGATACCGTATGCACGAATTTCGCTTGCGCGGTTTCGTTCAACATCACGGCCACGAAGTCCGTAACCTCCATGCGCATGGTGAGGGGATTAAACGCCGCGCCGACCGGATGCTGCATCCAGCCGTTGGCGATGAGAATCCAAAGCGCCGACAGATTGGTACCGAGCGCCATCAGCCAAGTCACGGCCAAGTGGGCGCGCGCCGACATCTTGCCCCAGCCGAAGAAAAAGATGCCGACGAAGGTCGCTTCCAAAAAGAATGCCATCAAACCCTCGATGGCGAGAGGCGCACCGAACACGTCGCCGACATAATGGGAATAATACGCCCAGTTCATGCCGAACTCGAATTCCATGGTGATTCCGGTGGCGACACCGAGAACGAAATTAATGCCGAACAAGAGCCCCCAGAATCGGGTGATGTCGCGCCAAATGGTGCGACCCGTCATCACATAGACCGTTTCCATCATCGCCAGGAGGATGGACAGCCCGAGCGTGAGCGGCACGAAGAGAAAGTGATACATCGCGGTTAGCGCGAACTGCAGCCGCGAAAGCTCTACGAGCAGTGGATCGGTCATGGCGGGCCCTTTGATTGACAGAGTCCGTATAGCTGCGGAAGCAGGGCGAGCCTTGATCGAGATCAAAGGCCCGCCGCGTCGATCGGTGCATTAAGATACCCATGCTTCTGTCGAATGAGCCCAACGCGGCAGCGCGCTGCGAAAGCCACGGCCGCGAGCCATCGTCATCGGCTGTCGGAACTCCATCCGATGCCAGCGGGGCGCTGGAACTTGCCCGCGCAATCGGCGCCGACGGCCTGCGTGCGACGCTGTCCTGGCAGATCGCGCGTACGCTGTTGCGCCTCGGTTTTGCGGCAGGGCTGGCGATTTTCGCCGGCCGCCTGATCACGGCGGGAACTTTTTCCGGCCCCGCGTTTTTGGGCGCCATAGCCGGTCTCGTTCTATCGAGCGGCGCCGGCTTGTTTGCCGATCTGGCGGCGGCCCGCGCCGAGACCCGAGTCGGCAACGGCCTGCGGGTCGCGCTGCAGGGCGCGTTAGCAAAAATGTCATCCGCACGAATACGCAGCCGGGCCGCCGGACAGCTCATTGCCGGATTGCAGCGCCATCCCGAACGGCTGGCGAGTCTGGCGATCGGCCACGCCGCGGCCAAGTCCATGCTGGCGGCAGGTCCACTGCTTGCCGCCATGGCGATCTGCTTAGTGTCATGGGAGGCGGCGTTGGCGCTTTTACTCGCCATTCCGATCATGATCATTTTCTTTGCTTTGCTTGGCGGGGCAGTCCGCAGCAAAGCGGCAACTCAAGAACATGCGTTCGGCCGACTCGCCGCCCAGTTTTCTGATCGAATCCGCACTCTGCCGACCATCTTGGCCAACCACGCCTTGGCGCGCGAGCATGGCAAGATCGAACGACGGATGACGGCCTATGCCGACAGCACGATGGGCGTGCTCGGCGTTGCGTTCCTCAACGCCGGTGTCATCGATTTCTTCTCCGCACTGGCGATTGCGGTGCTCGCCGTTTTCCTCGGGCTCGGCCATCTCGGCCTCGTCCACATGCCCGGCTTTGCCGGCCTCGAGCTCTGGCAGAGCATGTTCATCCTGGTGATTGCCGCCGACTTCTTCACGCCGTTTCGTCGATTCGCCGAGCAGTATCACATCAAGGCTGAGGGCGAAGCGGCGGCGAACGAGCTCGACTGGTATTTCGGCGATGCCGCCGCCGCGTCGAATGTGACCGGACACGACGGCGCGAAACCGTTCGTCTCCAATGACGTCAACCGGTTCGATGCGGCCGAGCTACCTCCGACCGGGCTGATCGCGATCTCAGGACCGAGCGGAGCGGGAAAGTCGACTTTGCTTCGCATGCTGGCTGGAATCGAGGCGCCGTCATCGGGCGTCGCGGCGCTGCCGCGGCTGACGACGGGTGGCTGCGTGTGGATGTCGACCGAGATCTACGTACCGGCGGGAAAGCTTTCCGACGCCATTGCCTGGAACTGCGCCAGTGTCGGCCGCTCGGCGCTCCGCCAGGCGGCCGAAAGCGTCGGCTTGATCGATGAAACGCTGCTGCCGGGAGGGCTCGACGCCCGCATCGCCGAGGGCGGCGCCAATCTATCGGGTGGCCAGCGCGTGCGGATCGGGATCGCCCGCATTTTGATCTCGGATCGCGTGGTTTTTGCCGACGAGCCAACGGCCAAGCTCGATCCAACGACGGCGGCACTCGTTCGCCGCGTGCTGACCGAGGTTGCCGCAAGGCGGCTGGTGATCGTCGCAACCCATGACGATCGGCTGATCGAAGTCGCCGACCGGCATCACTCCCTGACCCTGCCAAAGCAACGGCAAACGGCGATCGCAGCATGAGCGTTCCGGCAACCGCCAAATCGATCGCGCCGGTACCGTCCGGCTTATCCGCAACGCGGGACGCCAGAGCGCCCTGGCTGCTCGCCATTCTATTTGCTGTGGCGGCGGCAGCGTCCGGCATCCTGCTAACCGGAGTGTCCGTCTGGTTTCTCGGCGCCGTGGCGCTGGCGGGGCTCGGACCGGCCGCCCTGACGTTCAACTTCCATACGCCTGCCGCCTTTGTCCGTCTGTTCGCGCTATCGAAGACCGCTTGCAAATATGGCGAGCGCATTGTTGGACACCGGGCCGCATTGCTCGATCAGGTGCGGCGCCGGGCCGGGCTGTTCGCCGCCATGGCTTTTGCGCCCGCCACGCGCGCGGTTGGTTGGCAGCTTGGCAACCAGGATCGTCTGTCCGACTATTTGGACGACGTTGAAGACGTCGATTATGCGCGCTTACGGGTGACCATGCCGGTGATCGTCCTGCTCGCCGGAATTGCCGTGATGATCGTGGCGACCGCATGGCTTAGCGCCCCGGCGCTCGTCCCGATCGCGGTGCTTCTCCTTATTATCATCACGATGCTGCGCCGGGCGATACCGCGCATCGCGCAAGCATGGATGGCAGTTCGTATTTCGCAGCGAAGCGCTGGCCGCTACCTCGGCGCCGCGCTCGCTGCAGTCGTTCCGCTCAAAGCCGAGCGGTCATTCGCGAAGGTCTCGGGACTGGCCTTCGCACATTTCAAAAACGTGGCGGCCGAACAGTGGGCACAACGCCGCAAGTTTGCCATGCTCGACATGGCGGCCGGCCTGCTCGGCCCCTTGGCGGCGCTCGGCGTTTTGGCCGCCGCGTGGCATGCCGGAGCGCGCGGCAATGCGCTGCTGGCCCCGGCTTTTCTGGCCTTCAGCTGGCTCGCCTTCGGCGAAACGACCGTGGGCGTGGCGCGCATCGTCTTGGCGCGGATCCGCGAGCGTTCGGCGCGTAACGGACTTGCGGACTGGAACGCCGGCACAAGCGTCGCCGCGGCGTCGCCGTTTTCCTCTACTGCCTTGCGGCAGCTGGTGCTGATGAATGTGCCACGGCGCGACCCGGACGGCCGCGGCCTCGGTGCGGCCCTGAATCTAACGTTCGACTCCGGTCTCCCGACCGCGTTGATCGGCGCGAGCGGCGCAGGCAAGACGACGCTGCTCAAGCAGATTGCCGGCTGGATCGGCGACGACAACGACGGCCGCTTCACCGGCGACGGCGTCGTGCTGCTCACCGCGCGGCGCCGCGCAATGTCGCATCTGTGCCTGCACGACGCGGCGATACTCGCCGATACGATCCGCGAAAATCTCTTTGCACCCGGCGCGTCGGATGAAACCTGCTGGGCGGCGCTCACTGCCGTGGAGCTCGAGAACCGCGTCGCGGCAGCGGGCGGGCTCGAGGCCTGGATCGAGCAGGACATGCTGTCGCTCGGGGAAGCCCAACGCCTTAATCTCGCCCGCGCCATTCTCTCCGATGCACCGCTTGTGTTGCTCGATGAACCTGTCGAGCATCTGGATTCGGAGCAGGCGCCAAGAATTTTAAGCCGTGTGTTGTCAAGGCTGAACGAGCGTATCGTCATCTATTCGAGCCACACCCAGTTCGACGCGATCCGCGGCGCTCAGGTGGCGCTATGATCGCTTGACCGTGGCGGGATCGGCGCCACCGGAATAACCGCACTGCCCGGATGCATTCGGTGAAATTCGACATATCTTACAGTCGGATTTTATAGTCGCCCCCTTCCTCACCGGAGCATTGTCATGGACACCATCAAACCGTTCTTCACCGCAACCGCAACGGCAACCGGCGGACGCAACGGCCATACCGAGGCGAGCGACGGCTCGGTTCGCGCCGACCTGTCGGTGCCGAAGGCCATGGGCGGCCCCGGCAGACCCAATACGACGACGCCGGAGCACCTGTTCGCGGCGGGCTATGCCTCCTGTTTCGGCGGCGCGCTCGATTTCGTGGCCAAACAGCACAAGAAGGATGCCACCAAGGCCCGCGTCACGGCGAATGTCTCGATTGGACCTCGCGACGGCGGCGGCTTCGGCCTTGCGGTCAAGCTTCGCGTCGAGGACGCAAGCCTAGCGCAAGCCGATTTGACGGCGCTTGCCAAGGAAGCCCACGAAAAAATCTGCCCCTATTCGCATGCGACCCGCGGCAACGTCGATGTGCAGATCGAGGTGCAGGGGGCATAGCCTATTGGAGTTCAATACCCGAGCGCTTGACCACGTCTGCCCATTTGGCGATCTCGGATTTGAGGAATGGATCGATATCGGCGAGCGGCATATCCATAGGCTCGCCGGCATCGGCGAGGATTCGTTCTTTCACCGCCGGATCAGCGAGGGCTTTTTCCACTTCCGCATGGAGCTTCTCGACGATCGACTGCGGCGTATTCTTCGGCGCCCACAGCCCGAACCACACATAGTATTCGTAGCCCGGAACGCCGGCTTCGGCGACCGTCGGCACGTCCGGCAATAGCGGCGAGCGTTGTCTGCCGGTGACCGCCAGCGCACGCACCGTACCGCCTTTGATCTGGCCCATGGCGCTCGCCAGATTGTCGAAGAAAACCGGTACTTGGCCCGACATGACATCGGAATAAGCCGGCGCGGCACCGCGATAAGGCACGTGCGCGATGTTGATGCCGGTCATCAGCTTGAACAGCTCCGTCGACAAATGCTGCCCGGTGCCGTTGCCCGCCGACGCGTAATTGATCTCGCCCGGACGCGCCTTGGCGAGAGCGATTAGTTCTTTGATCGAATGCGCAGGAAAATTGTTGCTCACCACGACGGCAAAGGGAAATTCCGCCAGCATCCCCACCGGGGTAAAGTCGCGAACGGGATCGTAGGGCAGATTGGCAAACAGACTTGGGTTTACCGCCATGCTGGCGTTGAGTCCGGTTTGCAGTGTGTAACCGTCCGGCCTCGCCTTGGCGGCGGCTACAGTGCCGGTCAGTGAGCCCGCGCCGGGAATATCCTCGACGATGAATGGTTGGCCGAGCTGTTCGGAAAGCTGGCCGGCCATGATGCGCGAAATGATATCGGTGCCACCGCCGGGGCTGGTGGCCACAATGATGGTGACTGGCCGGGTCGGAAAATTCTCCGCCGCCACGAGACCCGCGGTCAGACTTGCGCTCGCGAGCGCGCCGGCAAATGCCACGGCGAGTCGTCGTTCAAGCACGCCAGTTCCTTCCCCGCTTTTATTTCCTGTCAGCCTAACCGAACGACAATCTTGCCGAAATGCGCGCCCGAAGCCATGTGACGGTAGGCCTCGGGAGCCTCGGCGAAGGCGAACACCTTGTCGATCACCGGTTTGATCGCGTTGAATTCGATGGCGCGGTTCATCGCCTCGAACATCTGCGTCGACCCCACCGAAATGCCCTGCACATTGGCACGGCGGGAGAAGATCAGCGCGGGATTGAGCTCGGTCGCGCCACCGCTCAAGCCGCCGATCAAAGTGACGCTGCCGCCGACGCGAATGGCGCCGAACGAGCGCGTTAGCGTCGCGGCGCCGCCGACCTCGATCACGTGATCGACGCCGCTGCCGCGGGTGAATTCGATTGCCGCTTTGTCCCAATCGGGCGTCGTCTTGTAGTTGATGCCGAAGGCCGCGCCGAGGGCCTGGGCGCGTTTGAGCTTGTCGTCGCTCNNAGACGCCGCCGGTGCCTTGCAGCAGAATCGTATCGCCGGCTTTGAGCTTGGCGTGCTCCATCATGGCGTGCCAGACGGTGACAGCGGCGCAAGGCAGCGTCGCGCCCTCTTCAAACGAAAGATGAGGCGGTATTTTCACTACGCCGTCTTCCTCCAGCACCGCATAGTCCGCGAGCATGCCGTCGATGCCGCCGCCGAGTGCGCTCTTGTGCACGTCGGCCGCAGGCTCGCCGGCGCTCCAGCGCTGAAAGAAATTGCCGGCAACACGATTGCCGACCTTGACCCGGGTGACGCCCGAGCCGATCTCGATCACCTCGCCTGAGCCGTCCGACAGCGGGATCATGCTATCGCGCACCGGCATGCGGTAGCTGCCGCGCACAATGCCGAGATCGCGATAATTAAGCGAGCATGCTTTGACCTTCACCAGAACCTGGCGATGCGCCGGTTTGGGATCGGCGCGTTCGACCTGCATCAGCGCATCGATACCGGCGCCGCCCTTCGGCAATTGATAGGCTCGCATTCCTTTCCTCACTTTTTGGCGGCGGTATCGCGGCCGATGCTACCGCTTTTTGTTGTTCGGTCCGTTCTTCTGCGGTTGCGGCCGCGGTTGGCCGGGCCTTCCTGGCGGGCGATTGAACGGCTGCTGCGGACCGCCCGGCGGCCGACGGAGATTCGGCTGAACGCCCCGCGGGCGCTGATTGTTCGGCTGTTGGCGATTGCCACCGCGCAATTGTTGCCGCCGGATCGCCATCTGCCGCCCGATCGTGTGCGACGCGGAAAGCCGCTGCAACACACCGCGGTCGCGCGCCAGTTCCTGCGGCGGAATCTGATAGGGCACCGCGGTGAGGCGGCCGCCCGCACCGACGCGCAACGAAAAAGCGCTGGCGCCCTGGGTCAAAGTGCCGAGCCGACCGCCCTGGCGGTCGAACACCTCGATTTGGCCGATATGGCCATCGGTATCCGGATAAAGCTTGATCGTCGGCGCGGCGGCGGCCGCACCCGCTTGTGGGACTTCGACAATGCCTGTGGTGCCGCGTATGCCCAGGGTCGCGTTCGGCGTGGTGACTTTCATGTCGCCGGTCTTGGCCACCAGGCTCGCGACAAAGGAGGCGGTGCCGAGCGCGACGCTGAACGCGGCGGCATTGGCTTTGCCATCCGCCTCATAGACAAAGTTGTCGACCACAATGCGCGTATTCGGCGACAGGCTAAAAGTGGTTTCGTCGTCGAACGTGACGCCCAATGAAGAGTTCGCATAGGTCTGCAACATGTCGCTCTTGAAGATGTGATCGGCCACTTTCAACGGCGTCGCTGCGGCGCCGCGCGTCACCGTCGCGACGCCGGAGAGTGTCGCGACTTGGCCAACCGAAGTGTCGGCGGGCTGGGCCGACGGGGGTGGGGATGGCGGTGCCGCATCCTGGGCGCGCGCCGCAACTGGCCACGCCGCCGCCCCGGAAAGAAGTGCGATGAACGCGCGTCGTTTCATGCCCGCCGTCAAAGCCCAATCGGTCGATACAACACGGTTAAAACAGCCTATCGTAACGACCCGCCGCGGCATCGCAATGCTTTAATTCGGCGCCGCTTCTATCGCGGCGCGCGATCACCGGAACGCCGCGGCCAACTCCTTGGCACCGGGTTTTTTGATCTCCTCATCCATGCGCGCGTCGGTCGCAGCGATCAGCCTGGCAACGACATTGTTCCGCTGCGCCACCGGATTGTCGGCATAGCCGCTCGGCCGAAAGAAATTCGCTGTCGGCACCTTGTCGCGCCAGGCCTGTGGCATCGTCACCATATCGAAACCGTTGCCGTCGCCCGTGAGGTTCATCATTTCGAGTTCGGCGGCGGAAAGCGGCGAGGCAAAACCCTTGCGGCGTGCAAAGACGACCGAATCAAGAAGCTTTTGCGTTTGCAGCAACGGACCGAGGTCGAGATCGAGATTGAGCGCATGCACGGCAAGACCCTTTGGCGTGGTGGCCAGGATCTCATGCTGATCCCAGGCGTCCGGAACGCTGCGCGCAAACGCGATCATTTTGCGTAACGTTTCGATCTTGCCGTCGAGCACCAGCTTCTGGCCATCCGGCAATTGGGCGGCCTCGGCGCGCAAGGCGGTAAGGAATTGATTGCCGGTCTCGGCGACGATCTCGACCGAATTGGTCGCCAGCAATTGGTTGTAGCCTAGCGCCGTCGTGATCGCGCGGCCGTGTTTGTTGTATTCGAGCCCGGCCTCGACGTCGTAATCGCCGTTTCCGGTGGCCTCGAAGGCGTAGATTCGAACCACTTGGTTCTTGGTCAGCCCGGCCGCAGCGGCGACCAGTGCATAAGCGCGTTTGAACTCACCGTCGGTTTGCGGAAGCCGCGGCGTGAATTTGAATTGGTCGCGCGCCGCGGCCAAAAAATCGGCGACCACCGGCACATAGGCCCGATGCGGCGGCGCTTCCGGCTGCAGTGGATTGCGCGGTCGCGGCGGTCCGGTGTAGGCTGGCGGCTGATCGAGCACGTAGTCGTCGACCGTCAGCGCTTCACCGCGCGCGCGCTTGGCATTGCGCAATTGCCGCTTTTCGGTGATTGAACGCCAATAGGTGCCGGCGACCGCGGCATAAATCTGCTGCGCGCGGTTATAGTCTTCGAGCGCCTGACGGTACTGGGCGAGCGCCGCCGCGACATTCGCTGGCGTGATGTTCGCCGCCGCATCCGCCCCTGCGGACTGCGCACGAAGCATGGCCGGAAACAAGACAAGGCCGGCGGAGAGTAAAAAGCACAGACAACGACGGACAGGAGCAATCCCCATTCGCTTTTCCCTCAGCCACGCCTGGCGCGGTCACATTCGTTTCGTTGCCGCCTCCCTGTAGTATCCGATTCTTTGACGCAACGAGGGCGGCATTGCTGCCGCCCTCGCGCTTAGCTCTCGCACGATGCCTTGAAAGGCCGCAGCGTCGGCTACTTATTGATCGTACCGGCAGCGACCGTGCAGATCGCCTCGTCCTGGGAGCCGGTACCGCCAGAACAGCCAACCGCGCCGATGATCTTGCCGCCCTCGACCAAAGGAATGCCGCCGCGTGAAGCGATCACGTCATCGAGCGTCGTGACGTAAACGACGCCATGTTGCACGGCATCTTCGAAAAGCCTCGTCGGGCGACGATATCTCGCCGCGGTTCGGGCTTTGTGTTGCGAGATGGAAACCGAGGCGAGTTGCGCCCCGTCCATACGCGCAAAGGCCTTGAGATCGCCATTTTGGTCGACGACAGCGACGTTCATCTCCCAGCCGCGCTTTTTGGCTTCGGCGACGGCCGCCTGAATCACCGACTGCGCCCTGTCCACCGAGATCGGTTCGCCAAAGGGAATGTTGAACGGCATTTTGTCGGGAATGACATCAAGCGGGTTTGGCGGCGGCGCCGCGGGTGCGGCCGGCTGCTGGGCATAGGCCGCGCCGGCGGCGAGAAAGCCTGTGGCCAGAACAATAGCGGTCAAACTACGCAACTTCATCGGATTTTCCTCCCTAGCTGGCAGCGTTGCTTCCGGCTGCCCCTGGTCATCCTAGCACTTTCGCATCGGATGAACACCAGGTGTGCCGATCGCCATGACCGGGCGGAGGATGCGTCATAGTATGCGCTAACGCCAAAAGCGCTGGAATGGCCCGACAACCATGCGCGCCAAAACGCCGCGCAGCCGACCTCGACGCTGCCCGACGTGTCGAACCAAGCTCGGCCGATCGTGGTCGTGCCGGATTACGCCGGTTGCCTAGTTCAGACCGGTCGACACGCTTGAGAACGTCGTATTGAGGTCGGTCCCCAGCGCCGCGACCGTAGCGATGATCGCGACCGCTATGCCCGCGGCGATAAGACCATATTCGACCGCCGTCGCACCCCGTTCGTTATGCAGAAAACTCCAGAATAAAATGCCCGCATTGCCCATCCGGCTCATGACCTGATTCCTCTCTCCCGTTGAAGTCTCCCCTCGTGCAGCTCGCCATGCTCGAGTGCGCGTCGTAGCGCGCATAGGGAAAATACTAATGGGAATCCAGCAAGCCTTTAATTCCGCAACTAAGATTCTCAGCAAAACAAATAAAAAATTCTGCATATTTTATCGCACCGTCGGCGCCCGCGACAGCTGCTTCTCCGCAAGCTCGCCGAGATAGGCGCGCCAATAGTCGTCGCGATTACGGCCGAGTTCGGACAGGTAATCCCAGCTGAAAATTCCGGTCGAGTGCAGGTCGTCGAACACAAGCCGTACCGCGTAATTGCCGACCGGATGCAGCTCAAGGATCTGCACATCCTGTTTGCCGGCGACGGTGCGCCGTTCGCTGGGCGAGTGACCCTGGACCTCGGCGCTCGGCGAGCGTACGCGCAAATATTCGGCGGCGAGATCGAAGCTCTCGCCGTTGTCGAAGGCAACGGTGAGAGTCCTGCGGTCCTTGTGCAGCCTTAGTTCTGTCGGCCAGGGATTAGAAGCTTGGGCGGTCATCGGAGTGAGCCCTCAGTCGAGCGTGATGTGGCCGTCGGTGATGACCTGTTTCCATTTCTGGTATTCCGATCTGGTGAAGGCCGCGCTGTCTTGAACACTTGTCGCGACGGGAGTGAGCCCGAATTTGGCGAACGCCGCCTTGAGCTCAGCATCCTGCAGCGCCTTACCGACCGCCGCGTTGAGAGTTTGGAGCACATCCGTCGGCATTCCGGCACGGCCATAGAGTGTAAGCCAGACATCAACCGAATATCCGGGCGCGCCCGCCTCTGCCACCGTCGGCAGATCGGGATAGACCGGCGAGCGCACCGTCCCCGTCGTCGCCAGCGGAATGATGCGGCCGTCACCGGTAAACGGCAGAGCGCCGGCGATGCTGGAGAACGCGAATTGGACCTTGTTGCTCATCATGTCGGTGAACGAGCCGCCGATCCCTTTATAGGGCACGTGCACGGCATCGATGCCGGTACGCAATTTCCACATTTCCGCGGCAAGGTGCGGCGCAGACCCGATGCCGGCGGATGCATAAAACAGCTTGCCTGGATTGGCTTTTCCGTACGCTACGAATTCGGCGTAGGTCTTAATCCCGAGCTGCGGCGCTACAACCAAGACCTCGGGCGACGAGCTAACGCGCGAGACGGTCACAAGGTCCTTGAAAATGTCGTAGGGCAATTGCTTTTGCAGCGTCGGATTGATGACGATGGCGGGATCCATCAGCGCGACGTTGTAACCGTCGGGATCAGAATGCGCGACGGCATCGACGCCGACGATGCCGCCGGCGCCCGGCCGATTATCGGGAACGACCGTCTGCCCCAAAGCCTCGCCAAGCTTTTGCGCAAGCTCCCGGCCGGCGAAGTCGACGATCCCGCCCGGCCCATAAGGAATGATCAGGTGAACCGGCCGCGACGGGAAAGTCTCGGCCTGCGCCGGCGCGGCGAGCGTGAACAATAGTGCCGGCCAGAGCACAAGACACGCGGCGAACTTAAGGCGATTCATGCGGCTCTCCCTGCCCGGCCAGTCCGTGATCGCCAATCGGGACGCGCGGGTCAAGGCTGCGCGCGACGACGGTGAAAATATCACAGCCGGCCATGCAGCATAACCGGCGCGCCGATCTCGTCCCAAATCCACCGGGCGCAGGCGAACAGCCGATCGTCGTCGTAGCGCTGTGCGACCAGTTGGATGCCGACCGGCAGATCGTGAGGACCGCGGTAGGTCGGCAACGTCATGGCGGGCGTATGCAGCGCAGTCCACATCGCCTGCATGCCGGGGTCGCCGGTTAAGCCGAGACCGTGCGGCGCCTCGCCCGGCACGCACGGCGTCAGCAGCACATCGAGGCCGTCGAACAGGGATGCCAACAATGCACGGCATTCCTCGACGCGCCGCCAGGCGGCGACATACTCGTCGCGCGAGGTTTTCTGGCCGCTTTCGATATAGCGCCGCATCTGCGGCGACAGCGCCTCGCGATGATGGTCCCATTCGAAAGCCATGCAAGCGGCGCGCTCGAAATGATTGATGGTGCCGCGCGCCAAGGCATGCAGGCCGGTGAAAGCTTTGGGCAATTCGACGTCGCGCACCATCGCGCCGACTCTGCCGAGCTTCGCGGCGGCGCTTTCCACGGCGGCTTTGGTCTCGGGATGCGCGGTCTCCCAGACTTCGGTGCGGCAGAGGCCGATCCGCGGTGGAGCCGTGAGCTTGCGCGGCGGCAGCGGCGCCTGCATGCGCAGCACGTCGGACAGGAGTTCGATGTCGTCGATCGAGCGCGTGAGCCACCCGATCGTATCAATACTTTCAGCAGCCGGCTTGATCCCCGCTTTGTTAAACGCGTTGTAGGTCGGCTTGAAGCCGAAAATCCCGCAAAACGATGCCGGACGCAGCACCGAACCGCCGGTCTGAGTGCCAAGCGCCGCCGGCAGCATGGCGTCGGCGACCGCCGCCGCCGAGCCGCTCGACGAGCCGCCCGGGGTATGCGCTGGATTATGCGGATTGGTCGTTTCGGCCGACGCCATGCCTGCCAGCTCGCAGGTGGCGGTCTTGCCGAGAATGACCGCGCCGGCGCGCCGCAACAGCGCGACGCAAGCGGCATCCGCCGGCGGCCGATGGCCGCGATAGATCGGCGAGCCCATCTCGGTCGGCATATCGAAAGTGTCGATAATGTCTTTCACCCCGATCGGCACGCCGTGTAGCGGACCCCGGCTCGGCCCGCGATCGAGCGCACGCGCTTGCGCAAGTGCGTAATCGGCGTCGAAATTCACGAACGCCTTCACCACGCCGTCGCGCTCAGCGATCCGCGCCACGCAGGCGTGCGTCACCGCCTCGCATGTGATCTCGCCCGCCGCGATTTTTGCCGCGATCTCGGTTGCGGAGAGTTCGTTCAGCGCGCGTTCGACCTTGGCGTCCATTGTCGGGGGTTCGTTCTGGTCCTCGTCAGTTCTTGCCGGCACGGCCGGCCGAAGTTCCGGCGATCTTGCCGAACACGGTGCCCGCCATCAGGCCCGAGCCGCCGGGATAATTGAAGTAGAACAGGCCGCCGACCAGTTCGCCCGCGGCATAGAGGCCGCGGATCGGCTGGTAGTCGGTGTTGAGCACTTCGCCCTCGGTGTTGATGCGCAGTCCGCCGAAGGTGAAGGTAACGCCGCAGGTCACCGCGTAACCTTCGTAAGGCGGCGCGTCGAACGTGTTCGCCCAATTGCTCTTGTTGATGGCCAGGCCTTGCGTGCAACGGCCGTCCTTGACGTTCGGATTGAATGCCACGTCGGTCTTCACCGCGGCGTTCCATTCTTTGATGGTTTTGACGAACTCCGCCGCGTTCACGCCTTCGAGCTTTTGCGCGAATTCCTCGATGGTGTTCGCCGTCACCTTGGTGATCTGCCGGATGCGGTATTCGTCGCGCTGCAGATGTTTGACTTTCTGATCAAAGATCTGCCAGGCGAATTGGCCGGGCTGCTCCAGCACGACGCGCCCGTATTTGGCGTAAGTATAGTTGCGGAAATCGGCGCCCTCGTCGACGAAGCGCTTGCCGGTGGCGTTGATCATGATCGAGAACGGATAGGAGTGCTTTTGGAATTGATCGCCGACAGCGAGGTCGCCGAATTCCGGCGCATTCATTTCCCACTGCACCGCGTGGCAGCCCGACCAGTTGCCGCGCGGCACGGCACCGATGTCGAGCGCCATTCGGATGCCGTCGCCGGTGTTGAAACGACTGCCGCGCACCTTGGCGAGATCCCAGCCCGGACCGAGGTAGCGCGTGCGCCATTCCGGATTGGCTTCGAAGCCGCCGCAGGCGAGCACCACGGATTTGGCGCGCAGCTCGCGCACGTCGCCGTGCTCGCGCACGCGAATGCCTTGGATGCGGTCGCCGTCGAACAACAAATCCATGCCGCGCGTCGAATAACGGATATCGATGCCGCGTTTTTTCGCCGACTCGGTGAGCATGGCGATCAGCCCCGGGCCGCCGCCGACTGACTCCACCGTGAGTCCGCCCCAGAACTTGAACTTGCCGTCGATCTTGAAGGCCTGACGGCCATAGATCGGAATAAGCCGCACGCCCTTTTGACGCATCCAGTTGAGCGAGTCGAAGCTCTTGGTCACCAAAAGCTCGACGAGATCCGGATCGGCGCGATTTTGCGTCACGCGCGCCATGTCGTCGTAGAATTGGTCGGCGGTGTAAGTGCCGAAGTCCGTGGTCTCGATTTCGGCCGGCGTGAGATCGGGAACCAGCGTCTTGATATCGTCGATGCCATTATAGACGACGCGGATCGAGCCCGCGGTAAACCGGCTGTTGCCGCCGGATTCGTCTTCCGGCGCGGCTTCGAGAATAACCACCTTGGCGCCCTGTTCCTGCGCCGCCAGTGCCGCACAAAACGCCGCATTGCCGGCGCCGACGACGATTACATCTGCGATTTCGTTTGACATTGCTTCCTCAATTACTCCGCCGCCTGAGCGGCGCCACCATGCGCCTTCGACCACGTGGCGGGGTCCTTCATGAATTTTTCCACTTCCTTGAGCTTTGCCTTGTCGAATTTGCCGCTCTTCTTCGCCACTTCCAGCACGTCCCACCATGTGGCGAGCGCATGCAACGTGATGCCGAGATCGCTCAAGATTTTTTTGCCCTCGGGGAAGATGTCATAGAAAAAGAACACGAAGACATGTTCGACGACAGCGCCGGCGCCGCGCAGCGCCTGGCAGAAATTGACCTTGCTGCGCCCGTCGGTGGTCAGGTCCTCGACCAGGAGCACGCGATCGCCGGCATCAAGATGGCCTTCGATCTGGGCATTGCGGCCGAAGCCCTTCGACTTCTTGCGCACATATTGCATCGGCAGCATCAGGCGATCCGCCATCCAGGCCGCGAACGGAATGCCCGCGGTCTCGCCGCCGGCCACCGCATCGAGCTGTTCGAAGCCGATTTCGCGTTCGACCGTCGCCACGCCGAAATCGACCAGCGTCTGGCGTACCCGCGGGAACGAGATGAGCCTTCGGCAATCGGTATAGACCGGGCTCGCCCAACCGGAGGTATAGATGAACGGCTTGTCCGTCATGAAGCGGACCGCATCCACCTCGATGAGCATCTTCGCCGTCAGCTCGGCGATCACCGCTTTGTCCGGGAAGCCTGTCATTATCGTCTCCAAAAACTAAGCGACCGATTCATCGACCACCCGCCACGCGATAGTCTCGCCGCCACGATAGATCAATGCGCGTTCGTCGGGGCCGGCGACTTTGACTTCCTCGGGCACGGTCCAAGGCGTTTTCTCCAGCGTGATCGTCGTGTCGTTCGGCGGCAGACGATAATGCTTGGGCCCGTTGAGCGAGGCAAAGGCTTCAAGCTTGTCGAGGGCGCCCTCCTCCTCGAAAACCTGCGTATAGGTCTCGATCGCGACCGGGGCATTGAACATGCCGGGAGTGCCGCTCGTCGATACTTTTTTGGCATAGGGATGCGGCGCCGAATCGGTGCCGAGAAAATAGCAGGCCTCGCCGGACGTCGCCGCGTTGCGCAACGCGGACCGATCGCGCGCGGTTTTAATTACCGGCATCACATACATGTAGGGTTTGAGCCCGTGGCCGAGCCAGTCGTTGCGGGTCAGCATCATATGATAGGGCGTGATGGTGCCGCCGACCTGCGGGCTTGCGCTATGCACAAAATCGACGCCTTCCTTGGTCGAAAGATGTTCCAGGATCATGCGCAAGCCGGAGAATTGCTTGACCCATTTCGACAACAGCCGGTCGATGAAGACTGCTTCGCGGTCGAAAATGTCGACATCGGGCGCGACATATTCGCCGTGCATGAGAAACGGCATACCGATCTTTTCCATCCGCTCCAACACGCGCACGACTTTGGCATAGTCGGTGACGCCGTATGCCGAATTCGTCGTGGCATGCGCCGGATAAAGCTTCACACCGATAAACAGCCCATCGCGAAAGCCGCGCTCGACGTCGTCCGGATCGGTGTCGTCGGTAAGATAGCAGGTGATAAGCGGCTTGAACGTCGAGCCCAGCGGCAGCGCCGCTAGAACCCGCTCGCGATAGGCCAGGCCGTCGGCCGTGGTGCGCACCGGCGGCACCAGGTTCGGCATCAGGACGGCGCGGGCGAAATTCCTGGCGGTGAACGGCAGCACCGCTTTGAGCATTTCGCCGTCGCGCACATGAAGATGCCAGTCGTCCGGCTTGCGGATGGTGATACGCGTGGTCATGACAGGAATTTACCCGATCGGCGCGGCGACGTTCGCAAAGCAATGAGCCAGACCCGCCGCGAAATCAAGTTTGGTTCCAGCCCTTGAGCGGGCTCCATTGTGCCGCAACCGCCGCGGCTACCGCCGCCGCGTCGGGCAGCTTTGAGACCCCAAGCCGCGGATGCACCTTGCGGGAAAACAGCGCCAGGTTGTCAATGGTCTGCCCATGGCTGAACGCGCCTCGTTGGTGAGGCCGAGCGACTGTGACGGCGCGGCGTTTACCGGTTCATCGTTAATTTGGATCGAGATTTATTTACCATCATTGTTCTGCTACATGATTGCGCCTGAGGAAACATCTGCTGCAACGAGGGCGACAATGATCAATCAATTGAAGCGTTTCCTAAAAGACGAATCCGGCGCCGCGGCGATCGAATACGGTCTCATCACCTCCGGCGTTTCCGTGGCCATTATTCCGGGCGTAAAGAGCGTCGGCACCCAGCTCGTCACCATTTTCACCGCATTGCAAAACGCGATCTAACGAAAGCTTTCATTAACCTCGAGCGGCAGCGCTCGCGGGACGGATGAGATGAAAACGGCATCCGCGGAATTTGTCTCGCGGCCCAGGCCTTGATCTCAAGCCCGATCTTTCTTGGCGCGCAAACCTCTTATGATCGAGAGCGCGGCCGGGATAAGAAGCTGCTGCGTGGCCGCATCCAAGGGGTTATGCACGATCCCCACGATGCGATTCTTGGTGTCTTGGATTTCTTGGGTGAGCGTATCGATCGTGGCCTTCAGATCGAGCGCGTCGGCCTGAAGGGACTCGATAGCGATTTTGCGGACGTCAAAGGCCAAATCGAGCTCGGGTCCCGGTGCGGAGCTCCGACCGATCAGCATGATGATTGCGGCGAGAACGAAATCGCCGAGCGCGACCAGCGAAGCCGCCCAGACCGGCCCTAAAGACGCCTCGAAGGCGTAGAAACCCGCTACGTTTATCATGCCGAGCCCGAATACGGCGATCAGGCCGGCGAACGCGTAGAGGCCAAGGCGGCGCGCGGTAACCGTAAGCCAGATCTTTCCGATCAGAGAATCGGCTTTCCACAACAGGTGAAGGTCGCGCACAAAATTATCGATCATTGTGCTGCTCCTAGCGTCGGCCGATGAGGTAACCGATCAATATTCCGACCGACATGGCGCCTAGCACGCTGGCGGTGGGGTGCGCCGAAACGTTCTTCTCGGCGTCCTCGATAAATTCAGTGATCTCGTTGACGAACTCGCGAAGTTCCTCGCGGAGCTGCGCTGCTGCCGGCGTATCTTCCGGCTGACCGGCCGTAGCGGTAGTTGCGCTGCTCGCGGAGCCCCGCGCCGCGGGCGATGGGCGGTGCTCGCGATGCGACGCCGAAAGCTCCTCCTGCAGCGATTTCAATTCGCGCGACAATACAGTGTCCTTGGCCACGGCAGTCTCCCGTTCAAATCGGACCGTCCCGGCTAGTATAGGCCGAGACGCGCCTCAAGGGCCTGCCAGCAATGACGCAATAGATAACCCGTTCTCGCGACGCGCCGCGCCCGAGTTTTGCTGCAGCAAGCCATTCCCTTGTGCCTCCCCGACAAAAGGAGGGAGGCGGAGCGCCGGAAGGCGCGTACTAGAGGCCGCACCAGCGGGTGCGGCGCCCCCTCCGTATCCTCTCCAAAAAACGAAGAAGATACGGAGGGGGCTCGCCTCTCGGCGCTCCACCCCGGCACTCGCCGGACCGGACGCATCCAGTATCGGCTCAGCTCCAGACCCGCGCTTCCTGAGACCTGGCCTGACGGGCGTTATCCGCTTCGGCCTGTCACAGTCTACCGAGCACCTCGGAGACCGGTCGTAGTGCCGGTCGGTCGGGGACCCAAAGCCGCCCGGGAACGGGGTTACGAGCCCCACCCGCAGG
>PLTE01000315.1 GCA_003164375.1 Hyphomicrobiales bacterium | reverse complement strand
CAGGGTTTGGCGGGTAACGCCCGTTGGACCTAAGTCCCAGGAAACACGGCCTGGGCTGAGCGGTGGCATTCATTTGCGCCGCAAGCGCCGCGGTGGAGCGCCGAGAGGCGAGCCCCCTCCGTATGTTCNNCTCCGCCTCCCTTCTTTTTATGGGGAGGTCTTAGGGAATGGCTTGGTACGGCAAAACTCGGATGCAAGCGCATCGCGAGAACGCCTCGTCATTGCGAGCGCAGCGAAGCAATCCAGGCCGGCTTGCGCGGCGGTGAGACCGTTCTGGATTGCTTCGTCGCGTTGCTCCTCGCAATGACGGCGGTAACGAGACACCCCGTCACGTCGGCCGATAAATCATTGCGCCTCCCGCCCCGTCATGGTTTTTATCCACCCGCGCAAAACACAAGGAAATGCTCAGTGAGAATAGTTGAAGCAGCGGTGATCGGCGTCGGATGGGTCGGCGGCACGCGGGCGGATACGCTGTCGCGCACCGCGCTGGTCGACAAGTTGCACCTTTGCGAGATCAGGCCGGACCGGCTCGCCGAGGTGAAGAATCTATACAAGCCGGCGACCGCCACGCTCGACTATCAGGACATCATCAAGAACGACAATATCCGCGTCGTCTATGTCTCCACCACGCCCGAGGCGAACCACTATCCGATCGCGCGCGACTGCCTCAAATCCGGCAAGAACGTGATGCTGGAGAAGCCGATCGCGCTCGAATTGTGGGAAGCCGACGAGCTCATTCAATTATCGAAGCGCAACAATCTGAAATTCACCATCGGCTATTCGCAGCGCTTCAATCCCAAGGTGGCCTTCGCCAAAAAGAAAATCACCGACGGCACGCTCGGCAATGTGGTTTCAGTGCTGGTCAGCCGCCATCTGTCGCGCGAACTCGGCAAGAAGATCGCGAGCCGGGTGCGGCTGTCGCCGGTGGTGATGGAATCGACCCACGATCTCGATTTCGTGTTCTGGCTCCTCGAGCCGGCAAAGCCGGTTCGCGTCTACAGCCAAGGCGCCTTTGGCTATATGAAGCCGATCAACGGCTCGCACGATGTCATGTTCACCACCGTGACCATGGACAACGGCGTGGTGGTGATGATCGGCGGCGGCTGGAACCTGCCGCCGAGCTATCCGAATTATTGCGCGACCTGGATCGAGATCACCGGCACCGAGGGCTCGCTGTTCCTCGACGACACCCAGCGCGACAATTGGCTTAATACCGCCAAGCGCGGTCAGGAATTTCCGATGTCGACCATGCCAGGCGAGTGGGTCGACAATGTCTTCGCCGGCGGCATGGCGCCGGAGACCATCCATTTCCTCGAAGCCTGCATCCGCGACACCGCCGTGATGGTGACCCCGGAAAGCGCGCGCCGCGTCATGGAGACCTATAGTGCGGCGGATCTCTCCGCCGATCGCGGCGAGCCGGTCGATCTGCCGCTCACCAACGAAACGATTTCGGGGATTGCCGAGCTGAAACAGAAAAACCGCGCGGGATTGAACGTATGAGTGCAGGCGGCGATTTAGCAGTTTCGTCATTGCGAGCGGTAGCGAAGCAATCCAGCGGGCGGCACAGAGCTGGATTGCTTCGTCGCTTCACTCCTCGCAATGACGACTTGGGTTCGCCATGAAAAAGAGCGCGAAAGGCGTAGGCCTCGCCATCATCGGCGCCGGCCGCGTCGGGCTGTTTCGCGGCGAAGTGGCGGCGCGCCATCCCGCGGTGGAGTGGATCGGCATCGCCGAGCTCAATCACAATCGCGGCGGCGACGTCGGCGCGCGCATCGGCGCCGACTTCATCACCACCAGCCACCGCGAATTGCTGGCGCGGCCGGAAGTCACCTGCGCCATTATCGCCACCGACGAGCATCTGCACGTCGATCCGGTTCTGGCCACGGTCGAGCGCGGCGTGCCGATGCTGATCGAAAAGCCGCTCGCCACCGATCTCGCCCAGTCCGCCCGCGTGCTCAAGGCGATCACCGACGCCAAGCTCGACGCGGTGGTCGGCTACACCCAGCGGTTCCGCCGCAAATGGCTCGGCGCCAAGGAAAAGGTGCGCACCGGCGCGCTCGGTGACGTGACGCTGGTGACCTCGCGCGCGTTCATGAATCGTCTCGTCGCCATCGACAATTACAAGCGCACCAACGATCCCTCGACCATCTCGCCCATGGTGATCTCCGGCACCCACGCGCTCGACATCGTCATGTGGTATCTGGAAAAGAAAACGCCGGTCGAATGCTACGCGCGTTCCGTGGATGCGGTATTGGGGCCGCTTTACCAGGGCATCGACGCCACCGCCGGCATGATCATGTTCTCCGATGGCACGGTGCACAATCTCAGCATATCCTGGGCGCTGCCGGTGACCTGGCCGGGCGCGGTGTACAGCCTCGAAGTCGGCATCAATGGCACCCACGGCGTGCTCACCATCGACGATACCCATCGCGACATCGTGCTTGCGGTCTCGGCACCGCAGAGCGAGGGCTACGCGCCGGACTCCAGCCGGCTGGTCGATTTCATGGGCTCGTACCCGCCCGGCGACATGGCGCTCGGCGAATTGCGCGGCCCGATGGCGGAGGAGACCGTGTCGTTCCTCAACCGGGTGTCGCTCGGCCTGCCGACCCAGGCCGCGACCGCGGCGGAAGCGCATAACCGGTTGATGTTGACCAAAGCGCTCGATCTCTCGGCCAAGCTCAAACAGCCGGTGAAGCTGCCGCTTGAGCCGGGCGATGACCGCGTCGCGGCGTAGGATCAGCCTAGTGCGACGAGGAGCACAACGATTTCGCTGACCTGCTCGAGCCCGCCCAGCACGTCGCCGGTCTGGCCCTCGATCTGGCTGCTGCTCAGCCACGCCGTCAGCACAATAACAACGCCGAGACAAATCAGCGCCAACAGGCCGCGCCCGGGATGCAGGCAGAGCGCGAGGATGACAAAGCCGATTGTCGCCGCTGCGGCGACGCCTGCGCCCGGCGGATGGCCGGCGTTAAACGACAAGCCGTCGCTACGCGCCGGCGGCAACAGAAACATCAGCACCGGCATCGTCGCGCGCGCGGCGGTGTGCGAGGCGAGGAGTGCCCAGACCACCAGATGCGCGTTCGGCAGGCTCGCCAATACGGCGACGCGAAGCAACAGCGCCAGCACGAGCGCGCAAACGCCGTATGTGCCGATGCGGCTGTCGCGCATGATGTCGAGTTTTTGTTCGCGCGTCTTGCCGCCGCCGAAGCCGTCCGCGGTATCGGCGAGGCCGTCCTCGTGCAGGCAGCCGGTCGCCAACAGCGTCGCGGCAACGGCGAGCGCTGCGGCCGGCCATGGCGCAAATCCGACGCGATGGGCGATGCCATATACGATCGCGCCGATCAGGCCGACGACAATACCGGCGATCGGGAAGGCCCAGGCCGCTTTGGCGAGCGCGCCGCCGTCGAGCGGGGCCGCGCGCGGCAGCGGCAGGCGCGTGCAGAAGACAAGACTCGCCGTGATTTCTCCGGCGCGCGCCTTTAGCCAGTCGGGGGAAATCGTCATCATCGAATCACGCCGAGCGCAGTGGCCGTATTGCCGCGGCTTTGCTACAGTTTGGCAGGCTCCCTGCCCGAACGAAAGCACATCAGTATGACGAGCTTTACCTCATTTTCCGATCTGCGCGCCGTCTGTCTCGACCTGCCGAGCGGGCATCCCGCCGCGAGTTCTGCGGTGGCCCAGCGCGAGGCGACGCTGACCAAGCCGCCGAAAAGCCTCGGCCGGCTCGAGGATCTGGTCGCCTGGCTGGCGCATTGGCAGGGCCATGCGCCGCCGCGACTGGAGCAGGTCGAAATTCTGGTGTTCGCCGGCAATCACGGCGTCACCAAGCTCGGCGTGTCGGCCTATCCGGCTGAAGTCACGGCGCAGATGGTGGCGAATTTCGCTTCCGGCGGCGCGGCAATCAATCAACTCGCCCGCACCGGCGGCGCCAAATTGCGTGTCATTCCGCTGTCGCTCGACCTGCCGACCGCGGATTTCACCAAAACGCCGGCGCTCACAGAGAGCGAATTCATCGCCGCGGTGACGGCAGGTTATGAGGCCGTCTCGCCGGACGCCGATCTTGTCTGTCTCGGTGAAATGGGCATCGGCAATACCACGGCGGCGGCCGCCATCGCTGCGGCTTTGTTCGGCGGCGGCGGCGCGCGCTGGGCCGGCCGCGGCACCGGCGTCGACGAAGAGGGCTTGGCGCGTAAGCGCGCGGTGATCGATCAGGCGCTCGTGCGCCATGCCGGTTTGCTGCACGATCCGCTCGCCATCGCCGCAGCCTTCGGCGGCCGCGAGCTTGCCGCCATTCTCGGCGCCACCTTGGCGGCGCGGCGGCAGCGCATTCCGGTTCTGCTCGACGGTTTCGTTTGCACCGCAGCCGTCGCGCCGCTCAAGAAGCTGCGGGCCGACACGCTGTCGCACGCGACCGCCGGCCACGTCTCGGCCGAAGCCGGGCATAAGATGTTGCTGGAAGAACTCGACCTCGTGCCGCTCGTCGATCTCAACATGCGGCTCGGCGAAGCCTCCGGCGCTGCGGTGGCGCTCTTGCTGCTGCGCGCGGCGCTCGCTTGTCATACCGGCATGGCGACGTTTGCCGAGGCCGGCGTGTCGGATAAGCCGGACGATGCAGCCGAGCCGAAGGCCGCGGGCTAGCGCATGATCCGAAAAAGTGGAAACCGGTTTTTCGAAAAGATCATGCGCAAATGAAAAACTAGACCGCCGTCGCTATGGCGTGAAAGAACGTGCCGGTGACGCGGCCGCGGCGGCCGCCGGTCTTGCCGAGCGTGCTGCCTTCAGCGTCGCAGAGCTCCGCGAAAGCTTCATCGTTGCCTGCGGCGGTGAGGGAAGCGTAATGGAATTCGTGGCCGCGCAGGACCGCGCCCTTGCCGCCGAGCACGCTGTCGGACAACAGCCGCGCGCTGCGGTAGCCGAGATGCAATTTGCGTTTGGCGAAGCTCGTTGCGTGACCGAGCAGTCCAGTCATGGCGTGACTAATTCCTGCGGCATCTTCGAGGCTCGCGCCCAAAACCATATAGCCGCCGCACTCGCCGTGCACCGGCCGCGTTTGCGAAAATTGCCGCAGCCCGTCGGCAAACCGCCGCGCCGCGGCGAGCGCATCGGCGTGCAATTCCGGATAGCCGCCCGGCAGCCAGCAGCTGTCGGCGCTTTCGGGTGGCGGCTCGTCGGCAAGCGGCGAGAACGCCATGATTTCGGCACCGGCACTGCGCCAGGCATTGACGAGATGCGGATAGGCGAAGGTGAACGCCCGATCGCTGGCAAGCGCGATGCGCTGACCGGGCGGCGGCAGCGCCGCGGTGCGGTTCGCACTACCAGCGGCCCCGAGCGGTGCGGCGGCGATAACAATGGCGTTGAGATCGATATGCCGTGCGGCCATTGCCGCGAGGCGAGCCAAGAGCGCGTCGAGATCGGCATGCTCGCCGGCCTGGACCAGGCCGAGATGGCGCTCCGGCAAAGCGAGCGTCGCCTCGCGCGGCACCGCGCCGAGCACGGCAATGCCGAGCGCTTCGATGGCGTCGGCGACAAGGGCGCGATGGCGTTCGCTGGCGACGCGATTGAGAATGACGCCGGCGATTTGCACGGCGGGATCATGAGAGGCGAAACCCCGCACCACGGCGGCCGCCGACTGCGCCTGCCGCGACACGTCAAGCACCAGTACGACCGGCAGACCGAAACGCGCCGCAAGATCGGCCGTCGCGCCGCGTTGGCCGGCGGTGCCGGCCGCGCCGTCGAACAGGCCCATGACGCCTTCGATGATAAAGATATCGGCGCCATCGGCCGCCTGTGCCGCCAAATAATCGAGCAGCGATCCCGGCATGGCCCAGCTGTCGAGGTTCACGCTCGGCGAGCCAATGGCCGCGGCATGATACGCCGGATCGATGTAATCCGGTCCGGCTTTGGCCGCGCGCACGGAAAGTCCGCGCCGGGTCAGCGCCGCCAGGACAGCGAGTGTCACGGTGGTCTTGCCGGCGCCGGAATGCGGCGCGGCGATGATGATCCCCCGCGCGGTCAAGGTTTATCTCCGCCGATCAGCTCGCCGCGCATTTTTACGATGTCGCCGATGACGACGATCGCCGGTGGCTCGAAATTGTGCTCGCATGCGGCTGCGGGAAGTTCCGCAAGTGTGGAAACCAGCACGCGCTGTTGCGGCGTGGTCGCCGCAGCAATCACGGCAGCCGGTGTCGCGCCGGGAAGGCCCGCCGTCATCAATGCGGCGGCGATCCGCTCCAGATTGTGCATCACCATATAGAGCACGATCGGCTGCCCGGTGCGGGCGAGCGGCGCCCAGTCGAAATCTTCGTCGGCGCCGTGCCCGGCCGCGAAAATGACGGCGCGATTGACGCCGCGCAGCGTCGCCGGGATGGCCGCCGCGGCGAGCGCCGCAAGGCCTGCGGTGATGCCGGGAATGACGCGGAACGGTACGCCCGCGGCCGCAAGCACCATCGCTTCCTCGCCGCCGCGCCCGAACACGAAAGGATCGCCGCCTTTGAGTCGCAACACGCGCTCCCCGCCGCGGGCGAGCGCGACCAGTCGCTCGCTGATATCCGCCTGATCTATCGAAGGCTTACCGCCACGCTTGCCGGCAAATTCCAACCGCGCTCCTGCGCCGGCCAGCGCCAGCACCCGGCGATCGACCAGCGCGTCATGCACAACGACATCGGCCTGGGCGAGGCCGGCCAGCGCATCGAGCGTCAGCAGGCCCGGATCGCCCGGGCCGGCGCCGGCGAGCCAGACATGACCCGGCGCAAACACCGGAACGCCCGAGCGTCGCGTCGCCAATGCGTCCCAGGCGGTCATGACGCGCCCCCGTGGTGACGCCAGTGGCGCACGGGACTAAAGGGATGAGCACAGGAAGCGACGTGGCTCAAAGCGAGATGACGAAGCAGGAACGACCGCCCTTGCGCCGAGGCTGGACCACCGGCACCTGCGCCGCGGCGGCGGCGAAGGCGGCCTATGCAGCGCTCGTCACCGGCGGGTTTCCCGATCCGGTCACGGTGACGCTGCCGCGCGGCGAGCGGCCGAGCTTTGCGCTTGCTATGACGCGGCGGGACGAAAGCTCCGCCACCGCCGGCGTGATCAAGGACGCCGGCGACGATCCCGATGTGACCCACGGCGCGTTGATCTGCGCGACGGTTCGCGCGACCGCGCCGGGCGCCGGTGTGAGCTTTCGCGCCGGCGAGGGCGTCGGCACCGTCACCCGCGCCGGGCTTCCGATTCCGCCGGGCGAGCCCGCGATCAATCCGGTGCCGCGCCGCATGATCACCGACGCCATCGCCGAAGTCGCCGCTGAAGCAGGGCGTGCCGCGGATGTCGAGGTGGAGATTTCCATTCCCGGCGGTGCGGCGCTCGCGGCAAAGACGCTCAACGGCCGGCTCGGCATCGTCGGCGGCCTGTCGATCCTCGGCACCACCGGCATCGTGGTGCCATATTCCTGCTCGGCCTGGATCCATTCGATCCATTCCGGCATCGACGTCGCGCGCGCCGCGGGCCTTACCCACATCGCAGGCGCGACCGGATCGAGTTCCGAGACGGCTGCGCAGAAGCTCTACGATCTGCCGGACATTGCGCTGATCGACATGGGCGATTTTGTCGGCGGCATGCTGAAATATCTGCGCCGGCACCCAGTTGCCCAAGTGACCATCGCCGGCGGCGTCGCCAAGATGACGAAGCTCGCGCAGGGTCTCACCGATCTGCACTCCAAGCGCGGCGCGGTCGATTTGGCGGAGCTTGCAAACCTGACGGCGGCCGGCGGCGGCTCGGCGCAGCTCTGCGAACGGATCGTCGCCGCCAACACCGCTGCGGAAGCCTTCGCGCTCGCCGCGGCCGAGGGCATTGCGCTCGGCGATGCCGTGGCGCTCGCCGCACAGCAAACCGCCAGCGAGGTCGTCGCTGGCTCCGATATCGCCATCGAAATTGTGCTGTTCGACCGCGAGCAAAATCTGGTCGGCCGCGCGCCGTTCAAGATTTAGCTCCCGGCTCATGCCGCGCCTCCGCGAAACCGCCGGCGATAGTCGGCGTCGTAGAGCGCGCTGTCGCGGAAATTATGCGCGGCGAGCGCCCGGCCGACCAGGATTAGCGCGGTACGCTCGATCCGCGCCTCGGCGACTTTTGCGGCGATGTCGGCGAGCGTGCCGCGCAGGATGCGCTCAGCCGGCGAACTCACTTGCACCACGACCGCCGCCGGGCAGTCGGCGCCGTAAAATGGCGTCAGCTCTTGGGCGATCGCATCGACGGCATGGATCGCGAGATGGACGACAAGCGTGGCGCCGCTTGCGGCAAAGCTCGATAGCTTCTCGGTCTCGGGCATGCGCGAGGCGCGGCCGGAGACCCGCGTCAGCACCACGCTCTGCGCCACTTCGGGAACGGTGAGCTCGCATTGCAGCGCCGCCGCCGCGGCGGCAAACGCCGGCACGCCGGGCGTCAGCGTGTAGGGAATACCGCGCCGCTCGAGCCGGCGCAGCTGTTCGGCGAGCGCCGAGTAGATCGAAAGATCGCCGGAATGCAGCCGCGCCACATCGTGGCCGGAGGCATAAGCGGTCGCGAACTCGGCGTCGATCTCGTCGAGCGACAGCGGTGCGGTATCGACGACGCGCGCGCCCGGCGGACAAAAGCCGAGCAATTCGCGCGGCACGATCGAGCCGGCATAAAGGCAGACCGGGCAGCGCGCGATCAGGTCGCGGCCGCGCACGGTGATGAGATCGGCCGCGCCCGGTCCGGCGCCGATGAAATGCACGGTCATGGTTTCGTCCATAACCACTGCGTCACCGGCATCGCCGCCCGCCAGCCGGTTTTTTCGCCGACCGGCGCCGCGCGCAAAATCGCGATCCGGATGAGTTCGCCGCCAAGTGCGGCGTGGCGGGCGAGCAGCAGCGCTTCGGTTTCGAGCGTCACCGCATTGACCACCAGCCGGCCGCCGGAGCGCAGTGCTCGCGCCGCAGCGTCGAGCATGCCGGTGTCACTGGCGCCGCCGCCGATAAAAATAGCGTCTGGCGTCGCCAGACCGGACAGCGCGGCCGGCGCCGCGCCTTCGATAATGTCGAGTCCCGGCACGCCGAAGGCCGCGGCGTTGCGGCGGATGCGCGCCGCGCGGTCGGCGCGCTCTTCGACGGCGATCGCGCGCATCAAAGGATCGGCCAGCATCCATTCGATCGCCACCGAGCCTGATCCGGCGCCGACGTCCCACAACAGTTCGCCGCGGCGAGGGCCGAGCGACGACAGCGTCACCGCGCGGATGTCGCGTTTGGTGATCTGGCCGTCGTGCTCGAACAAATTGTCCGGCAGTCCTGGCGCGCGCGACAAAACGCGCGCCTGCGGCGCTCCCTCGACTTCAATGGCAACGACGTTGAGCGCATTCGTCGTGCCGAACTCAAAACCCGCAGCCGTCGTGCCGCGGATGCGTTCGCGCGGGCCGCCGAGCGCTTCGAGCACGGTCAAGCGCGATGCGCCGAAGCCGGTACCGGCCAGAAGATTTGCCAGCGCCGCCGGCCCTTCACCGTCTGACGTCAAAGCGAGAATGCGCGCGCCCGGCTGCAAATGCGGGCGGATCAGATCGAGCGTGCGGCCATGCAGCGACAGCAGCACGGTCTGCGGCAGCGACCAGCCAAGTCGCGCCGCCGCCAGACTAAAGGCCGACGGGGCCGGCACGACCACCATCTCGCGGGGGTCGATGCGCCGCGCCAAAACCGCGCCGACGCCATAGTGGAACGGATCGCCCGAGGCGAGTACGCAGACCGGTCGGCCGCGATGCCGCATGACTTCTTCAGGCGCGCTGTCGAATGGGCTCGGCCACGGTCGCGTCGCGCCGCGAATGAGTGGCGCTGCAAGCCCAAGGTGGCGCCTACCGCCGAACACGATTTCGGCTGCGCCAATCAGCCCGCGCGCCGCCGCGCTCAAGCCCTCGACGCCGTCCTCACCGATGCCGACGATGGACAGCCAGCGCGGCGATGCGGCAGTGTCGTCCGCAAGCGGCTCAGGATTTTGCATGCCACGCATCCTCATTCTCGGCGGCACCACCGAAGCGCGCCTGCTCGGCGAACGGCTGGCCAAGCGCGGCGGCCTCGACGTGACGCTGTCGCTTGCCGGCCGCACTGCTGCGCCGGTTCCGCACGCCGTGCCGGTCCGCGTCGGCGGCTTTGGCGGCGCCGCGGGCCTCGCCGATTATCTCGCCGCGGAACGCATCGACGTCCTGATCGACGCCACGCATCCTTATGCAACGGTCATTTCGCAAAACGCCGTTGCCGCGGCGCATGCTACCGGCGTGCCCTTCGTGGCGTTGCTCCGGCCGGCTTGGCGCGCCGTTGCCGGCGACCGCTGGATCGAGGTGAACGACACCCATGCGGCGGTAAGTGCTATCGGCGTGCAGGGCCGTAGTGTCTTCGTCGCGCTCGGCCGCAATGAGCTCGCGCCGTTTAAGGACGCTCCCCAGCATCGTTATCTCGTGCGCAGCGTTGATCCGGTCGAGCCGCCGCTGCCGCTGCCGCACGTTACTTACATCACGGCGCGCGGCCCGTTCAGCGAAGCCGACGATCGCGCGCTGATGACGGCGCACGGCATCGAGGTCGTCATCGCCAAGAACAGCGGCGGCAATGCCGCCTATGGCAAGATCGCCGCCGCCCGCACGCTCGGCATCGACGTCATCCTGGTGCGCCGGCCGGTCGTGGCCGATGCGCCGGCGGTCGAGACGATCGATGCCGCAGTCGCCTGGCTCGATCATACGCTCACCTCCGCCGTCGCGCGCGGTGTGTAAACGAGCGGCGAGCGTCCGGGCCGGGCGATCACGCGGGTCTCGCGCGTGCCGACAATGACAAGCGTCGCCATATCGGCAGACGTCGCGGCGGCTTGCCCGAGCGGCGTAACGCTCACTTGCTCATCGGTCCGGCCGACGGCACGGCCGAACACCACCGGCGTAGTGTCGGGCAATTGCCGGCGCAGGCGCTCGATCGCGTTGCCGAGCTGCCACGGCCGCGCCCGCGACACCGGATTGTAGAGCGCGAGCACGAAGCCCGCGCTCGCCGCCGCATCGAGCCGGCGTTCGACCAGCGGCCACGGCTTGAGATTGTCCGACAGCGACAGCGCGCAAAAATCGTGGCCGAGCGGTGCGCCGATTTTCGAGGCGACCGCGAGCATGGCGGTAATTCCGGGAACGAAAACAACATCGAGCGCCCGCCAGGCGTCCGGCCCGGTTTCGATCTGTTCGCAGATCGCCGCCGCCATGGCGAACACGCCCGGATCGCCGCCGGAAACCACCGCGACGTTGGCGCCAAGCGCGGCGTGACGCAGCGCGGCTATGGCGCGTGCGCCTTCTTCGCGATTGTCGGACGGATGACGGCTCTGGCCGGCGCGCGCCGGCACGCGGTCGAGATAGGGGCCGTAACCGTAGAGCGCGTCGACACCCGCCAGCGTCTCGCCGGCTTCCGGCGTCAGATAGCGCGGATCGCCCGGTCCCAATCCGACGACGGCGAGGCGGCCGCTCACGGCTTTCCCTCCCAGCCCGGCACCAGGACGACGGCGAAATAGGGCGCGTCGTCGTCCGATTTGGCGGCGAGCGGAATCATTTTCTCCTCCGCCATGGTGCCGCGTTCGACGTAGATGGCGCGCGCCAGCCGGCCGCTGCATTCGAGCGCGCGGCGCAGCTTCGGCAAATGCCGCCCGACCTTCATTACGACTGCGGCGTCGGCGTCGGCGAGCCGGCGCGTCAACTCGGCTTCGGGCAGCGTCGCCGGTAGGACGGTGAACACATCGTCGCCCTGGGCCATCGGCATGCCCGCCGCCGACCAACAGCCCGACATGCCGGTGACGCCGGCTATGATCTCGGTCGAAAAGCGCGGCGCTAGCCGCGCATGCAGATGCATGTAAGAGCCGTAGAACAAAGGGTCGCCCTCGGAAATCACCGCAACCACGCGGCCGGCTTCGAGATGTGTCGCGATGCGCGCTGCGGCGATGTCGTAAAAATCCCGGATCGCGTCGCGATAGCCGTCGCTGCATGAGGGTAATTCCGTCGTCACCGGATAATAGAGCGGCAGCTCGGTGACTTCGGCGCGCAGATGGCGCTCAACGATCGCCCGCGAATGGCTGGCGTTGCCGGCCTTGGCGAAATGCGCGATCACGTCCGCCTCGCCGAGCGCGCGCATCGCTTTGAGCGTCAGCAATTCCGGATCGCCCGGCCCGACACCGACGCCCAGCAATTTTCCTGCGCTCATAGACTTGCTCACAGTCCTGGCCTCGCCAAGCCGTTGACGGCGGCGGCGGTCATGGCGCTGCCGCCGACGCGGCCGCGCACAATAAGGAAGGGCACGCCGCGCGGATCGGCGGCGAGCGCTGCTTTCGATTCGGCGGCGCCAACGAAGCCGACCGGAATGCCGAGAATGGCCGCCGGCTTCGGCGCGCCCTGATCGATCAGATCAAGCAGCCGGAACAACGCGGTCGGCGCATTGCCGATGGCGACCACGGCGCCGCCGAGACGATCGCGCCACAAATCGAGCGCCGCCGCCGAACGCGTTGTGGCGTTGTCTTTCGCCAGCGCCGCCGTGCGCGGGTCGTTGAGCGTGCAGATCACTTCGTTGTTCGCCGGCAGCCTCGCGCGGGTAATGCCATGCGCCACCATCTCGGCGTCGCACAGGATCGGCGCGCCCGAAGCGAGCGCGCCGCGCGCCGCTGCGACCAGATTGCCGCCGAACACGATATGCTGAGCCACGTCGACCTGTCCGCAGGCGTGGATCATGCGCACCGCGACGTCGGCTTCCTCGGCCGAGAAGCGCGACAGATCGGCCTCGGCGCGGATGATGGCGAAGGAGCGCTCGTAGATCGCCGTGCCGTCGCGCAGATAGGCGGCGCGCTCAGACATTCTCAATCTCGAAATTTTTCTTGCGTACATATTTCTCGATCGCGATTGGCAATTGCTCTGCCGGCACTACGGCGAACGGCTGGTCGCGCGTTGTGCCGTGGGCGACGAGCGCGCAGCCCTCAGGCGTGCCGACGACCGTCAGTGCCGCGGCTGCGGCCTGCGCGCAGCCTTTGGCGCAGACGGAAATGAGGATCGTGAATGCGGCG
>PLTE01000395.1 GCA_003164375.1 Hyphomicrobiales bacterium | reverse complement strand
CGGGGGACGACTGGGCAGGGGACGACTGGGCAGGGGACGACTGGGTAGGGGGGGTGGGCGTCTTCGTCGGCGCCGACGCGCTGGCGTTGAGCAGGCTCGCGAACGGTTGTGACTCGTTGTCCTGGTCGGTCGTGGATGGCTGCAGGCGTGACGACGAGGCGAGCGAGGCCGCGCTGGGCACATCCGGCGTTATACTCGGCACACTCGGCACTGGAGGAACTCCCAAAGCGACCTGAAGCCATTGACTGTCTGCAACGAGTGGGCCATCGGGGCGTACACAGAAAATCGTGCAATATCAGATATTTGAATTCAATCGCTAGAACTCGGGATCGGCAACCCTTGTGTGCAGCGGGCAATTTTTGCCGCTCAATCGCTAAAGCTCGCTGCGGCGGCTTCGGCGGCTATGCGGGGAACCCTGTCGTGACCATGGCGGAGCGGGGGAGCGCCCCTTATAGTATGGGGGCATCGACCACCGCGGACTTGGCCGCAATATTGGCTGCAGCAATTTTGCCCGCGGATGGCGGGGATCGTTTGCCACAGGATCGTTAGTTCATGGCTTCGAATGTGCTCGATATCGAAGGACGGCCGTCGGCGACGCGTGTCGTCGTCGCCATGTCGGGAGGCGTCGATTCCTCGGTGACGGCGGCATTGCTCGCCGATGCCGGCTACGATGTCGTCGGCATCACGCTNNGCAAGGGCGCCTGCTGCGCCGGGCGCGACATCCATGACGCGCGCGCCGTGGCCGAACGCATCGGCATTCCGCATTACGTGCTCGACTACGAGGATCGCTTCAAGACTGCGGTAATCGACCGCTTCGCCGAGAGCTATGTGGCCGGCGAGACGCCGGTGCCGTGCGTCGAATGCAATCAATCGATAAAATTTCGCGACCTTCTTACAACCGCGCGTGAGCTTGGCGCCGCAGTGTTGGCGACCGGCCATTATGTTGCCTCGCGCAAATTGCCGGACGGCGGCCGGGCGCTCTATCGCGCCCACGAAGCCGAACGCGACCAGAGTTATTTCCTGTTTGCCACCACGCGCGCGCAACTCGAGCTGTTGCGCTTCCCGCTCGGCGACCGCACCAAGGCGGAGACGCGGGAACTGGCGCGCCGCTTCGGGCTTTCTGTCGCCGACAAGCAAGACAGCCAGGACATCTGCTTCGTGCCGACCGGACATTACGCGGCGATTATCGAACGGCTGCGGCCGGGAGCTGCCGGGCCGGGCGAAATCGTCGATCTCGACGGCCGCGTGCTCGGTCGCCATGACGGCATCATCCATTTCACTGTCGGCCAGCGGCGCGGCCTCGGCATCGCCACCGGCTCGCCGCTTTACGTCGTGCGGCTCGACGCCGCGTCACGTTGCGTTGTGGTGGGTCCCCGTGATGCGCTGCGCACGAGCCGAATCCGGCTGCGCGACGTTAATTGGCTCGGCGACGGCACGGTCGACGCGGCGCTGGAGCAGCATCCCGAAGTGTACGTCAAAGTTCGTTCGACGCGGCCGCCGCAGCCCGGCTGGCTGCGTGCCGGTCCGGGTGGCGCCGTCGAGGTCGAACTGATCGCCGGCGAGGACGGCATATCGCCCGGCCAAGCCTGCGTGTTCTACGACGCAGCCGAGGGACAGGCGCGCGTGCTCGGCGGCGGTGTCATCGCCGGCACTATGGCCGCCCCGGCGGTGAAGGGTTTGGCAAGCGCGGCGCGCGCCGACAGCGTTGACCGGGCCAAATTGGCCGCCGCGCGTTGACCCGACGCAATGGGCGATCAGCTCGACAAAGCCGGCATTGCCAAGGCCTATGCGCGCTGGGCGCCGATCTACGATTTGGTGTTCGGCGCGGTCTTCGAACGCGGACGCAAGGCGTCGATCGCTGCGGCTGAGCGCATCGGCGGCCGCATCCTTGAGGTTGGCGTCGGCACCGGCCTGTCGCTGCCCGATTATGCGCGGTCGAACCGCCTGGTCGGCGTCGATCTTTCGGCGCCGATGCTGCGCAAGGCCAAAGCACGCGTCGTGTCCCATCAGCTGAGCAACGTCGACGGGCTTGCCGTGATGGATGCACAGCAGCTCGGCTTTGAGGATGCGGTCTTCGATGTCGTCGTCGCGCAATATGTCATCACGACGGTGCCGAATCCGGAGGCGACGCTCGACGAATTCGCGCGCGTCATCAAGCCGGGCGGCGAGATTGTGCTGGTGAATCATTTCGGCGCTGAAAAGGGCCTGCGCGCGGTTTACGAAGGCTTGTTCGCGCCGCTCGGACGTTGGCTCGGCTGGCAGTCGGAATTTCGCTGGGAGCGGCTGGTACGTTGGGCGGCACAGCACGGCGGCGTGCGGATAATCGAGCGGCGCCCGATGCCGCCGCTCGGGCATTTTTCGCTGATCCGTTTTGCCAAGCTCGGCGGCGTCGCGACGTGATGCCCCAGCGAGGGGCGGCGGTAAATCTCAGCCGCGGCGGTCGGCTTCCCAATGGCCGGAGCACTCCGAGGTCGACGAGTGACCGCTCCACAGACCTTGGCCGGTGTCGCCGGAGAGCTGGCCGGACCCGTTGGCGCGCTGGCTTCCGGCGCTGACCGTGACGTTCACATGCCCACGCGCATCGACATGTCCGGAAACGTTGAAAGACGGGTCGTTGTAATAGATTCTGCCGTTGCCGATGTGCAGCGCATAACGGTAAGCACGGTCGCAAGTGCCTGCATCGGTCACGATCAACACGCTCCACGTTCCGTCGAACGACGCGCGTGCGACGGCAGACAGCGCCGTCCCCGGCAGACCGCCCAGCATCATCGCCGTCAGACCGGCGAGAACGATGCGTCGCTTTTCCATCGTCATTTAAGTCTCCTGTCGGAATGTGGTGAGGCGAAAATCCTTTGCTCATATGGCGAGCGCGGCTTCACTTGTAACCTCTTTGCCTGCTTGGAAGTGGACAAAGCGCGGCGCTTGTTGGACGAAAGCGGCTTCCAAAACTCGTGGAATTGCNNATGCTGTTTCAGCTTCGGTCATTCGGACCGATCACGGTAATTTTCGGCGCTCGCTGTGGCCAAGGAGACAACGATATCAATTTAGCCTGCTGGCGGGCGGAAACCGATTGTAGTGTCGCACAATTTATAGCAGATTAATCATAAGATTGCGCTTCTAACGAGTGTAGCCAGGGTCGCAATAAAATGACTGAACGACAGCTCGTCTTTGAGGACTTTTCCGACAAGGTTGGTGACGTGTTCCCGATCAACGAGGACGGCGTTCCCGCGATTCCCATGATTTTGAAGGAAGCCAAGCCGTTAAACCCGGCCTACGGGTTGCCCGGCGTGCGGCCGCCGTTCTCGCTGTTCTTTCTCGGCAAGGACCCACGCGTGCTGCCACAGCGCATCTACCGCCTGGAGCATCAGGAACTCGGCGAACTATCGATCGTTCTGGTGCCGGTCGCCAAGGATGCCGAAGGCGTGACCTATCAGGCCGTGTTTAACTGAGGTGGAGGTTCGTTATTGCGAAAAGCGGAGCGACGAAAAATCCAGCTCCTCGCGCCAAGCCTGGATTGCTTCGCGTCGCGCGCAATGACGCCCGTTACAGGGAAGTACGGAGGCGTTCGGCTATGAGCGGCGTATCCGGCCGCCACTCCATTTCCAGATAGACGCCGTGGTCCGCGATCTGGGCGAAGCCAAGCCGCTGATAGAGCCGCAGCGCCGGATTAAATTTCTCGACGAAAGTGCTTACGGCCTTGCCGCTTGCGCGCCCGGCGGCTTGCAAGCCCTCAAGCACGGCGGCTCCGACACCGTGGCCGCGCCAGGCCGGCAACAGTGCAACGTCGACGAGGTGCAGGCGCGACGGCCGCACCTGGAGATAAAGTCTCCCCGCCGGGGTTCCGCTGTGCTCGATCACATTGAAGGTGCAGTCGAAGTAGTTGCGGTAGTGTCGGCGCTGGGCATCGAATTGCTGCGCCAGGAAGGCAGCTTTCTGCTCCGCGTTCCACGGCACCGGCGCCAGTTCCTCCTCGCGCGTCGACGCGTAAAGCCACATCAGGAACGGAATGTCGGCCTCGGTCTCCGGCCGCAGCGCGAAACCTTGCGACAGCAAAGCCGCCGGCAGGGTGAACGCCGGCGGCGTTTGTTCCGAGGTCACGAATGTCGTCCGCTCAGCTACGCGGCGGGAAGGCACCGGAGGTTGCGATGCAGAAATTGACCGTCAGAAATGGCTGCCGGTTCTCGTGCGGCTGACCGCCGCCGGTCGGTCCAATTGCATTCCCGGATAGGGGTGTGTTGAGCACCCCGGTGGTGGCGTAAATTTTCCCCGGCCCTGCATCACCGAGCCACACCGAAGGACTGGGGATGTTGGTTGAGCCGGTCGTCGCTTGCGACACCTGTACCAGATGGCTATGCGACGGAATTTGGTTGGCAAGAAGGGTCACGCTCGGCGATCCGCCCATTTCACCGATGACGTAGCTGGTCCCCGTGACGCTCGTGCCCCAGTCCATCGGGACGTTGCCCTGCAGGTTGGGCAGCCCGAAATTGGTCGTGCCGTTGCCGCCGTAGTAGGTTCCGAGCAGTGAAAACAGCGCCGCATATTGCGAGACCGGCAGCAGTTGGCCATTGCATTGCAGCCAGTCGTACGGCGCGAAGTTAAAGCCGAAAGCGCGAATTTCTCCAAGATATTGGTCCGACATCGGTTCCTCCCGTCGAGCTCAGCTTTGGCTCGGGAAAATTCCATAGAGCGCGATGATGAAGGTGACGCACTGGAACGGCATCATGTTTTGATGCGGCATATTTCCTTGGGTCATCGTGCAGGACGCGCTGTTAAGATTGACAAGCGGCGTATTTGTCGACGTGTACATGCGCGCGCCGCTTGCAGGCTGGCCGGTCAGATTGCCGCCGGGCGTGTTCAACGTCGCTGCGGTTGTCGTCGCCCTGAGCGGATGGTTGTGGCTCGGCAACTGGCTGGTCGTTATCGTCACCGTCTCGGACCCAGCGGCCTGACCGAGTACATAATTTGAAAGGCCTGTGCCCTGGCCCATGCCGACGGCCAGCCGGGCCTGCAGGTTCGGCAGATTGAACGTATTGACGCCGTCGCCGCCATAGGTCGTGCCGATCAGCTGATACAGCACTGTATTGTTCGAGATCGACATCGACGCACCGTTGCAAAGGGCCCAGCCCGCCGGCGCGAAATTGCCGCCGAACATCCTTACTTCGCCGACATAGGGTTGTGTCATCGGTGCTGCCCTCGCATTGTTTGCCGTAAGGTCAAAGAAACTAGCCGCGCGACGGGAAAATGCCCGTCAGCGCGATGCAATAGTTCATCGCCAGATAGGGCTGGATGTTGCTGTGTGGCTGACCACTGCCGGCCGGCTGTATGCTCGGCGCGGCCAGGGAGACTAGATTAGAAGTCCCCGCCGCGTAGCGTGCGTCAGTGCCTGTGCCGGATTGAGCGAGCGAAGCGTTCGCCGGCGGTATCGGATTGGCTCCGGCCGCATTCACCGCCAGCAAATTATGGATATGGCCAGGCATTTGCGTGGTCAGCAGCGTCACGTTCTCGACGCCGCCAGTTTCGCCGATCGTATAGGTCCCGCTCGGTGCTGTCCCCATATGCACCGGCACACGGCTGCGCAGGTCAGGCAGCGCGAAATTCTGCACGCCATTGCCGCCGTAATAGGTGCCGAGCAGCGAGAACAGCGCCTGATACTGGTTGATCGCCAAAAGCGCGCCGTTGCACAAGGCCCAGCCTTTCGGCGCGAAAATGAAGGAGAACAATCTGACTTCGCCGACATACGGGTCTGACAAGGGCGCCCTCCATTATTGTAGCTGGGAACTGAAGAAGCCGCGCATGATCCCGCGAATGGGAAGTTCCTGCGGGTGGGAAGTTAACCGAGGTTAGAACGGTATTATGATGATTGCACAACTAAAAGATGAGCGCAATATGAAAAGTGTATTCCTACGATCCACAACTTGCGCGATGCTGCTGGTTGCGCACGCTGTGCGTGTCGGCTAAAGTACCGCTCGTAATGGGGCGGCGTGGCGTGTCATGGCGCCGGGCCATTTTGGGTTGTTGCCATGAATTCGGATATGGCGAACGAAAGCGGACAGGAACAAGCCGCGTCGCCGCGCGAGCGGCGGCGCTGGTCGGTGCCGCGTGTCATATTGTCAGAGGTGGGTCTGCGTACGGGAATCGGAGGTTTTCCTGTTAACAAACCCACGCCTGGTACTCCGGATGGACACGACGCGGACAGCACGATCACCGGCATCAGCTAGAGAACCCGCGTGTTGCTCTCGCCCGTTCGTTCCCTCGAACCCGGCAATGAAACGAATATAGAGCAGCGCCCGCAACGCTGGATTCTCGGATCAGGTTCGGCACGTCGCCGCTCGCACCTGACGAAAGCAGCGCGCGGCGAACGCACTGGAGATCGAACGAGGACGCAAGTTTCGCGCTTTTGGCGAGCCGCTAAGCTTCAGCCGCCAAGTCGAATTTGCCGCCTCTAGCATTGCGCCTTCATCGCAGGTGGGACCCGACCCCGTTCACAGTTCGTGTCGTCAAACCACTCCAAAAATCTTGCCCTGAGCAGCATGTTCAGCGCTAGAGACTTCCGAAACAAAGTTTCACTGTCTTTGGTCGGCGCCGCTTGCAGCATCCGACGAATTACTTGGTAGTTAAAGAAGCTGGCGAGTCTGGCGTCATTCGCCTGCCGATCGGCCTCGTTCAACAAGGCGGGCGTTGCCACTTCGACGATCGCCTTGTCGTCGCCTATGATGCCTACGTTTCGGCGGCCCCGGTGCTGAAATTCCGTTGGATAAATGTCGGCAAGCGCGCGGCGGGCGAGATAGCGATTGAGCCCGTGCTTTACGTAGAGGTCCTCGGGAACCGCGAATGCGAGCTCCACCACCCGCTTGTCGTGAAACGGGCGCGTCAGATCGAGGCCGAAGTTCGCAGCCACAATGGCTCCGCCCGACGCAAAGCCGCGGCATTTTCGCAACGCTACGCGCCTGATTTGCTCGCGCTGAGCCGCGAAGGACGCCGGCTTATTGCGCTGTTCAGCGGCAATCGGCTTCGTCTGTTTCTTCGGAGCAGGCCCGAAAATATCGCGATGCGCAAATTCCACCCACACTGACGGGCGACTTCGTCGCATCCGGCGCTGCCAGCGCATGACCGACGTGGGAATCAGCCACGGAGCGAATTCTTCTTTCAGCATTCGCCAGGTGGTTTGGCCGGTCTCGCGCAGATGCGGCCGCAACTCCGTTAAAAAGCGACGGAACTCACCACGACGCAAATGGCCGGCCAAGGCACCGAAGCCCCTTGGATTGACGGTATAGTCGCCGCCGAGACCGTCCATGATCACGCGCGCTCCGGCCGCGGAGGCCTCGGCGTCGAGACAGTCGGCGACTTTGTAGTTGACGTTCGCCGGACCGTCCGCGATGGAAAACCGGCGCTCGGCATCGACGAGAGGGTTTTCGGTTGGCCGAGAGACGTAACGAATATCAAGATGCGGCATCACCCGCCGGCAAGCCTCGATCCACGGCCGAATGTCACCGTACGCCGTTTCCCTGCCTTTGGCGCCTTGCCATGACAGGCTGATCAGTTTGCGGCCTTGCGCTGTCATCACCGGTCCCGCAAGTCCAGCGATCGCGGCCGTGTCGAATCCGCCACTGTTCAGAAGAGCGGCCGGGCCGCTCAATCGCCGCAAACGGCAAGCGACGGCTTCGGCCAGCACGCTGCGGTATTGTCCGATATAATACGCTTCATCCCGATTTTCGTGCATCGGATTCGAACGCGGCTCCCAATAGTGCCGCGTCTTGACGGTGCCGTCCGGCCCGACCGCGGTGAGCGTGCCGCCCGGCACGGCTAAAATCTCGGCATAGAGCGTGCGACCGACTGACCAGGTGTATCGAGCGAGCGCTCGAAACATGATATGTTCCAGCAATTGGCGCGGCACGTCGGCAAGCGCCCAGAGACCCTTGATCTCGCTGGCGAAGGCGAAGAAGTTGTCGCCCTTGTGGTAGAATACGGTGCGTTGGCCCATATGGTCGCGGCCGAGCACGAGTTTTTGCGCGGCGCCGTCCCAAACGGCGAAAGCGAAATCCCCGATGAGGTGCTCGGCGCAATTCTCGCCCCATTGTTTGTAAGCGCGCAAGATGAACGCGCTGTCCGGCATAGCGCTCGATTCGGCAGCGCCGATGCAGAAAATGCCGGCCAGTTCTTCGCGATTGTCGATCCGGCAATCGGCGACCAGCGAGATACCGGTTTCGGCATCGAAGATCGGTTGCGCTTCGAAGCGGTCCTCGGCGTTGACTCTCATCAGGCAGTGGCCCAGCCCGACCGGCCCGGCCGCGACGAAGTTGCGTCCATCCGGCCCACGATGAGTCAGCGTGGTACCCATGCGCTCCAGGTCACGGGTACTCACGTCACCTCCGTCAAATCGCAGGATACCGAAAATCGCACTCATGGACTTTCCTTGTTCGTTGATCGGATCATCGTGCCGTCCCGTCTCTCACTCGCGTTGCAACCACACATTTCCCGCGCCGCCGTGAAAGCGCTTTTTCAGTTCGGCTTGCACCGCGAATTTCTTGCCAACGATCCTCGGCATGTTACCGATATCGACGTGACTGAAGCGATAATAGGCAAAGTCATTTGGTGCGTCGCCATTGGCGGTGGGGCGCTTCCTGTCGATAACAACCGGCCGGCGGCTCAGATATGCCGAGCGGAGATCACGGAGCATTTGTGTTGCCGAAGTCTGCATTCAGTTCGGACCATCGTTCAAATTGATCTGTCCCGCCAGCTTCGGCTTCTCGCGATGCACCCAGCAATTAATCGCGAACCTTGAATCGATGAATCGTCCCGATGGACAAGAGATCGGCATGATCTCGTGCGGCGCCCAGGACGGAAATACCAGCAGGCTGTTGCGCTCCGGCTCGATGTCGACGAAGGACGCGTTCTTGCCGCCGATCGCATAGAGCCGTAGCGCTCCGCCGGAGAACGCCCTCGACCCGGTATGGAAGTAATAGACCGCGCTCAGCACGCGGATATGATCGCGGTCGCTCACGGTCTGAGTGTCGATATGGCGCTTGTAAAAGGCGCCTTCGTTGTGCGCCACCAGTTCCGTTTCTAGCTTGGGCGATTCGATCGGCGTCACGCGAAGCTTTTCGATCCAATCGGGCACTAGACCCAGAATTTTGGCTTTGAGGATCGGTCGGAACGGTCCGAGATTGCGGGTGCCGACCGAGACGCGAAAATGCGGCTTCACGCCGTCCACAGTTTGCGTTGGGGCGAACTGCGCTTCGCGGGTGCGCGCATGGTCGAGCAGATCGGCGACAGTTTCCTCCTTCAGGAAATCGCGCAGCACCAGATAGGGCGGCATAATGCTCCGGGTTGTCTCCGCCGATACCGCATCAATCGTCCCGCCCTTACTGTCAGTCACGTCGAAGCCTCACACAAAGCACGCAATTTCGGCGAAGCCCTCCGCAACCGGATAGCCGGTCACCTCGACGCCGGCGGCGTCGAGCCAAGCGTGGGCGTCGAACGGCCCTTCCTTGCCCTTAGCGGCGCCGAAATGCATGACGCTTTGCACGCCGCGACGCCTGAGCATGACGCGCGCGGCCATGGCCTGCGCCAGGCACGCCGCCTTGAACGGAACATAGCGGGCCGAACGCGTCACCGCCCAGCCGATCTCGTCGGCGGACTGCGCTTGTCGCTGCGGTGCGGTTTCTGCTCGCACCGCGACGGCGTGCGCGTCGGCCGGCGGTACGAAGCTGCCGAGGTGGCGCGCCAGACGCGGAAACGGAATAAAGGCTAGAGCGAGCCGCGCCGCGAGCAGGCACGCCACCGCCTCGACCAGCAAGGCGCGGCTGTGAGGGTCGATCTGACCGAACCTAAGCAGCAGGCGGCGGATCAAGCGCAATCGCACCATGCATCACCAGCTCGTTGAGAAAACTCTCGACCTCGGCGCGGCAGACCTCGGGCGCGACCTCGAATTCGTCTTGCAATTGCGCGCAAACGGCATCGACATCCTGCGGCGTCTCAATCAGCTCCCAGATGCGGGCGCCGACTTCGCTCAAGCCGATGTAATTGCCTTTCTCGGCGCTCATCATCACCAGTTCGTCGCCGACCTTCGCCGCCAGCCAGTCGCCTTCTTTGCGTACCATCATGATTGCTCCTTATGCCGTGCGCGCAAGTGCCACCGCGCCTGCCGGCTCATAGCCTAGCCGCCGCATCATCGGTGTGTGCGCGGCCTCGATCCGTGCGACCTGCTCGGCCGTCAGCTCATCGCGCCAAGCGCCCACCTCGCCGCGGCGAAAGAATAGCCCGCCGGGCCGCCGCGGCGTTTCGCTGAAGCCCTTGTCCTCTTCCTGCCGCCGCAATTCGGCGAAATCGGCGTACTCCACCGCGCGCTGGATGTCCTCGTCACCCACCGGGCGGCCTGCGAAATCGAGCGCACGGCCGAAGACACCGATGGCGTCAGCCTGCATGTCCTCATAGCGGATCAGCAGCACCGGAATGTCCGTCTGATCGAGCCAACTCGCGACATGGCCGCTCCAGCATGGCAGCTTTTGCCGCAACTGGTCGTGCATCCGTCCTGGCTTGGCGCAGTAGGCAGCCTGCGGATCGTTCATGAGCGTGATCGCGCCGTCGATGCCCGTGCGGTTGTGATTGGCGAGCGACGGTGCCACGTCGCGCGGGTCGCGCACGATCAGGATTACGCCGTCGGCACCGCCCGGACCGGCGAGCAAAGGCTCGCCGCGGCGCGTCAGCGTATAGGCGTCATGCACTTTTACGAAGCGGACCGGGCGTATGTCCTCCGGCTTGTCGTATTCGTCGTCGGCGGCGCCGGATGCCAGCGCTTCATAAATGCGCGGTCGCAGGCAGTCGATTTCGTCGTGTGTCAGGAGCCCGGAATCGATCAGTGACAGATAGTCGAACGGCCCACGCGCACTAGCGATGCCGCCGCGTTCGGGCAGGTCGTTGATGTCGACCGGCTGGCCGTCTTTGGCGGAAAGGTTCGCCACCAGCATCCGGAACCAGGTGTTGCCGGATTTCGGATAGGAGGCGAGCCAGATGGTGCGAGTCACGCCGCCTGCTCCATCAGGTGGAGATCCAGCCAATGTGCCTCCAGCGAAGCGATGATGTTCGGCATTTCGGCGAAATTGAGCGTGCGCGTCAGATGAAAAATCCCGGCGAAATTGGCGATCCTCGTCGCCGCATGAAAATAATTGGCTTTCTGATCCATGCGCCGCACCAGTAAAGGCCGATAGGCATTGCGGCGCAAAAGCAACGCCGCGGCGACCACGTTCGGACGCTCGATCCCGTGCTTATGCGGCGGCCGCGCCTCGCGCAACGCATAGACGGCGCCGAGCGCGAGCGGCTCGGTGAAAACTTCTCTCGGCTCGACGTAGAATTTCTCGAGGGTTTGACGCACGCGCTTGCCGCGTTGCTGGGCAAGGTCGAGGCGATCGATGGCCTGGGCCCAGAGCTTGAGCTGCCGTCCATCGGGATGAACGAGCGGTGCGCCCGCTTTGGTGTCTTTGCCGTCGGTGGCGAGCGTGCAGATATCGTCGGTTACCAGCGGGTAGCCACGCTGCGCCAACGCGGCAGCGAGCGTCGATTTGCCGGCGACCGAGGGCCCGCAGAACAGCACCGCCTTGCCGTTCACCCGCACCGCGCTGGCATGCAGCACGATCTGCTCGCGCTGGTGCAATAGGATGCCGAACACGGTGCCGAGGATGAAGATCGGGATATCGACGGCGCCGGCCTCGGTTTCCGGCGCCACCACGATCTCGCTGCCTCCTTTGAGGAGGAACCGCGCGATATCGGGGATGCGCATGAGGAATTGCTTGTCGGCGATCTGCCAGGTCGGCCCGGAACCGCTCGGCTCCGGCAGGCTTTCCGGTACCTCGCCGTGCCGGATCGTAACCTGTGGCACGCGCTCGGGGACGCCGGCGATCAGTCCCGGCAGGACGATCTCGCTTGCGACCGAAAGCCCGGAAACGCGATAGAACTGCACCTGTCCGCCTCGCAATAGTTAACGTTTGGACCGATCGACGCTCCGTTGTATAGACTATAAAAACAACTTCTGCTGACAACGCAAGCCGTGGAATAAAGCGGTAAGAATCCCGCTTGGAAACCAAGCCTTAGTGCAATAGATGTGCGGACGCGGTGGGGGCATAGGCGGCCGGCCCTCTTGGAACTTTCCCGGAGCAGGCCGGTAGGCTAGGTGTCTGGCGCGGCAAGGTTGGCGGAGTAGCTCAGTTGGTTAGAGCAGCGGAATCATAATCCGCGTGTCGGCGGTTCAAATCCGTCCTCCGCTACCAATAATCCCGTGATCCTCTTGATTCCGGCCAAAATCCGTCGACGGGCAGCGTCATGCTCTGATACCCAGCCGAGGCTTGATTTTGCACGATCCGACGGCTGCGGAAACGGCATGGCTAACCGCACTAACATGCCCACGACCGCCTTTGGCCGCGGGACGCATCAAAGTCATCCTTGTTGCTCCCGGGCATCTCGGCAGTTGGGCGATCGTGCTAGCTGCGGGAATTGAATCCCCATCGGCCGCCGCTTTGCATGTCGGAAGATCGGCAGTTCAGCTAATTAGACTTTTATGATTCAAAATCGAAGTCGAGAACGCAGTACCATTGGTCGAGATGAGCACGGATGATCGGATCGATGATGGCGTCGAGCCGGGCGATGTTCTCGATGATATCGGCTTTCCGGTCGCCGCTGCGGACCATATCGAGCGGAGGCAGCGCGGTCACCTTAAACCGCGCACCCTTGCCGACGCGCACGCAATACGTCGGAATAACGACGGCATCGCACATGGCCGCGATCCGCACGATATAGCCAATATTGTTGTCGGCGCGCAGGGGTCGGCCGAACGCCGGCGCCTGAACGCGGTCGCGTGCAAATTCGTCAACGAAGATCACGAACGGTCCACCCCAATCCTGAAGCGCGCGTAACACGTCGCGTCCGCTCGACGGGCCAGGCGCGATGGACTTGGCGCCGAACCGCGCCCGCACTTCCACGGCGATGCGATGTTCAAAGCGGTTCTCCGGCGGCACGTAGATGCTTGAACCGACATAGCCGTAAGCATAACCGGCCGCGACCACGACCTCCCAATTGCCGAGATGAAGTCCCGCGATGAGAATAGGTCTGCGCTCGGCGCGTGCGCGCGCCAGGTGCTCGTGGCCTTCGACGGTGATACGGCCTTTGGCCCAGAACCGGTCGATCACCGCGAATTCCGCCATGGTACGGCTGACGCAATTCCATAAGCGATCGATCGCTTTATCGACCGATGCCTGATCCGCCTCTTGCGGCCGCAGCGCAATCCAGGCCTTGCGCGCGCGCTGTTCGCTCTCACGATATTTCAGGCGCGTGACGTGGACGATGGCGCCGCCAAACCAGGAGCAAAGATCGATCGGACAGGCCCGAAACAGCCGATAGAGCGCAAGCTCCATCAGACCGACCACGGTATCTCGGATCCAATATGTGAACGCACTGCGCCGTTGCTGCGCGTTGCCAATCAGCCACCGCCAAGGAGGCGCTTCACCTGATTCGATCATGGTGACGATGCGAACTGCGATTCCTAGGATGACTGCCAACCTGCCAAGAATATTCGCTTTTTTCCGGTCTTGCTGCAAGACTCCGACGGGGCGTGGACGACTACTGATACCTCGGGTATTCAGACCGGCCGTCGACTGGCCGATCTGGTTATCACGCGGCCGCAACTACAGCGGCGGCTTTCCACTTCCTAAGCCGTTCGAACAGAACTTGTGTTGCGGTCAGGTAAGGACGCACTGCTGGTCGGTGGCAGCTGCGGGCGGCGGCTCGGTGACCATGGTGCCGTCAGTATGAGAATGTTGACGTTCCATGTCTCCATGCACTACCCTTCAGTTGCGATACGGCGTCGGTCAATAAGGCGCCGATTGTTGAACTGCTGGGAGGTGTTTTGTGCATAAGGTTGTACAGGTAGGCCGCGTCACGTCAAAAAACACAAAACGGAAATCGCGAAGCTCCAACGCCAAAAAGCCGACTGCGCGACGGTCGGTGGGATTCAAGTCCGACGGTTGGTACGCTAACGCCGTGTTGTCGATTGGCGTCAGTGCGAAAGCCGACTGAATGAACTATTCTCGGTGAGGTTCGAAATCCGAGAGACGAATCGTTTCGATGCACTAGCCATCTGCGTGCTCCGCCCAGACGACCACCGCGTCACTTGATCGCCTTTCCCACCATTGCGATATCGCCAAACCAGCAATCATGGCTCGCGGTTAGAGAGCCATGGGAAAGATCACAAGCCAACCCGCGGCCGGATACAGCGGACAGCTTCTCGCACGAGCGATCGCCGTTCGAGACGTGGCAGGGCGGGTTTTCGTTCTGACGCCGATCGACACACGCGCGGCGATCGGCGCGTCACAATGACCGTGGTATGAGGGTGTCGCCATGCTGAAAATCGCATATAAGGACCGCGCCTGAGCTAACCAGACTTTCGTCGATCGAGACATCTCCGAACAGCGTAAGTTCAAACGTCACCGCGTCAAATGCACGTTATCAGCCACCTCATTCACGCTTACGGCCTCCTGACGGTGGCCGCGATTGTCGGTCTGGAATGCGCTGGTATCCCCTTGCCGGGGGAGACCGCGCTTCTTCTCGCTGCGGTGTACGCTGGCACCAAACATGACCTCAACATCGTCTCAGTCATCTTGACGGCTGCGGGTTCAGCGATCGTCGGCCGTGCGATCGGCTACGTGATCGGCTACGAATTCCATTGGCTGTTGCTGCGCTACGGCAATTATGTGCGCATGACCGAGCGCAGGATCAAACTCGGGGAATATCTGTTTCTGCGCCACGGCGGCAAGATCGTTTTCGTCGCCCAATTCCTGCCGGTGCTGCGCACGGTCGCCGGAATTTTTGCCGGGATCAATGTCATGCCCTGGCGCAACTTTCTGCTCGCCAATGTGGTCGGTTCATGCATCTGGGCAGTGACTTATGGCTATGCCGCCTACGCGCTCGGACGGCAGTTCGAGCGCCTGGAGGCGCCGATCGTGGTTCTTGTTGGGCTGATCACCGTGGTCGCTTTCACCGTCGGCGCGATCTTTGTGCACCGGCACGAGGCTCAGCTTTCCGAGGAAGCCGAACGCGCGTTGCCGGGCCCGCTCAAATCGATCGAACGCAAAACGACTTGGCGGCGTATTTTAAGGCTGACGTCTTAAGCCCATTTGGTGTGCGCGTATGCGCCGACGCCTTCGCCTTTACCAAGGACCGTCAGCAGGACTGTGGTCCCGAATGGCGAAGGGGATAGAGCCCCGCAAGTTCGCTTGAGGCCTTGATGCTAAAAAGAGGGCCCGTGCGGGCCCTCTTGTCGCTTTGCGTGATGGTCGATGAGCAATTAGGATTCGCCGACGTGAAGGTTGGCGGCTCGAGCGTGGTCAATCCTGATTCAGCTCGAGGCCGAATCCCATTGCGTTATCTGAACTTGAAGTCGATGCCGGCACGGATCACGCTTTGCTCAAAGCTGACCGATTGAGTGGCAAAGGGTGGCGCTCCACACGCTGTCGTGCAGGATCCGCTGCTGAGATCGACGTAAAGATACTCGATCCGGGCGGTCAAATTGTCGGTGAAAGCGGCTTCGACACCGGCACCGGCGGTCCAGCCGATTTCGGTGCTGGAGTTGGTGGTATTGAAGGCGGACGCTTGCACATTGCCGTAGGCGACGCCGGCGGTTCCGTAGAAGAGAATGCGATCAACCGCCCAACCTGCGCGTGCACGGGTCGTGCCCAGCCAATCGTTCGAGGTTTTGCAATTAATGCAGAAGCTGGCGGGCCCATCGCCGCTGACGCCTGTATAGTCGAGGTCTGTCTCGGCACCGACCACGAGTGCGTCCCACTGGTAGTTAAAGCCGAGGGTGCCGCCGACAACGAAGCCGGAAGTGCTGAAAGTACCGGATGATATGGCACCGCCGGTCCAATCACTGTGGCCGAAGTCGTAACCGCCATTGAGGCCGATATAGATGCCGCCCCAATTGTAGACGGGCACCGCGGCCGGAACATACATGGCAGGGGCCTGCGGCGGCGGCGGCATCGGCTGTGGTAGGTCGGCAGCGAGCGCGCTCGCCGCACCGACGATCGACAGCATCGCGGTGACAAAAATCCGCTTCATCGATTTACTCCTGCTCAGAAACTTCTGATTCTATCCATTGCACACTATCCTTAATTTTACTTTGCCAATTATGGAAATGGTGTGTCTGAAATGCCACACCTAGAGGATTGTCGCGCGAGTGGTAGCGTATTCCTGACACATTTTAGCCAAGAAAATTTCCAACTCCTTAACAAAATGCCGGATCATTCGGTCGCTTCTCTGATTCGCGGTGGCGCCGGCGGACCGCTGGAATGTTATTCCTTTCGCTCGTCTACCGTGAAGCGGAAAGGCTCGGCCGTCCATCGCCGCAGGCTGTCGGGCAAAACGCCGCCCAGCCGTGTGATGAGGGCGAACCAGAACGGAAAGGCAATGATCGCGCGGTTTTTTCGCAGACCGTGAACGATTAGATCGGCCGCCGA
>PLTE01000314.1:23548-23897 GCA_003164375.1 Hyphomicrobiales bacterium | reverse complement strand
CGCGGATGCGGCGGTCGTCATCGACGACGAGAAGGTGCGGCGCGTCGTCGGAAGGATTCTGCGCCGAGTTTGGCGCCGGATGTGCAGCCGCGGCGGTCATGAGGCATCGCTGGGGCGCGTGCGCGCCCGAACGGCAAGAGCATCGGAGCGGGCGATCAGGCGCAGAACATGATCGCGATCGCCGGCGTCGATCATGCCGGCGAGAAAACGCCGCGCCGCCTCGCGTGCGCCGGGGCCGAGTTCGGCAAGCACGCCGGCGATGCGCGCGGTCTGCAGCCCGGCAAGCTTCAGCGCCAGCGCCTCGCCCACCGGGCTGACATACAAGAGCCGCTGGCGGCGATCATTGGCG
>PLTE01000314.1:0-23495 GCA_003164375.1 Hyphomicrobiales bacterium | reverse complement strand
CGACGAAATCGCGATAGGCGAAGAACAGAAGCTCGATGAGGTCGAAATACGGCTCGCTCGCGGCGGACGCGGGCTCAACGGCCGCCGCGGTGGGACGTAGAGTGCTTGCGATACTGATGTCGGCCATTTAGGTCAGCTATGTTGACATATTTTGGCTTGGTTGTTAACCTGCAAGCGCGATATCGTTTTAATAGCCTAGTCGTCCCGGACGTTGCGAGGTGCGCCAAATGGCGCTCTCATGACGCGTCTTTCGGGAGCGGCGTAGACCATAACGGGAGTCCGCTCCCGACGCAAAAGCCCAGCCGCGACATCGCTGCAAAGCGCAACGGGCGGGCAACGCGAGGGAAACCCCGCGAGGGGAGACTTGCCGAGGAGCCCGCCATGCCAGTGCCCTTTGACCAACGTGCCGACGTGATCTGGTTCGACGGCAAGCTTATTGCCACCGCCGACTGCAAGATCAGCGTGCTTACGCACGGCCTGCATTACGCCAGCGCCGTGTTCGAAGGCGAGCGCGCCTATGGCGGCGAAATCTTCAAAAGCACCGCGCATTCCGAGCGCCTGAAAAACTCGGCGAAAGTTCTCGACTTCGAGATTCCTTACAGCGTCGCGGAGATCGACGCCGCCAAGCGCCTGGTGCTGGAACAGAATAATCAGAAAGACGCCTATGTCCGGCCGATCGCCTGGCGCGGCTCGGAGGCGCTTGGCGTCTCGGCGCAGACCAACACAATCCATGTCGCCGTCGCCACCTGGGAATGGCCGAGCTATTTCGATCCGGCCCAGCGTTTAAAGGGCATCCGCCTCGACCTCGCCGACTACCGCCGGCCGGATCCGAAGACCGCGCCCTGCCTCGCCAAGGCGGCGGGCCTCTACATGATCTGCACGATCTCCAAACACCGCGCCGAACAACGCGGCTATGCGGACGCCATGATGCTCGACTGGCAGGGCCGCGTCGCCGAATGCACCGGCGCCAACATTTTCTTCATCAAGGACGGCAAGATCCACACCCCGATCGCCGATTGCTTCCTCGCCGGGATCACACGTTCGACCGTGATCGAATTGGCGCGCCACAACAATATCGAGGTGATCGAGCGGCGCATTATGCCCGAGGAGCTTTCCGGATTTTCCGAATGTTTCATCACCGGCACTGCCGCCGAGGTGACGGCGGTGTCCGAAATCGCCAATTGGACGTTCACGCCCGCGCGCATCACCGCGCAGTTGATGCGCGATTACACCCACGCCGTGCAGCCGAAGGGCAAGGCCGCCGCGGCGTAAATCGCTCATGGAGCGAGACCATGGCGCGACTTGTACTGTCAGTGTCCGCCGTCGCGGCAATGCTGTGCGGCGATGCGTCGCCCGGGCTGGCGCAGACCTATGGTGACGCGCAATGGTGCACCATCACCAATCCGACCTCCGGCGATATCAGGTGGGATTGCCGCTATCGCTCGGGCGCGGAATGCATGGCCGGCCTGACCACGGGCGACCGCGGCTTTTGCAATGTGAACCCCTATTGGTCGCCCGCGCACGCCCCGGCTAGGGCCAAACCGCACGGCGAAGACCGCAGCCAGCGCCGGTGATCACTTCGCCGCTTTGCGGCATTATTTACTTAGCCGCTCCGCGTCGTGGCACCGGCGCGGACCAGCGTGCGGCCGCGGCTTCGTCGACCGCCTTGGCTTCGACCCAAGTCTTGACCGATGTGTTGCCGGAAGCCGTCTCGACCTCTTTCCAGAACGGCGCGCGGGTCTTCAGATAATCCATGAGAAATTGCGCGCCCGCAAACGCCGCCTCGCGATGGTTCGACGCCGTCACCACCAGCACGATGAGTTCACCCGGCGCGATCCGGCCATAACGGTGGATCACGGTGACCCCAAGCAACGGCCAGCGCGCGCAGGCCGCTTCGACATGGCGCCCGATCTCGGCTTCCGCCATGCCCGGGTAATGTTCGAGCGTCAGCGCTGCAATCGGCTCGCCGTTTTCGTCGGCGCGACAGATGCCGGTGAAAGTGACCACCGCGCCGATATCGGTGCGCCCGCGCGTGAGCGCCGTCACCTCGGCGGCAACATCGAAGGCCTCGCGCTGCAAGCGTATGGTGGCGGTCATCACCGTCGCCCGTCAACCGCCGGTCATCGGCGGAAAGAACGCAATTTCGCCGGCGCCTTCGATCCGCGCATCGGCGCGCACATGGCTTTTGTCGATCGCGGCGCGGATGACTTTAGGATTCTCGAAGGCGTAAGCATAGTTCTCGCCGCGTTGCGCGAGCCAGGCCACAAGCTGGCCTATGGTCGCAACCGCGGCGGGCGGGCTTAAATCTTCTTCCGCCAAGCCGATCCGCTCGCGCACCCAGGCGAAATAACGGAGTTTCACACATCCTCCTTGGTGAGATGATGCAGTCCGGCCTGCAGATAGTCCCAGCCGGTGTAGAGCGTCAGCAGCGCGGAGAGCCAGAGCAGCCCGATGCCGATCTGCGTGACCACCGGCACGATCTCGTCGCCGGCCTCGCCGCAAATCAGAAAGCCGACTGCGACCAACTGCAAAGTGGTTTTCCATTTGGCCAGCCGCGTCACCGGCACGCTGACACGAAGCTCGGCGAGATATTCGCGCAAGCCCGATACCAGGATCTCGCGGCAGAGGATGACCACCGCCGCCCACAGCGACCAGCCGTGGATGGTTTTCTCGGCGCCGAGCATCAACAGGCAGGACGCCACCAGAAGCTTATCCGCGATCGGATCGAGCATGCGGCCGAGCGAGGATTGCTGCGCCCAGATGCGGGCCAGATAGCCGTCGAGGAAATCGGTGATGCCGGCGGCGATGAAGATGGCGAGCGCGACCCAGCGCAGCCACAATCCGCCATGCAGGATATTCTGCCAGAACATGCAGCCGACGACGACCGGCACTGCGGCAATACGGCCATAGGTCAGAATATTGGGCAGCGCGAACGCGCGCGCGCGCAACGGTCCCGGCGTGGTCGTGGTTGACGAGTTCATGGTGTCGTTCTTGGCGCTGTTCTTGGCACTCTTCTTGGCACTGATCGCGGTGCCAGCATAGCGCCGCCGCGCCGCGACCGACAGGGCCGGATTGCGCATGACAGTTTATCGGCGTGCGCAGCGAATGCGTACTTCATCTTCACCGCCGTAGACTTAAGCGCCCCTCTATGCCGCCCCGTCATGAAAGAACGCATAGATGCGTCGCGCGGATTCGGCACTGATACCATCCACCTGCATCAGATCGGTGACCGCGGCGCGTTCGATCGCCTTGAGCGTGCCGAAATGGTGCAACAGCGCGCGCTTTCTGGCCGGTCCGATGCCGGCAATCTCTTGCAGGCCCGCCTCCCGCAGATCGCGGCTGCGCCGCGCCCGGTGCGAACCGATGGCGAAACGATGCGCCTCGTCGCGCAGCCGCTCGACAAAATAGAGCACCGGATCGCGCGGCGGCAGCTTGAACGAGTCACGGCCGGGAATAAAGAAGGTTTCGCGGCCGGCGTCGCGCTCCGGCCCCTTGGCGATGGCGATCAGTGGAACTTCCACGCCGAGTTCCGCGAACACCTCGCGCGCCGCCGTCAGGTGGCCCTGGCCGCCGTCGATCAGGACGACGTCCGGCCAGGGCGGGTCAGTATCTTCCTCTTCCCTCTCCCGTTCCGGGAGAGGCGGTTCGAGCGTAGCGAGAACGGGTGAGGGCCCGGGCTCCACAATGCCCTCACCCGGCGCGCAGCTTTGCCGCGCGCCGTCCTCTCCCTGAACGGGAGAGGGTAAGGCTCTTGGCGCTTCGGCAAGGAGCCGCTTGAAGCGGCGCGCCAACACCTCGCGCATCATGGCAAAATCGTCGCCGGGCGTGAGATCGGCCGAGCGGATATTGAACTTGCGGTACTGGCTTTTGCGAAAACCTTCCGGCCCGGCGACGATCATGGCGCCGACCGCGTTGGATCCCTGAATGTGACTGTTATCGTAAACCTCGATGCGGCGCGGCGGCTGTGACAAACCAAAAGTCTCGGCAAGCGCACGCAACAATTTCTGTTGCGACGTCGTCTCCGCAAGCTTGCGGCCAAGCGCTTCGCGCGCATTGGCAAGCGCGTGCTCGACCAAGTCCTTTTTCTCACCGCGTTGCGGCGCCACGATGTCGATCTTGCGGCCGTTCTTCGTCGACAGCGCCCGCGCCAACAGCGCCTGATCGGCGATGGCATGCGAAATCAGAACCAGGCGCGGCGCCGGCTTGTCGTCGTAAAACTGCGCCAGGAACGCGGCCAGGATTTCGCCTGCCGTGAGCGAGCGGTCGGCTTTGGGAAAATAAGCGCGATTGCCCCAGTTCTGCCCGGTGCGGAAGAAGAACACTTCGACGCAGGAAAAGCCGCCCTGGAGATGCACGGCGAATACGTCGGCCTCCTCGACGCCGCGTGGATTGACGCCCTGGTGCGACTGGATCGCCGACAGCGCCGCGAGGCGGTCGCGATAAATCGCGGCGCGCTCGAAGTCGAGCGCGGCCGATGCCTTTTCCATTTCCTCGGCAAGCTCGTCCTTGACCGTTTTGCTGCGGCCGGACAGGAACTCGTTGGCTTCGCGCACCAGGACCGCATAATCGCGAAAGTCGATCTCCTTGGTGCATGGCGCCGAGCAGCGCTTGATCTGATGCAAGAGACACGGCCGGGTCCGGCTGTCGAAAAATGAATCGCTGCACGAGCGCAACAGGAAGGCGCGCTGCAGTGCATTGACGGTGCGGTTGACCGCCCACACCGACGCGAACGGCCCGTAATAATGCCCGACCCGCGTGCGGGCGCCGCGATGCTTGAGAATCTGCGGCGCCCAATGGTCGGACGTGATCAGAATATAGGGAAACGATTTGTCGTCGCGCAGCACCACGTTGAAACGCGGCCGCAGCCGCTTGATCAGGTTGGCTTCGAGCAGCAGCGCCTCGGTTTCGGTCGAGGTGGAGATGATCTCGANNGCCTTGCCGACATAGAGCACGTCGCCGCGCGCATCGATCATGCGGTAGACGCCCGGCCGCGACGGCGCGAGCTTGGCATAATGGACGATGGCCGCGCGGCCGGCGGCAAGCAAATCCCCCTCAGCGTCGGAGCCGAGCGCGATGGCTTCCGCCTCCTCGGGCAGCGGCAAGGATTGCTCGTCGTCGTCCTCGACGAGTTCAATCTCGGGCGCGGTTTCCAGCTTTGGAATGCTCATGCTTTTTCGATTGTAGAAAATTGTGTCCCGCACTTCACAGCGCTGATCCGGCTCATGGCAGAGATATAGACTCTCTTAACGATAACAACTCGGAAGCCTTTCGCGATTCAGGACTGCTTAACTTAAACATCGCGATAAATTGTAGCGATCGGACAGACGGCCTTCGGCGCTTTCTTCGACGCTGTGGAGGCATTCGTGACGCCCCGCAATGTCGCTCGTTCCGCCCGATTCCAAAAGGAGGCCATGATGAAAACAGTTCTGGGCGCGGCTCTCGCAGTCGCGATGACAAGCGCGGCGGTCGCCGCCGACCTGCCGGCCTCGAACTACTACACTGCACCGGCGCCATACGCCGCCTATAGCTGGGCCGGCCCATATGTCGGCGGCGTGCTCGGCTACGAATGGGGCGACGTGAGCAACAACCCGACGCGCCCTTCGGGCTTGGCCGGTGGGCTTGAGGCCGGCTTTAACTGGCAGCACGGCAACTTCGTTTACGGCGGCGAGGCGGACATCGACCTGTCCGGCGCCGAAGATACCTTCGCGCCATGGCAATTCACCAATCCCTGGTTCGGCACGGTGCGCGGCCGCGCCGGCGTCGCCATCAATAACGTTCTGATCTATGGCACCGCCGGCCTCGCTTATGGCGAGTTGACCGCGAATACCGCCGGCAACCTCTCGGAGAGCCACACCAGTTTCGGCTGGACGGCCGGCGTCGGCGCGGAAGTGAGTTTCACGCCGCACTGGTCGGCCAAGGCCGAATGGCTCTATCTCGACCTCGCCGACCGCAGCTTCTCGGTCACCGGCGCCAATAACGGCTTGGAAGCCAACTTGCTGCGGCTGGGCGTGAATTATCACTTCTAAGTCCGCCGCGCGGCCACGCAACTCATAATATATTAGAAGCGATCGTATGAATTCGTGATTCTACTACCAATCAATTTTAAGACTTAATTGACATTGATCGTGGCGATCCAAAGTAGAATCTCGCCACATTACAGACACAAAAACAAATCGTGCTGTTGCTTTTCTACACTAGTAGAATAGTTCATTGCGAATACTATGCGGCCACAACCCACGCGTTCTGAACTACGCGTCGTGATTTACGTTATGGAGATCCATTATGAAGCGTTTGAGCGTTGCGTTGATCGGTCTGATCGCGCTGTCCGGAGCTGCCGCAGCGGCCGATCTGTCGCGTCCGCCGCCGCCGGCCTACTATCCAAAAGCGCCGGTGTTGGCTCCGATCTATAACTGGACGGGGTTCTATGTCGGCATCAACGGTGGCGGCGCCTTCGGCAGTTCGTCCTGGGACCGGACCGGCAGCCGCGATATCAGCGGCGGCTTGATCGGCGGCACCGTTGGCTACAATTATCAATTCGGTCAAGCTGTCGCCGGCATCGAAGGCGACATCGACTGGGCGGACATCAACGGCAGCTCGACGACGAACTGCCCGCTGGGCTGCAAAACCAGCGACAGCTGGCTCTCGACCGTACGCGGCCGGCTCGGTTACGCCGCCGACCGCTTTATGCCTTATGTCACCGCCGGCGCCGCATTCGGCGACGTCCGCGCCGCGACACCCGGTTTTGGCACGACCAGCAGCGACAGAGCCGGCTGGACCATCGGCGGCGGACTTGAAGCAGCACTTGTTGCGAACTGGACGGCCAAGGTCGAGTATCTTTATGTCGATCTCGGCAGCTTCAATTGCGGGATCAACTGCGGTTTAGGCCTCGCCAGCGACAACGTCTCGTTCCACAGCAACGTGCTGCGTGCCGGTGTGAACTACCGCTTCTGATATCTTCCACGAGAATTGGCGTCATCAACCCCGGGGGTCATACCCCGGGGTTTTTATTTGCCGGTCGGCCAAAAATCGGCGCTGAGGGCGCCGGCCGCCGCCGGGCGGAGACTCTTCGGCCGCAGCAATCATCGCTCGGTTAACGCCGCGTTAACGCAAAGCATCGGATGCTTACCAGGGAACAACCACCCTGGAGACCTCGCGAATGATGCCCGACCAGCGCGCGCTTCTTGAGGACGAACCCTGTCCCGTTGCCGATCAAACGCTGGGCGAGATGTATCGCGCCAGCGCCCATGGCCTGAACGAGCTCATTGCGACGGTGCCGCCGAAAGCAAGGGCGCTGCTCGCCGTGTATTGCTACCGCCGCGCCCACCTCGCCTCGATTGGGCTGGCGATTGCCGCGACCTGCGAGAAAGACGATCTGACATGGCAGGGAGGCAGCGCAGGCGCCGCCTTGTTCGAACGCTCGCGGGAAGCCCCGAAGGCATCCCCGGCCGATGGCCACGCCACGGGCCGTCGAAAAATCACTCTGGCGACCAACCCGGTCAGCCCGCCAAGCCTCAGCGATGCGGAAGCTGATGCGGAGGCTGAGGCCGAAGCTCAGGCCATAGCTGAGGCGGAGTAGGCCTCAGGCCGGATCGCCCGTCACATTGAGCGCGTGTCGGCGGTTTTATTCCGCGGGTAGAATCGACGGTTGGATGACCGGGTCGGCGGACGCACGCCGAAATACCAGCCAGCCAAACAACAGCATATCGACAAGCACGATCAGCGAACCGATCGCCGCGATCGGATCGCCTATGGCGTGCCCGCTGTGTACAAGCCCGACCCCGACCGTGAGGACGGCGGTGCCGACGATCCAGACCCAGATCTGCACGAAGGCGCTCTTGGCGCCTTCCAGCGACGGATGCAGACGATAAAAAATGCCGAACAGGAACAGCGACACCCAGCCCAACAGATTCAAATGAGCGTGGGCCGGCATAGCGGAATGATCTTCCGAGATCGCCATGACGATGCCCCAGACCATGCCGATTACGACAAAGACCACCGCGGCTTGGAAGCTCAATGAGGACGCCTTCATAGTGTTTCTCCCAGTTGGATATTCCCCGGCCGGCCCCCGAGCCACGGCTGATAGTCGCGTCTTTTCGGCTAATCCGCAACAGGCTCGGCTGCAAAACTCGCAAACTTGACGCCGTTATCGCTCGGCCGGAGAGCGGGCGAAAAAAGTTACGACAACGGCAGCGGCCCTTCGGCCTCAGCGCTTGAGAACGTTGATCATGCTGTCCTTGAAAAGCAACATGCAGACGAGCGAGATCAGCGGGAACAAAATCCACAGAATAAACCCGGCATCGCCCCAGCCGAGCAAAGTCGTCAGCCAGCCGAACAGCATGCCGGCAAATGCCGCCGGCAGATAATGGGCGCTCGACGCAATACCGGAGGCGCGGCCGAGAAACTCCTTCTTCACGCTGCGTTGCGACAGCGCGTAGACATTGACGAACAAGAAGCCGCTGCCGAACGTTCCGTAGAGAAAGCTCAGCACGACCTGGAGCCAAACTGCGGTGGCAACATTGAACATCAGGTAACCGGCGATCATGGTGCCGAGCACGGCGACGATCACGATCCAACGCTGATTCAACCGGTCGCTCATGTAGCCGGCCGGAATGCCCATGAACGCGCCGATGCCGTACATGCCGCCGCAAAGCGCGGCGGTGGCCGCGTCATAGTGCAGCGAGGATTTCAGGAATGTCGGATAAAGCCCAATATAGCTGAAATTGGAAAAGCCGACCATCACATTGACGATCGAAATCAGGATCAGATTTCGGGTCAAGAGTTTTTGCGGCAGGTGATTCTCGCGCACTTCATCGGCGACTTTTCCGGCGCCGCGAAACTCGGTGAATGACTTCGGGACCGCCGCCCAGAAAATCGCGCAGACGATAAAGCCCGCAACGCCGAAAATGATCAGCGGCCATTGCCACTGCTCGCCCGACATTGCAAACGCCTTCATGCCGACGACGGGACCGAGAAACGCCCCGATCCCGTAGGCAAAATTCAGCGAGCCGAACGCCAGGCAGCGCGAGCGATAGAAAAACGCCCCCACCAGCGTGTAGAGCGCCGCCTGTTGGATGGCTTCGCCGACGCCGGTCAAGATACGGTAGCCGGCTAGGTCCCAGAAACTCGCCGAATAGGCACAGGTCAGGGTGAACAGCGAATAGATCGCCATCCCGATAATGACGCCACTCTTGCGCGAAAGGTGATCAATCAAATAACCGGCCGGAACGCCGCCAATACCCATTCCAAGCGTGAAGATCGTCGACAGCAATCCGCCTTCGACCAGCGAAAATCCGAATTGGTGGTTGATGTAGGGCACCAGCTGCGGATACAGCAGCCGATCCATTCCATTGACCACATAAGTCGTAGTGACGATGAGCAGAAAAAACAATGCTACGCCGCTCGGGAACGTCTGTTCGTCGACACGCCGCGGTAGTTGACCCAGCACATGCTCGCTCATCGCAGCTCCATCCAGGCCTCGTTCAATTCGCGAGCGCCAGCTTCACTCCGTCGCCTGGGTCGCGGCATACGCCGGCACGCGCGCGGCAAAATCGTCGAGCCAGGCGACCAGGTGAGGAAGTCCGACGCGCCAGTCGCCGCCAAACCGCAGATCGCGATAGCCAAGCGCACAGGATAACGCAATCTGGCCGACATTTGGCAGCGCATCGACCGCGGCATCGAGCCGCGGCGGCGCGGCTTCGAGCGCGGCCAGACCGCGCGTCACCTTGCCAGCCTGGTGCTCGAGCCATTTCTGGTCGTGGGTCTCGGGCTTGCGCCAGCGCGCCTCGTAAACGGTCAAGATCGACGCATCGAGAATGCCGTCACACAAAGCCTGCAGGCGCAGCGCGGCAAGCCGCCGGGCGGCGTCGCGCGGTACGATCTTGCCGCCGCCTGAGCGCTCATCGAGATAATCGAGGATCACGCGCGAGTCATAATAGGCGGTGCCGTCTTCGACGATCAGCACCGGAATTTTGCCCAGCGGGTTTTGCAGCCGAACGCTGTCGGAGACATCGGTCGGGTCGGCCGGCTTGATTGTGACCTCGCCGTCGAGGCCAAGGAGCGAAATGGCAATCCGCACCTTGCGCCCGAACGGCGAGGGTGGCGACGAACGCAGCAGCATCATTGTGGCACCATGATTGGAGAAATTCGGGCCCATCCCATAGCAAAAATTTCGAATGGGAAAAATTTCGAATGTCACGAATTGCGGCGACTGCAATTTCGGCCGCGCAACAAAATCATATCGCCGCGGCCGGCGATAGCGTCGCCCGCGCTCTGATCCGGCGCCGCGCTAGCGCGGCCCGGCAACGTCGTCCTAGCTGGTGACGACGAGATTGACGGCCTTTGGGCCTTTGCCCTTCTTGTCAGGCTCGACGTCGAAACTGATGCGCTGTCCCTCAACCAGCGATTTCAATCCGGCGCGCTCAACGGCGGTAATGTGTACGAACACATCGCGGCCACCGTCGTCTGGCTTGATGAAGCCGTAGCCGCGTTCACCGTTGAAAAATTTGACCGTACCGGTCATTGCCATCGAATGACTCCTTCCCCCGTAGACCATTCGCCGCCACCCCCACGGTGCGACGGCGGCCGGACATTCACACGGGCAAAGTACTTGAGCCAAAGACGGCCTTGGTCACTCCGCCGGCCCCCCACAGGAGGCGGAACGTCTAAGCCAGCATTAACCAATTAGACCAATTTGCGGCTGTGGAAAAGTGGGCATTCACCGATCCGGCGGCTTTCACCGGCCGCCGCCGGGCCGGCCGTTGGCGAGTGTCGGGCCAGGGCGCGGCCCCATGAACCCACGGTTACGCCTGCTTCGGTGCGCTACCGTTCCTAAAGCGTTCGTTTCCAAGGCTGACCAAGGGTGACCAAGGGTGATTCAAGCTGGCGACCTCCGCTTTGCGCCGTGGCCAGACATAAACGCCGTTCTGTGATCCCGGTCACTTCCCCGCTCACCGTCATTGGGTACGTGCAAGCGGGCGATGCTGGAAGTTCAGACGGAGGTTCCTATGACGCAATTGTCGCTGAGGCGTGAGCTACGCACTTCGCCAAAGTCCGCAACTTCCTCCGCTCCGGCCGCTGGCACCGGATCGTCTCAATTGATCGCAACGCTGACAAATCCCGATCTGATCACGATTGTTGTTTTCTGCACGATCGGTTTGCTGGTCGCGCTCAATCTGATCTTTCGGCTCTCGGATTTAAGCGCATTCCTGTAAACGGTCTTGGACCGCGTCAGAGTTCACCTCGCGCTTTCGCGGCGGCGTCCCGGTAAATCCTGCGCGCAGCAATCAAATAGCTTGCGACCTCGGGCAAATTCGGTTGGAACCGGGTGCGGGGATCGGCGTTTTCTTGCTGGCGAATTCTGTTTCCGGCAACAGGGGGATCGTCGTCATGTCCAAAGCAAATGAATACCGGCGGCAGGCCGAAGAATCGGCGGCGCGGGTGGCTTGGTGCGAAAAGAAATTGTCATTCGAACGCAAGCGCCACAAGGCGCTGAACGATCTCGCGGTCGGCGAAGATTGGCTCGACGGCAAAATGAGTCCCATGCCGAAAACAGAGAGCACCCGCACCGGCGGGAAATGAACCGGCGCCAAAACGAACTGGAGCCCATGTACGCAGCCCATGTACGCAGCCCATGTACGCAGCCCATGTACGCAGCCCAGCGTGGCCCGCGCGCCGTTTTCGCGTGTTGCGTGCACGATTTGTTAAGCCGCGGCATGCAGCTTCTGTCGCATGGGAGCGGGCCAATGATCCAGACAGCCGGTGCGCTTGCGGCCGAAACAACGGTGCTGTGTCCAAAATGCGCTACGAGCATGGTTCTGGCGGCGATTACGCCCCACCCGATTGCCTCCCACATGCAACGACACACGTTCCTGTGCGCCACATGCAATCAGACCAAGACCTATATGCTGCCGGCGAAATAGACGGCCGCTGTCCGGCCGCCGCGAGCCCCTAGCCGAACGCATCGCGATGGGCAGATCTCCTAGCGCTCCCGGGCCAGCCAGCCGAGCGTGAAGCCGGCGTCCGGCGCGAACGCGCGCGCGAGCGCTGGCAGCAGAATGCGCAACTCCCCATCCAAGCGATAAGGCGGATTGACCACGATAAGGCCGGAGCCGACGAGGCCGGCATCGGCGCGCGGCGGCCCCAGCGTAACTTCGCAATACAGAATTTTCGGCACGCCGAGCCGGCGCAGCCTTAGCGCCAGCGCGTCGGCGGCGTCGCGGCGTTTGATCGGATACCACAGCAGGTAAATGCCGGTTGGCCATTTGCGATGAGCCTCGCTGACCGCCGCCGACAGCCGCATGAAATCGTCCGCGTCCTCGTAAGGCGGATCGATCAGGACAACCCCGCGGCGCTCCGTGGGCGGAACATTGGCATTGAGCGCCATCCAGCCATCGATGGTCAGCACTTTGGCCCGCGCTTCGCCGCGCAGCACGGCTTTGAGCGAACTTGCCGCGCGCGGTTCAAGCTCGCAGGCGATGAGACGGTCCTGCGGCCGCATCCGGGCTTTCGCGACGAGCGGCGATCCCGGATAAAGGCGCAGCGTTCCATCGGGATTGAGCGCCGTTATGATGCCGAGATAAGGCGCCAAAAGTTTCAGCGGCAGTTCCTGCCGTGCCTCACTGTGCGCGGCGCCGGCGAGCGTGGCTTGCCGCGCCGCGGCAAGGACCCGTTCGATGCCGGCGTGCCATTCGCCGGAGCGTGCGGCCTCCGCACCGAGAAGATCATAGCGGCCGGCGCCGGCGTGGCTATCGATGACGCGGAACGCCGCCGGCTTTAAGCGCAAATGTTCGAGGATGCGCGTCAGCACCACATGTTTGTGCACGTCGGCAAAATTGCCGGCATGAAAAGTGTGTTGATAATTCATCGAAGTTATACGCTTAAGGCTCGGCCGCAGCGCTCGCAATCATGCTCACAGCTAGCCGCCGCGCACCGGCGGCATGACCAATCCATCGCGCCGGCAGCTGCGCTTGGCGACCTCGGCGCAATCGCGGAATTTCAGATCCTTGGCGAGGCACAGCCTCACCTCGGTCAACCTTTTATTGTCGCAGCCGATCGCGATCGCCGATTGCGACAGACCGGGATTGGCTTTGATGAAGGCATCCGCCACCGCGCCGGGCGTGACGTTCAGCGGCGCTGTGAGGTCGGTATATTCGGGCGGGATTTTCACCGCCGCGCGCGCCTTGCGCACGGTGTCGAAATAGGCGCGCGGGGAGAGCCCCGAGCAGGTGCCGTGCTTGTCCCNNATGAGATGCGGCGCCGGCATCAGATCGAGCATAGCGTCGACGATGCCGCGATAGAGCCGTGGCGACGGCTGTTGGCAATATTCCGGAAAGCCCTTGGTGTATTGCGGCCATAGCCCGTGCACGACGAACGAAAACGGCCGCGCCCCGCATTGCGCTCCGCCCGAACCGTCGCCATGACGCTCGGCCGCGGCGGCGCAGAATGACGGCGACCATGACAACGACAGCACATAGAAATCGAATTGCCCGGGCTCGTTCTGGCGCGAGTCGTCGTTTCTGAAGTCTTGATGCCTGAAGTATTGCGCCGACGCCGGCAAGGAAAGCAGCGGCGATAAGCCAGATAGAGGCGCGAAAAAACAGGCCGCCACCGCCGCACGTCTAATGAAATTCAGCATCGCCGCCCTCCTCGCGCTTGCGACCGACGCTTGCTTGCGCCCCGCTCCGCATATCCGACCGTGATCGCCATCATACGACGCCCAAGCGCAACAGCGAGCCTGTATCTATAGCGATGTGCTTTTTGGGGGCGATGGCTTACGAAACGAAAAGGCGAGCCGATGAAAATCATCATCGCGGCATTAGCCTTGGCGCCGACGGCGGCCGGAGCCTAGACCGGATCAGGGCTGCGCGGCGCGGCAGTTCGGATTGTAAGCCCAATTGCGATCGAGGCCGGCGACGCAAAAGTTGACGCCCCAATCCATGCCGATGATGCCGGTATCTTCACCGATGGAATAATAAATCGGGTGCTTGGCGCCGTCATTGATCACGGCCACGCCGCTGCAGAAACGGCGCGGGATGGACTGCGCGGCCCACGGCATGGTGTCGATTTCACGGATATTTTCGACGCCGACGATGCGCAGCTCGGAATTCCAGAAGCCGACTTCCTTGGTGCGGAAATTCGAAATGATGCGATCGAGCGCCCCCGGGTAGTCGCAAGCCGGCATGGCCCGGTCGTAACGCGGGCCCGACAACCAGAAATTCTTTTCCAGAAAGCTAGCTGCGCGGGCCGGCGCCAGCACCGCGACGCATAGCGCAAGGACGAGCGCCAGGACACCGGCGATGCCGGCAATCCGCCCTGACATGATCCCGAATGACATGGTCTTGAATGACATGGTCCCGGATACTGTTCCGAACACGGTACAGCCCTTTCCCGCTAACCGGCGTAACCGTGCCGCGCCGCCGCACTGCGGTCAAGGGTACAAAGCCGCCGCCATCGCGGCCGCCGGCCAGCGTGGCATTGAGGTCACGCCCGCATCCAGCACCCCCCGGCGCGCCGAGCCCGCACCAGCGTCTTGAGCGAGAGCTGGCCTGGATCTCTGACCGTCACTGGCCGTGCGCTTAATCGCGTCTGCAACCGACACTGTGTTATCAATATAGGTAGTTGCACTGATTCGTCGCGTCAGCGTGCGTTGCTGGAACAATGCCGCGCGGCCGCGGCGCCCCGCGCTCATCGCCGCACAACAGATACGGAATGATCCGGCAATGACATTGACGGACCATGGGGAAAGACTGGGGGAGATTGGCGATGGGCGAGGTGCACCGGCTTCTGACGCCGCAGGTCGCGTTTGGTCTGCAGGCGGCGGGACGCCTGATGACAGAGGTGTTCGCACCCTGGGTGCAAGATTTGGCGCTGCTGGTCGAGAGCGTGGAGCCGGCTCGCCCACCGGGGGCGCTGCCGGATTGGCAGCCGGGCGCCACCGTACGGCTGCCGTTCTCCAAGAAGATTTGCTCTGACGGCGCGGTGGTTTGCAGCCAGGCTTTGATGGCGCTGGCCGACACCGCCATGGTCATCGCCTGCTCGGCCGCGTGGAACGGCTACCGGCCGATGAGCACGATCGACCAGACCACGCACTTCCTGCGCCCGGTGAATTTCGACGTGGTCGCGGACGCGCGCGTCGTGCGGATCGGCCGCAACACCAGCTTCGGCCGCGTCATGCTGTTGCACGCCGCCGACAAGCGGCCGGTCGGCATGGTGGCTAGCGCCTATTCGATGCTGTGAATGCCCACCCGCCGGCCCGGCTTTCAATTGGCCGCGCGAGCCTCTAAACTTGGCGGCGAGACATGAGGCGGGAGAGCCCGGCGATGGGTCGGAAGCTGTTGATTGCGCTCGGCGTCGTACTGGCCATCGGCGGTGGCGCCGTGATGGGTGGTGGAGCTTTGGCGTCCGGTTCGGACTTTGCCGGTCCGGGCCCCGGTATCACCGGCAACGACACCGGCGGCATCTTCCCCTACTCGCCGAACGTCGAAGGCAATTACCAGCAGATCGCTGAAGGTCATTGCGCGCGATGGGGCCGGTTGGCGAAGGTCACCAGCGTGCATCGCAAATACGGTGATTACGTCAGCTTCGTCTGTTACGACCGCCCTGGCATCATTCACTGATTGTCGGGCTCGTGGCGCCAGTCGCCGAGCACGGCCTGAACCAGCGCCAGCACCGCCACCGCAGCCGTATCGGCGCGCAGGATGCGCGGACCGAGCGACAACCGAACCACATTGGGCGCCTTGAGCAGCAAGGCCCGCTCGTCCTCGGCAAAGCCGCCTTCGGGACCGACCAGGACCGCAAGCGGCGTATGCGGCGGCAGGTGGCGAAACACAGCGATCGGATCGGCGGTTTCGGCGTCTTCGTCGCAGAACACGAGATACCGCCCGGGCTCGCGTTCAGCGATCAATCCCGTCAACGCGATCGGCTCGGCGATCTCCGGCAGCGCAAGGATGCCGCACTGCTCGGCGGCCTCCACGGCATTGGCTCGCATCCGCTCGAGGTTGACGCGAGCCACCTGGCCGTAGCGCGTATGCACCGGCTGCAGCCGGGAGACGCCCATCTCCACGGCCTTCTGCACCATGTAATCGAGCCGCGCCGATTTGAGCGGCGCGAACAGATAATGCAGGTCCGCCGCCGCGGGCTGCGCCCGCGTCCGCGTGCCGAGCCGGAGCATGGCGGAGCGCTTGGCGAGCGCGATGGTCGCGCTCCACTCGCCGTCGCGGCCGTTGAAAACGAGCACGTGGTGGCCTTCTTTCAGGCGCAACACCGTAGTCAAGTAATGCGCCTGCCCGCGATCCAGCGTGACCGCCGCGCCTTCTTCGAGCGGTGCGCTCACACAAAGGCGGGGGCTGCGAAAGTCATAGCCGGTCATGGCACAAAACAGGTTGGCGAAACGCGGCTTGGCAGGAAAGCCGATTGAAACTGCCGTTGATTCAGCTTGGCTTTATTCCCGTTGCCGGTCCGACACCAGGGTCGCCCCCCGCCCGTCCCTCCCGCGGTTGCCGGGGCAGGAAAAACGCGGCTCCGCCGCCTTGTCGCCGGAATCTGCGAGTCTTTAATGCTGGCGCGGATTCGGGCAAAGTCACCTCTTGCACGGTCTCGAGCACGGCTCGGGCGCCGTTGGGGAGGCGTCTTGAGGAAAGGGTTCATCATGAAGCGCGGGCTCGTTTTGGCGCACGTTTCGGCATTATGCCTGGCAGGGCTATTCCTGGTCGGTACCGGGGTTCCTGCCGTGCGGGCGGAAATGGCGCCGCAATGCGCCCAATTCCCTGCGCTCAGCGCGGAGGCGCAGAAGAAAGCCGAGGCCGTCCAGACGGGGATGAAGGCCAAAGTCGACCGCAAGCAGATTTGCGTGCTGATGACGAGCTTCGTCGCCGCCGAAACGACCGTGGTCAAATTCCTTGAACAGAATAAGACCTGGTGCGGCGTGCCTCCGGAGGCGATCGCCTCGGCGAAAGCCGGCCATGAGAAGTCGATAAAGTTTCGCGAAGCGGCCTGCGCCGAAGACGCCCCGCAACGCAAAGCGCCGACGCTGAGCGACGCCATCAAAACGCCGACGGTCGATTCGGCGACCAATACCAAGACCGGCCACGGCGGTACTTTCGACACCCTGACCGGCAATCCGCTGGCACGATGATCCGGTTACGGCAATGAAGCCTGCGGCCGGTTCGGTTGCCGACGCGACCGGCAACTGGGTCGATACCATCGCGCCGGCTTGGTCGCGGCCTTATTTGCGGCTATCGCGGCTCGACCGTCCGATCGGCTCTTGGCTGTTGCTGTTGCCGTGCTGGTGGTCGTCGGCGCTGGCCGCGGTCGCCGCGCATGCCAAGGCGCCGAGCGCAATCCCCCTGGACCTTTGGCATATCGCGTTGTTTTTCATCGGCGCTTTCGCCATGCGCGGCGCCGGCTGCACCTGGAACGACATCGTCGACCGCGATCTTGACGCAAGCGTCGAGCGGACGCGATCGCGCCCGATCCCGTCCGGCCAGGTGAGTGTCGCGCAAGCCGCGATGTTTCTCGTCCTGCAAGCGCTCACCGGCTTTGCGGTGCTGATCGCATTCAACAGCTTCACCATCGCGCTCGGCATCGCCTCGCTCGGGATCGTGGCTGTTTATCCGTTCATGAAACGGATCACCTATTGGCCGCAGATCGTGCTCGGGCTGGCATTCTCCTGGGGCGCGCTGATGGGCTGGGCGGCGACCTTCGGCCGGCTCGATCTGCCGGCGCTGTTGCTCTATGCCGGCTCGATTTCCTGGGTGATCGGCTACGACACCATCTATGCGCACCAGGATCGCGACGACGATGCACTAATCGGCATCAAGTCGACCGCGCTGTTGTTCGGTGTCCGCACCAAGCCGATGCTGGCTCTGTTCTATGGACTAGCCGTCATTTTGATCGGCGCAGCCGGCTTGACCGCCGGAGCCGGTCTAGTTTTCGCGTTCGGCTTGTTGGTATTTACCGCCCATCTGGTTTGGCAGATCGCACGCCTCGATATTGCCGATCCCGACAACTGCTTAGCCGTCTTCAAATCCGACCGCGACGCCGGCTTGATCCTGTTCGCCGGCTTGCTGCTCGACGCCGCGCTGGGCAGCCTGCGCTGACCGCGCCGCCCAACTTCGTCATCGCCAGGCTTCGTCATCGACATCGTCCGCAAGCCTCTTGTCGGAAACCGCCGATAAGAGCAGGATACCTCCAACCTGCGCATCAGACGCATGAGGCGGCGCGTACATTCCGCGTGATCGACAATAGCATCGTTAGGGAGCAATCGATGAAATCCACAGACATGCTGCGCATGGTGGCCGTGCTTACGGCGGCCGGTCTATGCCAGTTCGCGGTATCGGCTGCGCATGCCGCCAGCCAGGCGCCGGCGGCGCTTGCCGGCCAGATCACGTCCGAGGCCGAAGGCGCCATGGAAGGCGTCGTCGTTACCGCCCACAAAGACGGCTCGATCGTTTCGGTCAGCGTGACCAGCGATGCGCAAGGCCATTACAGCTTTCCGGAGAACCGGCTCGAGCCGGGCCATTACACGCTCGCCATTCGCGCCGTCGGCTACGATCTCGCCGCGCCGGCGGCAACCGACGTGGTCAGCGAGCAGACCTCCGCTGTCAACCTCAAGCTGAACAAGACCAAAAATCTGGCAGGTCAGCTCACCAACTCCGAATGGATGGACAGTATCCCCGGCACCGAGGAGCAAAACGCCTTTCTGCTCAATTGCGTCGGCTGCCACACGCTGGAACGCGTCGTGCGCTCGACCCACGATGTCAACGAATGGATGCAGGTCGTCCCCCGCATGATGGGCTATGGCGCGGTCAGCCAGCCGGTCAAACCGCAGCCGATGCTGGACCGGACGCGCATGGGCACGCCGGAGCAGTACCGCAAGGTTGCCGAGTATCTCGCCACCATAAATCTGAGCGCCGTCGATCACTGGGGCTACGAGTTCAAAACGCTGCCGCGGCCGACCGGGCGCAGTACGCGCGCGATCGTCACCACATATGACATGGTGCGTCCGACCACCGAGCCGCATGACGTCGTGCTCGATGAGGACGGCAACGTCTGGTACACCGATTTCGGCGAGATGTTCATCTCGAAATTCGATCCCAAGACGCTCAAGCTCACCGAATATCCGATCAAGAGATTCAAGCCCGACGCGCCGGTCGGCCTGCTTTCGCTCGAATACGACAAAGAAGGCAAGCTCTGGTTCGACACCATGTACCAGGGCGCGCTCGGCAGTCTCGATCCGAAGACCGGCGAGATCAAATACTATCCGCTTGCCGCGCAATGGAACGACGATCGCGTGCAGCTCAATTTCACTGGTCTGCGCCACGACGTCGACGGCAAAGTGTGGACCAAGAGCGTCGGCACGCAGGACATCTTCCGTGTCGACTTGGCCAGCGGGCAATGGGAGAAATTCCACCCGACCGACCAGCTGCCGGCCGGCCGCCGTTACGGCATGTATCAGGTGATTTCGGATTCCAAGAATAACCTGTGGATGGCCGAATTCGACGAAGGCCATCTCGTCAAGATCGACGCCAAGACGCTACAGGTGACCTGGTTCGCGACGCCGACGGCGAACGCCCGCGTCCGCCGCATGGAGATCGACGACCAGGACCGCATCCTGGCGGCGGAATATCGCGGCAACAAGGTCGCGCTGTTCGACACCAAGACCGAGCAGTTCACCGAATATCCGCTGCCGCCAGGCACCTACCCTTATCGGGCGCAGTTCGACAAGAACGGCGACATCTGGGCCTCGACCATGGGCACCGACCGCGTCGTTCGGCTCGATCCCAAGACCGGCGAGGCGGAGCAATATCTGATGCCGTCCAACACCAATATGCGCACCGTCATTCTCGACAACTCGACCACGCCGGTCGCGTTCTGGGTCGGCAGCAACCACGCCCACGCGCTGGTGAAAGTCGAGCCGCTGGATTGAACGCGCAACACAAATGACGTCGTCATGGCCGGGCTCGTCCCGGCCATTTCGTTTTTGATCGCTGCATTACGATTTCGGCATGCCCTTAAAGCGACATACCCGCTGTGTTGGTATTAGCGGTGCAGCGGCACAGCGGACGCCGTCGACTAACCGAGGAGGCGACGGTATTCGCGCTCGAGCAAGCCGTAAGCGGCGCCTGCGATCCTTTGCAGACCTTTGCGGTCTTTCACGACGATAAGATTTCGCGCGGTCTCGATCAGCTTTTGTCGCTTGAGAATTTGCAGCGTCTCGGTAACCCCTGCGCGCCGCACGCCAAGCATCAGGGCCAAGAACTCGTGCGTTAGCGGCAGCACATTATCGCGACCGCGATCCTGGGCCATCAATACCCAACGCGCGAGGCGTCGAGCGAGCGGAATGCGAGCATTGGCAATCGCGGTCTGGCTGGTCTGCATCATAAAGACGTGGACGAATTTCAAAAGCACGTCCCTCAGAGTGTCGCTCGCCTCAAGCGCGGCGCGGAATTGTTTCACGGATATCTTCTGGCCTTCGCCCGCAACCTGCATATAGGTGGAATGGGGCGTTTGCTCGGTTCCCAGAAGAACCGCCATGCCGCTCATCCCCTCACAACCGATTAATCCGACTTCGACCGAGACTTCAGCTTGTAGCTCGGCCACGACTGAGGCGATGCCGGCTTCGATAAAATAGATGTTCTCGATGCGCCTATCGGGTCGTTCGAGATCTTGTCTGAGCGGGAGCGTGACGTGCCGTAAGTGCGGCGCCAGGAGGTCCCGATCGCTCGGCAAAAGTGCACCAAGCAAACGATTGCGTATCGCGACGGTGGCCATGGCTCTCCCCCAAAGAACGGGCAAGAGCACAGGAATTGTCTCCCGAACGTCCAAGCCCCCATTTCCACAGGACGGCTGAGGGTTATAGCTCGCCCGGCCAGGCGAATTCGATACGGTTACGTACGATGTGTTTGTTTCCGAACAGGTTTCGCGGGCCAGCGAATGCGCCCAGTGCGCGCAGACGATCAATTCCGCAACCGCGGAATCACCTTCAGCGCGTCAGGCTTTTGTTATGATTTGGCGGATTCGACTACGGAATCCCACAGCACAAACTCCTCCGTCAGGTTGCCCTTAGCTGCGACCGGAATCTTCTGTTTCGGCAGTTTCGCTAAAACACAGCTACCGTACTGACTGCGCCGCAGAGAAGAGCTTTCTGCCTCAAATCACGCCGATGGCGTCCCGTGCTTCCGGAACTTTATCGCCGCGCGGGCGCGATTGACGCGTGAACGGGCGCGGCGACCGCCGACGATAACGTCCATCTGCTACGCGCTATGTTTCAAGATCAAAATAACCCGCGCGGCGTAATCTTTGTATTTCAATTCTATCGACAAAGAGGACTTGCAATGGTCGTATCCGCTTTCGTTTGTTTGAAAGAGCGTCCGCAATGATTAGTCGCCGCACACTGCTCTGCAGCAGCGCAATGGCGGCGCTGACCGGACTGGTCGGCGCGCCGGCATTTGCAGTAGAGCAAAACGAAATCCGCATCGGCTACCAGAAAAACGGCGTTCTGGTCGTCGCGCGGCAGCAGGCGACGCTGGAAAAGCACTTTGAGTCTTCGGCAATCGCGATCAACTGGGTCGACTTTCCGTCCGGGCCGCCGATGCTCGAGGCGATGAACGCCGGCGCAGTCGACTTCGGTCAGGTCGGCGATACGCCGCCGATTTTCGCACAAGCCGCCGGCGCCAGGATCGTCTATGTCGCCGGCCAGCCGGTCACCAATGGCCAGGGCATTCTGGTGAAACCGGACAGTGCCATCCGCACGCTGTCTGACCTCAAGGGCAAGCGCATCGGATTCACCAAAGGTTCGAGCGCCCACAATGTCGTGATCACTGCGCTCGACAAAGCCGGCCTCGCCTATAGCGACATAACGCCGGTCTATTTGAGCCCGCCCGATGGGGTGGCGGCCTTCGCCCGCGACAGCATCGACGCCTGGGCGGTCTGGGATCCCTATTTCGCGATCGGCGAAGTGCGCGGCGGCGGCCGCGTGCTCGTCACCGCCGACGATCTCGGCAAGAGCAATTCGTTCTATATCGCCAATCGCGATTTTGCCGCGCGCTCGCCGCAGCTCGTTTCCGCTGTGATCGACGTTCTGGCGCAGACAGCGAACTGGGCCGAGGCCCATCGCGACCAGGTCGGCCGCGTCCTGGCGGACGTCACCGGCGTCGATCTCGAAATTCAGACCATCGCCGCGCGGCGCTCCTCGTTCGCCATCGGCAAGGTCACCGACGACATCGTGCGCACGCAACAGGCCGTCGCCGACCGCTTCTTCCGTATCGGCTTGATCCCACGATCGGTCGTGGTGCGCGAGGCGGTGTGGACGCCAACCCAATCCTGAACCGCTGCGTGGCCAAACCGGCCACGGCAAATCGGAGGTCGTCATGAGAAACTCGAGGTGGGTCGTATTCAGCACGGCGCTCGCTGCTGCGCTGGCGATTTTCTTTCAGGCGTTCCCATTGCCGGCGAGCGCGGCGGACCAGGTTGTCCGCATCGGCTATCAGAAATACGGCAATTTCATTTTGCTCAAGGGCACGGGCGAGCTGGAGAAGAAGCTCGCGCCGCTTGGTTTTTCGGTGACGTGGACCGAATTCCCCTCCGGACCGCCGCTGCTTGAAGCCGTCAATGCCGGCGCCATCGATCTCGGCCAGACCGGCGAAGCGCCGCCGATTTTTGCCCAGGCCGCCGCCGCCGACTTTGTCTATATCGCGCACGAGCCGCCGGCGCCCAGGGGCGAAGCGATCCTGGTGCCGAAAGACAGCCCGATCAAATCGCTCGCCGAGATCAAGGGTAAGAAGGTCGCGTTCAACAAAGGTGCCAACGTCCATTACCTCGTCGTCAAGCTTCTGGAAAAGGCCGGCATCAAATATTCGGAAATCACTCCGGTCTTCCTGGCGCCGGCCGACGCCCGCGCGGCATTCGAGACCGGCGCTGTCGACGCGTGGGCGATCTGGGATCCGTACCAGGCCTCCGCCGAGGCCACTATCGGCGCGCACACGCTTGCCGACGGCACCGGCGTGGTGCCGAACAATCAGTTCTACTTTGCGCGCAAAGGTCTCGCCGACGCCAATCCGCAAATCGTCGACGCCGTGGTAGGTGCGGTCGCCGACACCGATCGCTGGGCCGAGGGCAATTCGGCGGTGGTCGCGGCACAATTGAGCGCCGGCATCGGCATCCCGGCGTCGGTCCTCGAGATCGCGCTGAAGCGGCAGACCTACGGCATCAAGCCGCTCGACGCGACCACAATCGCGGACCAGCAGGAAATCGCCGACACTTTCTATGCGCTCGGCCTGTTGCCGAGGCCGGTCGAGGTCTCGGCCATCGTGCGGCGAGCCGGTTCATGACCGTGCCCGCGCCGTCACAGCTCAACGTTCTCTGGTTCCTGCCGACCCACGGCGACGGCCGCTATCTCGGCACCACCATCGGCGGCCGCGACGTGAACTTCAATTACCTGCGCCAGATTGCGCAGGCCGCCGATCAACTCGGTTATTTCGGCGTGCTGCTGCCGACCG
>PLTE01000178.1 GCA_003164375.1 Hyphomicrobiales bacterium | reverse complement strand
CGCCTTCTGCAACGTCAAGACCGGGCTGCCCGGTGCGCTCGATGCGAGCGAGCCGCAACATGTCGCGGAAGCAACCGCGAAGCTCGGGCTGGCGCATGTCGTCATCACCTCGGTCGATCGCGACGATCTCGATGACGGCGGGGCAGCACATTTTGCAGCCGTTATTCGCGCCATCCGCGCGCATTGCCCGGACACCACGATTGAAGTGCTGACACCGGATTTTTTGCGCAAGGATGGCGCAGTGGACATCGTCGTCACTGCAAAACCCGACATCTTCAACCACAATCTGGAAACGGTACCGTCGAAATATCTCACCGTGCGACCCGGCGCGCGATACTTTGCCTCCATCCGGTTATTGCAGCGGGTCAAGGACATCGACGCTACGATGTTCACCAAATCCGGCATCATGCTAGGCCTTGGCGAGGAGCGTAATGAGGTCCTGCAGGTCATGGATGACTTGCGCGCGGCCGGCGTCGACTTCCTAACTATCGGCCAATATCTGCAACCGTCGCGCAAGCATCATCCGGTTGTGCGCTTCGTGCCGCCGGAAGAATTCCAGGCGTTGGAGACAATCGCCTATGCCAAGGGATTTTCAATGGTCGCGGCAAGCCCGCTGACGCGGTCATCACATCACGCAGGCGAGGCTTTTGCACGGCTGAAGGCGCTGCGAGCGGCCCGCTAAGCGATGCCGCAATTTTCCACCAAGCGGCGGGTACGGCACTCCGCGAACAACATGTTCGATCTTGTTGCCGATGTCGATCATTATCCGGAATTCGTACCGCTGTGCCGTGCGCTGCACGTGCGCCGGCGCACGATCGACAGCGAGGGCAGGGAGGTAATCGTCGTCGACATGACGGTCGCCTATAAGCTCGTGCGCGAAAGCTTCACCACCCGCGTCACGCTCGACCGCCCTAAACTGCAGATTTTGGTCCAATATCTCGAAGGCCCGTTCCAGAAAATGAACAACCGCTGGACGTTCCGGGCGGCGGGAGACATCGCTTGCGAGGTCGAGTTTTTCATCGCCTATGAATTCCGTAGCCGTACGCTCGGTCTGTTGATGGGCGCGATGTTTGACGCAGCCTTCCGACGTTTTTCGGCCGCCTTCGAACGGCGTGCCGATGAAGTGTACGGCGTGGCTTAGAGCCTGATCGGTCCTGATTGGATCAGAACCGGGCTCTAGCATTTTGTTTGAGCATGGTCTTTTCGGAAAATTGGTATCCACTTTTCCGGATCATGCTCTGGCGGATTTTTCCGCTTAACTATCTCGATCGTTTGATTGCGAAAGCGGTCGCCTTCGCTCTGCCGAAGGCCGATAATGCATGGCGTCACTGTGGCCTGGCGTGGCTAGGAAACCGATGCGTGTGAAAAACCTCTTCGTCGTGACTGCGGTCATTTGTCTCGGCATCGCCTTGGCTCAGGTCGACGCCGCAGCGCGAGGCTCCGGCGGTGCGCACGGCGGTTTGAGCGCGGGCCTTAGCGGTGGCTTCTACCGCGGTAGCTTTCATTCCTTCTACGGACGCGGCGTCCGACACGCAGAGCACAGCGACACCCATCACGATACGCATGGGCATCACTTCGCCGATCATGATTTCCGGCATTGGGCCAGCCATGGCTCGGAGAGCCATTTTGGCCACCGTCAGGCTGGTCATTGGCAGCTGTCGTCCGGTTTCGGCGACAATGGACACTGGTCCCAGCACGGCGAGGGGGGCTGGAGCCGGTGACGGTGTCGCGCCGTTAACGATCGGCCGTCAAGCGTGCGCGTCCTCCGCTAAGGTCTCAAGCAACGCCAGTGCTTGCTCGACGGAACGCAGCCGCACCCGTTGCCGCCCGATCTTACCGAACCGCCGGCTCCGCGCGAGGCGTTTGCCGTTGCGGCTTGCGGCGGCGAAATAGACGAGGCCGACCGGTTTTCGTTTCGAGCCGCCGCCCGGACCGGCGATGCCGGTGATGGCGACGGCGAAATCCGCTTGCGAATTCTTCAACGCGCCTTTGGCCATCGCCGCCGCAGTCTGCGCGCTCACCGCGCCGTGGCGCGCCAGCGTCACCGCCGGCACGTCGAGCATGGCTTGCTTGGCAGCGTTAGAATAGGTGACGAAGCCGCAATCGACGACCTCGGAGGAGCCCGCGATTTCGGTCAGTGCCGCGGCCACCAGCCCGCCGGTGCAGGATTCCGCGGTGACGATATGCAGGCCCTGCGCGCGGCACAGATCGAGGACGCGGCGCGCCGCACCGTGCAGCTTGTCTTCGATCATGCCGCGCTCCACGGCAACCGCACCGTCGCCGTCGCCATTGCCACCATGCCCTCGCCGCGGCCCGTGAAACCGAGTTTCTCGCTGGTCGTCGCCTTCACACCAACGCGAGCGACAGGGATACCGGCTATCGCTGCGATGCGCGCTCGCACGGCGTCGCGATGCGGCGACACCCGCGGCTCCTCACAAACGACTGTCACGTCGAGATGGGCGATCATGCCGCGGCGCGCCCGTACCCGCTCGCAGGCGAATGCAAGAAAACGGTCCGACGCGGCGCCTTTCCATTGCGGATCGGATGGCGGAAAATGCGCGCCGATATCGCCGTCGGCAAGTGCGCCGAGAATGGCGTCGACCAGGGCGTGAAGCACAACGTCGGCGTCGGAATGTCCGGTCAGGCCGCGCGAATGCGGGATGCGGATGCCACCGATCATGACATGATCGCCGTCGCCGAAAACGTGCACGTCGAATCCGTTGCCGGTACGAATGTCAGAAAGACTTGCCAGGTGCATGATTTCGGCGCGGGCAAAATCGTCGCTGGTCGTCACCTTCACATTGCCGGCTTCGCCTTCGAAGACGCTGACGCGATGACCGGCCCATTCGGCCAGCGCGGCATCGTCGGTAAAGCTCTCGAGCCCAGCCGCAGCCGCACGGCGGTGCGCGTCGAGGATGAGGTCGAATACGAACGCCTGTGGGGTTTGCACGATCCGCAAGCGGCTGCGGTCGAGCGTCGCGGCGACGGTCGCCGCGGCATCGATCTCTTTCACGGTGTCGGGGATCACGATGCCGGGCACGGCAGCGCCGGCCACCCTGGCTGCAGCGATCGCGCGGTCGATCAGGCGGCCGGTCAGAAACGGGCGCGCAGCGTCGTGGATCAGGACGATATCGGGTGAGCTTGAAGTCAGCACCTCGAGCCCGGCGCGCACCGAGGCCTGTCGCGTTGCACCACCGGCAACCGGCGCCGGCAGTCCGTCGAGGCCCGCGACCGCCCCGCGATAGATGCCTTCGTCGCCGGGGAAGATGACCGTCTGAACCGGTCCAATCTGCGGATGATTAAGCAGACTAGACAGCGTCGTCCGAATCATCGGCTCGCCTGCGATGTCACGATATTGCTTCGGCACGCCGCCACCGGCGCGTTCGCCACGTCCGGCAGCAACGACGACAGCAGCCACCATGCCCGTCATAAAACCCTCTAATTCCGGTTCAGCTATGGCTTTAACGCATGTCCCGGCAATGTGCGAACCGCTCGGCGGCGGCCGGGGACCTCGCGGGCTAGTGATGTGCACAGGTTAGGTATATTGCAGTGCAGCACTTGCGCCCTTGGAAGTTTTTTGGCTAAACTCTATGCAATGACGCTTTGTCGCCTAATCCATGTGCAACCGAAGACAACGCACACCCGAATTTCACTTTTAATGGCCAAGGCCCTGACTTCACAGTTTTTATTTCCAACGGGCGCACTCGGAGGCGCCTCTTGGAGAGCCAATCAATGAGCGCCGTCGCGCCACTATTAGCTGCATCAGCTGCTGACGCAGTGCTCAATGCGTTACCGCATCCCGTCATCGTCGTGTCATCTGACGGTAAAGTAGTCGATGCCAATGTCGCGGCAGAAGCTTTTTTCGAGGTTTCGGTGGCGCTGTTACGGCGCAACCTATTACGCGATTTGGTGCCGTTCGGCAGTCCGCTGTTACCACTGATCGAGCAAGTGCGCGGGCGCGGCGCCGCGGTCAACGAATACAAGGTCGATCTCGGCACCCCGCGTAATCCCGGCGACCGGCTGGTCGACCTTTTCGTCGCGCCGCTGCCCGAGCGTCCCGATTACGTCGTGGTGATGCTGCAGGAGCGCAGTATCGCCGACAAAATGGATCGTCAGCTCACCCATCGCGGCGCGGCGCGTTCGGTCAGTGCGCTCGCCGCCATGCTCGCCCATGAGATCAAAAATCCGTTGTCCGGCATCCGCGGCGCCGCACAATTGCTCGAACAATCCGTCGAGGATGAGGACCGGACATTGACACGGCTCATCTGCGACGAAGCCGATCGGATCGTGAAACTCGTCGACCGTATGGAAGTCTTCACCGACGAACGGCCGATCGAGCGCGAGCCGATCAACATCCATGTCGTGCTCGATCATGTGAAGCGCCTGGCGCAATCCGGCTTCGCGCGGCACATCAAATTTATCGAGGACTACGATCCGTCACTGCCGCCGGTGCTCGCCAACCGCGATCAGCTGGTGCAGGTTTTTCTCAATCTGGTCAAAAATGCCGCCGAGTCGATCGGTGAAAATTCCGGCGGCGGCGAAATCGCGTTGACCACCGCGTTCCGGCCGGGCGTGCGACTATCGCTGCCGGGCGGCAACGCGCGCATCTCATTACCACTCGAATTTTGCGTGCGGGATAACGGACCAGGCGTGCCCGACGAATTGATGCCGCACCTTTTCGATCCTTTCGTTACGACCAAGCCGAGCGGATCGGGTTTGGGTCTCGCACTGGTCGCCAAAATCGTCGGCGACCATGGCGGCATCATCGAATGCGAGTCGCAGCCGCGCCGAACCACGTTCCGCATCCTCATGCCCAAATATACCGCCCCCGATCACGCTGAGGCCGCGGAGGCGGACGGTACCCTGCATTCACAAGGGGATCATTGATGCCCGCGGGTAGCATTCTCGTCGCCGACGATGACTCAGCGATCCGGACCGTGCTCAATCAGGCGCTGTCGCGCGCCGGTTACGAGGTCCGCTCCACCGGCAATGCCGCCACGCTTTGGCGCTGGATCAGCCAAGGCGACGGCGATCTAATCATCAGCGACGTGCTTTTGCCGGACGAAAACGCCTTCGATCTGTTGCCGCGCATCAAAAAACTGCGACCGGACTTGCCGATCATCATTATGAGCGCGCAGAACACGTTCATGACGGCCATTCGCGCCTCCGAGCGGGGTGCCTACGAATATTTGCCAAAGCCGTTCGATCTCAAGGAGCTCATCGCGATTGTCGGCCGCGCGCTCTCGGAGCCGAAGGAAAAGTCGCGGCCGCCCGCCAAGGTCGAGGAATTCGACTCTATCCCCCTGGTCGGCCGCTCACCGGCGATGCAGGAAATCTATCGCGTCTTGGCGCGGCTGATGCAGACCGATTTGACGGTCATGATCTCAGGCGAATCCGGCACCGGCAAGGAGCTGGTGGCGCGTGCGCTGCATGACTACGGCAAGCGGCGCAGCGGACCTTTTGTCGCCATCAATATGGCGGCAATCCCGCGCGATTTGATCGAATCGGAACTCTTCGGCCACGAGAAGGGCG
>PLTE01000201.1:15160-15347 GCA_003164375.1 Hyphomicrobiales bacterium | reverse complement strand
GCGAAAAGCGTGGCGCGAGGACGGGAGCGCTTATCCGCCCTCGCGATAGCGAGGGAGGGGGACCACGCGAAGCGTGGTGGAGGGGGCGCGGGACTCCACGAGACTGAGACGATGCAAGGGGAGACCGGCGATGACGTTTTCATTTCCTTGCGACGGCAATGTCGCGGCGAGTCAGTCGCCCCTCCCA
>PLTE01000201.1:0-15126 GCA_003164375.1 Hyphomicrobiales bacterium | reverse complement strand
CAGCCTCAAGCGCGACCTCGGCGAGGTCGAGAACTTGCAGGTTTCGCTCAAAGGCCCGCGCAATTTCGTCACCGCCGCCGATCGCCGCGCCGAGGAGATCGTGCACGAGGAACTCAGCAAGGCGCGGCCGGATTACGGCTTCTTAGGGGAAGAAGGCGGCGCGCGCGAGGGCGCCGACAAGTCGCACCGCTGGATCGTCGATCCGCTCGACGGCACCACCAATTTCCTCCACGGCATCCCGCATTTCGCAGTGTCGATCGGGCTCGAACGCGACGGCGCCATCGTCGCCGGCCTGGTTTACAATCCGGCCAATGACGACCTGTTTCTCGCCGAACGCGGCAAGGGCGCTTATCTCAACGACCGGCGCATCCGGGTGGCGGCGCGAAAGCGGCTCGCCGAGGCCGTGGTCGCCTGCGGCTTGCCGCATTACGGGCGCGGCGACCTGGTGCTGGCGCGCCACGAAATCGCCGCTGCGCAACAGAACTACGCCGGCTTGCGCCGCTATGGCGCCGCCGCCCTTGATCTCGCCTGGGTCGCGTGCGGCAGGCTCGACGCCTATTGGGAGCGCGATCTGTCGCCGTGGGATATCGCGGCGGGCTCGCTGCTCGTGCGCGAAGCCGGCGGCTTCGTCACCGACCTCGACGGCGGCGACGCCATCTTGACCAAGGGGCAAGTCGTCGCCGGCAACGACACCATGCACCACGAACTGCTTCGCCTCTTGAAAGAAGCGCACAAGGAAGCCGGCAAAGAGGCCGTCAAGGAAGCGTCGGCGCCGTGAGCGCCGGCTTTTTGCTGAGGCCGTATGAGGCGCGCGACGACGACGACGACGCGATCGCGCTGTGGCTGCGGACTTGGGCCGCGACTTATCCGGACATCGATTTTAAAGCGCGGCTCGACTGGTGGCGCAGGTGGTGGCGCGACGAACTTGTACCTCACACCACGATCGTCATCGCCGAGACCGCCGGCATCATGATCGGTTTTGTCACGGTCGACCCGGACACGCTTTATCTCGACCAGATCGTGGTGGCGCCGGAGCGCTGGGGAACGGGCGTCGCCGAAGCGCTGATCGCCGAGGCGAAACGCATCTCGCCAAAGGGCCTCGATCTCGACGTCAACACCGACAATGCGCGCGCCATTCGGTTCTATGAGAAATCCGGATTTGCCGTCAGCGGCGCCGGCAAAAATCCGATCAGCGGCAAGCCCATTCACGCCATGAGCTGGCGGCCCTAATGTCATCGCGAGCGAAGCGAAGCGGATTGCATCTTCGTTTCACGCCTCGCAATGACGCTGCTTTAGGTGCCCTGAAACTGCAGCTTCGCCAGCCGCGCATAGAGGCCGCCCTCGGCGACCAGCGTCTGGTGGGTGCCTTCCTCGCCGATGCGGCCTTCGTCGAGCACCAAAATCCGGTCGCAGGACTGCACGGTGGCAAGCCGATGCGCGATGACGATGGTGGTGCGCTCGCGCATCAGATCGGCCAGCGCCGCTGCGACCTGGGTTTCGCTTTCGGCGTCGAGCGAGGAGGTCGCCTCGTCGAGCAGCAGAAGCGGCGCGTCGCGCAAAATGGCGCGCGCAATGGCGATGCGCTGGCGCTGGCCGCCCGACAGCGTCACGCCGCGCTCGCCGACCGGCGTGTCGTAGCCGCGCGGCAGCGCCGCGATGAAACCCGCGGCATGGGCATGCTCGGCGGCGCGCGCGACTTCGGCGTCGGTCGCGTCGGGACGGCCGAAGCGGATATTGTCGCCGACCGTGGTTGCGAACATCACGCTCTCCTGCGGCACGAGCGCGATGCGCGCGCGCAAGTCCGCGGGGTCGAGATCGGCCAGGCTTACGCCGTCGAGCGTCACGCGGCCGGCGATCGGATCGTAGAAACGCAGCAACAGATGAAAGATCGTGCTCTTGCCGGCGCCGGACGGACCGACGATGGCGAGCTTCTCGCCTTGCCGCACGCGGAACGTCACGTCATTCAAGGCGGATACGTCAGGACGCGTCGGATAGGAGAACACGACGCCCTCGAAACCGGCCTCGCCGCGCGGCGGCAACGGCAGCTTAAGCGGTTGCGCCGGCCGAAAGATCGCGGGCTTGATCGCGAGGATCTCGAACAGCCGCTCGGCGGCGCCGGAAGCCGCCGCGATCTCGCCGCCGACTTCCGACAGCGAACCGAGCGCGCCCGCGGCGAACGCGGCGTAGAGAATGAACTGCCCGAGCCGGCCTGGCGTGATCTGCGCGGCCATCACTTCCTGCGCGCCGACCCACAGCACGACGACGACGCTCGATGTGACCAGGAAGATGGCAAAGCCGGTGAGCAGCGCGCGGGCACGGATCGAATCCCGCGCCGCCTCGAAGGCGCGTTCCACCGCGTCGCGAAAGCGCGCGATGCCGAGCCGCTCATTGGTAAAGGCCTGCAGAATGCGCACGGCGCCGATCAGTTCGGCGGCATAGGCCGAGGCGTCGGCAAGCGTGTCTTGTGCGAAACGCGAGCGGCGGCGCACCGCGCGGCCGAACGCATAAAGCGGCAAGATGATGATCGGGATCGCGGCGAGCACAAAGGCCGACAGCCGCGGGTTCGTCACCACCATCATGGCGCTGGCGCCGACGAACAGCACGAGATTGCGCAACGCCACCGAAACCGAGGAGCCGACGCTGGCTTTGATCTGCGTGGTGTCGGCGGTGAGCCGCGAGATCATCTCGCCGGTCTTGGCCTCGTCGAAAAAGTCGGCCGAGAGCGAGGTCAGATGCGCGAAGACGTCGCCACGCAGATCGGCGACGATGCGCTCGCCGAGCGTGGTGACGAGGTAGTAGCGGGCGCCGCTGGCGAAGGCGAGGACTGCGGCAACGCCGATCATGACCAGGAAGTAGCTGTTGATCAGCTCAAGCCCGCGCGCGGTGAAGCCGAAATCGATCATGCGGCGCACCGCGATGGGTACGACCAGCGTCGTCAAAGCGGCCAGAACCAAGGCGCCAAGCGCGGCGATCGCCCGGCCGCGATAGCGGTCCACATAGGGCAACAGCGACGCGAGCGGGCGAAGATTGACCTTGCGCTTGGCCGCGGCGGCGGCCGGCGCGACCGTTGCCGCAGGCGCTTGCGGCTCAACCGTCACCTCGACCGGTTGACCCGCTGCGGTCGGCGCCGCTCCGTTCTGGGCACGCAAATTCATCGCGGTTTCCCGACAAATACCTGCACCGCGAGGCCCTTTTGCTGTCCAACCGCGGCGCGGCCGGACAATGCCGCTCCCGCGACGCGCTGGTCAACCACCGACTTCGGCCGGCAAAGTGCGGGCTTCGGCCGCAACCTTTACTCACCTTGGCTCAGCCTTGGCTTGTTTCGCCGGAGAGGCCGGGTTATAGAGCCGCCAAATCGCCCCGAGATTCCAGCAAGGCCAGACCGGCAGCATCGCCATGAAAACCGATATCCACCCCGATTACCACCAGATCACGGTCAAAATGACCGATGGCTCCGAATTCACCACGCGCACGACCTGGGGCAAGCCCGGCGATACGCTGCACCTCGATATCGATCCGAAGTCGCATCCGGCCTGGACCGGCGGCCAGCAGCACCTGCTCGACCGCGGCGGCCGATTGTCGCGCTTCCAGAAGAAGTTCGAGGGCTTCCTCAAGAAATAGGCGCGACGCGGGTTCCCGACTTTGGCGGTCTGCCATGACGGTCTTCAAAGTCGGCAAAGCAACCGTCACCCGCATCGAGGAAACCTATCTCGCGATCTACCCTCCGTCGGAACTGTTTCCGGCGTGGACCGATGCTCACCTCAAAGAGCACGGCCATTGGCTGGTGCCGAACCATTACGATCCCGACAGCCGCAAGCTCAAGCTCAGCGTTCACAGTTGGCTCATTGAGCTTAATGGCCGCAAGATTTTGATCGACGCCTGCTGCGGCAATCAGAAATCCCGCCCGTTGCGGCCATGGTGGAACATGCTCGACACGCCATGGCTCGATCGGCTTGCGGCGGCGGGCGCGCGGCCGGACGAAATCGACATGGTGATGTGCACGCATCTGCACCACGATCATCTCGGCTGGAATACGCGGCTGAAAAACGGACGCTGGGAGCCGACCTTCGCCAAGGCCCGCTATGTGTTCTCGAAGCCGGATTTCGACTATTTCCGACAGCTCGATCTCGACCCAGCCACGGCGCCTGCGGAATTCGGAACTTTTCGTGAAAGCGTATTGCCGATCGTGGAAGCCGGCCGCGCCGATCTGGTCACCGGACCGCACCGGCTCGACGAATTTATCGAAATATTGCCGGCGCCCGGCCACTCGCCGGGGCACTTCGTCTTCAAGCTCGACAGCGGCGGCCATCGCGCCATGGTGACGGGCGACGTCTTCCATCACCTCTTGCAAATCTTCTATCCGGACTGGAATTTTCCGAAGAACTCTAACGCCGACGATGCCAAAGCGAGCCGTCACCGCGTGCTCGAGGATTGCGCCGCAAGCGGTGCGCTGGTGTTTCCGGGACATGTCGGCGCCCCGTTCGCCGGCTATATCGAGAAGAGCGGAACTTCGTTCCGGCCGCGCTTTTGAATATGCGCGGCCGTTGTTCAGCCGTCGGACTCGAACGCCGCCTTCAACAACCCCAATTGACGTTCGACCGGGTTGTCGGTTGCGACGCGCGGCGGCGGCGGCGAATGCATGGTGGCGTCAAGCCGGCGGACCTCGGCCTGGAGCTTGGTGGAGCGCGCGATCAGTTCCTGCAGCTTTGCCGGCAACAACTCGAGCGATTTCGCATCGCCCGGCTCGCAGGCGGCGAGCCTCACTTTGCTCTTTTCCTTGTTGGCCTGGGCGAGCGTCATCTCGCCTTCCTTGACCGCCCGATGCAGCAACAGCCACGAGGCCAGTTGCATCAGCCTGGTGGTCAGCCGCATGCTCTCGGTCGCATAGACGAGACCGGCGTTGCGTTCGAGCTTTTTGGATTCTTGCCGTCCGGAGCCGTCGAGATAGCTCGCGGTTTCCTCGACCAACGCCATGCCGTCGCGAAACAAGGTCGCGAAGACCTGCGAGTTCGCCAGCCGCTCGCTAAAAGAAACCGCGCCGGCTTCCACCATACGCTTCTCGGACATATACGCCTCACACAGCCCGCAGCATCGCGCGGTCCGCGTGCGCTGTCCAGCGGTCCGGGCAAGGAAGCTTCCGACATAGTTGAGACCGAGCGCATGACGCCTAAAAACCGGCACCGTTTCTCGGAATGGTCGTGCCCGGACAAAAAGCCGGCGCCGTTTGAGCCGATAAGGCGCTTGCCGGCGGGAGCGATGAACAAAAAAGAGCCGCCGTTGCCGGCGGCTCAAGGTGATAACAGGGAGGCGTCAAACAGAGTGGACAGGAGCCACTCAATGTCCAGAAGACTGGACATGAATTGTAATGAACGAGAAAGCTTAACCAAGAGTTAAGAAATCGCACTACCTTGCCAAAGCCTTCGTATAGGGCCGCGACCTGGGGCTTGCGCTTAACGCTAAGATGTTAAAAATACTCACTTTTTGAAAATACTATCAGCAGCCGATTTTAGCGCGAGCTTCTTTCCCCTGTCGGCCTCAAGCCGCGCGATCTCGTCCTTGAGGAGGCTAATCCGGTCGGTCAATTCGCCGGCCGATAACAGCGTCAGATCCTGCCCGATCTCATGCGCGAGCTTCTTTTTGGGTTTTTCCTCGTCGTCGACGGCGGGCATTCTTTCCTTTGCCTCCTGCACGGCACTTTTACCGGCAGCGGCAGCCATTGTCACACCGCCGCGGCAGCGCCCAAACCGCAACATGTCGCGGCCAGCAACCACAATGACAAAATTGTCCTGACCCTTTGAAACTAAACGGGAAATATCCTTGCTCCGCAACCCGTCAGAGGCTACTAAAGGCAGTTGCGGCGCAATCGGGCCGGCGCCGATGCGGCGCGACGGGACCATGCGGCCGCGAATTCGGCGTAAAGCCCGTTAGGTAGTCATTTGGGGGACTTGATTGTGGCGCGAACGGCGCCTGTTGCCGGCCTGGGAGGTCGTCTCGTGGCATTTCTGCGCGCCGCCGGTTCGAGCGCGGGGACTTTTTGCGCGGTACTCGCGGTCGCATTCGCGGCGCTCGTCGGCGTCCGCGCGGCGCTTGCCGTCGAAGCCGTCAATGTCCGCACCGACGCCCAAGCCATCGACCTGACCGACGCGGTCGAGTTCCGGCATACCGATGGCGACCGCATTCAGGTCTCCACCGCGCCGGGCCCAGACGGCATCATCCGGCGCATCGAAGTGCGCGCGCGCGAAGCCGGCTCCAATTGGGCGGTGTTCGCGCTCGCCAATAATGGCGACGAGCAAATCGACCGCCTCATCGTCGCGCCGCATTATCGCATGGTCGGCTCCGGACTGATCTGGCCCGATCTCGGGCTTTCGCGCATCGTCTCCATAACGCCATCATCGGGCGATCCGCCGGAGCGGCAGGAGAACGCCACCGCGGATGTGTTTCGCATCACGCTCGACCCTGGCACCGTCATTACCTTCGTCGCTGAGCTGCGCACCGATAACCTGCCGCAGCTCTATCTGTGGGAGCCCGACGCCTACAAGGACAAGGTCAATTCGCTGACGCTCTACCAAGGCATCGTCATCGGCATTGCCGGGTTGCTGGCGCTGTTCCTAACGATTCTATTCGTGGTGAAAGGCAGCGTGATGTTCCCCGCCGCCGCGGCACTCGGCTGGGCGGTGCTGATCTATATCGGCATCGACTTCGGCTTCTGGCCTAAGGTTTTCGACATGTCGTCAGGCGCCGAACGCATCTGGCGCGCGTCTGGCGAAGCAATCCTGGCGGCGACGCTCTTGGTGTTCCTGTTCGCTTATCTCAATCTCAATCGCTGGCACGTGCGCTACGCCCATATCACCGTCGGCTGGCTCGCCTTCCTTGGCGCGCTGGTCGCGGTCGCCCTGTTCTCGCCGGCGGTCGCCGCCGGTATCGCGCGCATCTCGTTATTCCTCGTCGCCGTGCTCGGCTTCGCGCTCGTCGTCTATCTCTCCACCCACGACTACGATCGCGCCGTCATGTTGATCCCGACTTGGCTTCTCCTCCTCGTCTGGGTGATCGCCGCCGCGGCAACGGTATTGGGGTTTCTCACCAACGACATTGTCGGCCCGGCGTTGCTCGGCGGCCTTGTCCTTATCGTCATGCTGATCGGCTTTACGGTCATGCAACACGCCTTTGCCGGCGGGTCGACCAGCGGCATCGTGTCCGACGTCGAACGGCGCGCGCTGGCGCTCACCGGCGCCGGCGACATGATCTGGGACTGGGACGTCGCCGCCGACAAAGTCTTCACCAGTCCCGAGACCGAAACGGCGCTCGGATTGAAGGCCGGCTCGCTCGACGGCCCGGCGGCCAAGTGGCTCGACGTTTTGCACCAGCTCGACCGCGACCGTTTCCGCGCCACGCTCGACAGCGTAATCGAACAGCGGCGTGGACGAGTGGCGCAGGATTTCCGCATGCGCACCGCCGACGGGCACTATCTGTGGTTCGCGCTGCGGGCGCGGCCCGTCGTCGGGTCCGACGGCGAAGTGGTTCGCCTCGTCGGCACGCTCACCGACGTCACCGAGTTCAAGACCGCCGAAGAGCGGCTGTTACACGACGCCGTGCACGACAATCTCACCGGGCTGCCCAACCGCGAACTATTCCTCGACCGGCTCGAAGCCGTGCTCGGCTTCGCCAAGACCGAAACGGCGATGCGACCAACCGTGATCGTGATCGATCTCGATCGCTTCAAACAGGTCAACGACTCCGTCGGCATGGCAGTCGGTGACTCGATCCTTCTCACATTGGCGCGCCGCATGGGTCGCCTGATCAAGCCGCAGGATACGCTGGCGCGGCTATCGGGCGACCAGTTCGGCCTGATCCTGCTGTCGGAGCGCGAATCAGCGCGCATCACCGGTTTTGCCGAAACCATCCGTAAAACGCTGCGCGCGCCGATCACGTTTAAGGACCGCGAGATATTTCTCACCGCCTCGATCGGATTGACGCTCAGCGACAGCGATCCGCAGCGCGGCGAAGAGGTGCTCAAGGATGCCGAGCTGGCGATGTATCACGCCAAGCGCGGCGGCGGTGACCGCATCGACATCTTCAAGGCCGCCATGCGCGCGCGCAAGACCGACCGGCTCTCGATCGAATCCGATTTGCGCCGCGCGATCGAGCGCGACGAGATCGCGATCCTCTACCAGCCGATCATCCGGCTCGAGGATCGCGCCGTCGCCGGCTTCGAGGCGCTGGCGCGCTGGAATCACCCGAAGCTCGGCCGGGTGGCGCCGGTCGACTTCATCAACATCGCCGAGGAATCCGGACTGATCGTCGAGCTCGGCCTGTTCGTCCTCGACCGCACGGCGCGGCAGCTCAGCACTTGGCAGCGTACGCTGCGCCAGCGCGAGCCGCTGTTCGCCAGCGTCAATGTGTCGTCGCGCCAATTGCTGCGCCACGATCTGATTCAGGATCTGCGCACGGTGCTGGCGCGCTCGCCGCTCACCCGAGGCTCGCTCAAGCTTGAACTCACCGAATCGGTGGTGATGGAAAACCCGGAACACGCCGCCCAGATGCTGCACCGGATTCGCGAGCTAGGCGCCGGCTTGGCGCTGGACGATTTCGGCACCGGCTATTCGTCGCTGTCTTATCTGCAGCGGTTTCCGTTCGACACGATCAAGATCGACCAGTCGTTCGTGCGCACCACTGCCAAAGGCACGCGTCCTGTCATTTTGCGCTCGATCATCACGCTCGCCCACGATCTCGGCATGGACGTCGTGGCGGAGGGCGCCGAAACCGACTCCGATGCGGTCGAACTGTTTCAGCTCGGCTGCGAATATGCGCAAGGCTTCGTCTTCGGCGAGCCGATGACCGCCGAGCGGGCGCGCGCGCTGCTCGAACCCGATCGCAACATGGCAGTCGCACGCTAAAAAGCGCGCATGTTTTCGGTTAAGCGTGGCCGGCTTCGCTCGACAGCATGCCGAGATCGATGCCGATTTTCTTGAGCGCTTTGTCGTATTTGCCGCCAATGTCGGGACCGAAAATGAGTTCCGAATCGGCCGCGCAGTGCAGCCAGCCGTTGCCTTGTATCTCGTTTTCAAGCTGGCCCGGCGCCCAGCCGGCATAGCCAAGCGCCAGGATGGCGCTGGCCGGTCCGTCGCCGCGCGCGATCGCTTTGAGAATATCGATCGTGGCGGTGAGACAGATGCCGTCATCGATCGGCAGCGTCGAATTCTCGATAAAAAAATCGGCCGAGTGCAGGACGAAGCCGCGCTCGGTCTCGACCGGTCCGCCGCGCATGACCTTGACCACGTCGGCTCGCACCGGCAGTTGGATCACGTCGGCTGACGGGATCACGTTGAGCTTCACCAGGAGATCGGAAAAATTGATGTTTGGCGCCGGATGATTGACGACGATGCCCATCGCGCCCTCCGACGAATGCGCGCAAACGTAGATCACCGAACGCGAAAAGCGCTCGTCGAGCATCGCCGGCATGGCGATTAGCATCTGGCCGTCGAGATAGCCTCGGCGCCGATTTTTCCCCGATGTGCCGCGCGGCAATTTCATAACTGGAAAGGTTAGCCCATAGATGCGTAATTGCAAACGAACGACGAGGCTAAAAGTTCACGGTATGGACTCAGGCGCCAATGCGTGGCTCCGGCCGTTGTGGGGCGGTACCACTTTGCCGTACGGTCACAATCATGTCAGTGGCGCTTGTCCGCGGCGCGCCCTAAACAGCGGTCATGCAATCTCGTCTATTACCTCGTCTGTCGACACTTGCGGCGGCAACCCTGATCGGCCTGCCAGGGATGCCAGCGGCGCGGGCGCAGGACGTCTCCGATTGGGATGCGCAAGCCCACACCGCCACGCGCCTTCTCGCTGGTTCGATGACCAAGACCACCGACGCCACATTTGTGCGGGCCGGTATCGAGATCAAGCTCGAACCCGGCTGGAGGACCTATTGGCGCGATCCCGGCGATTCCGGCATGCCACCGACGCTCGATTTCTCCGGCTCCGACAATGTGAAAGCGGTTACCGTGCTGTGGCCGGCACCGACGCGATTCCCCGACGGCGCCGGCGGCAATTCGATCGGCTATGTCGATCGTGTCATCTTGCCGCTACGCATCGCGCCTAACGACGCCGCGAAGCAATCGTCGCTGCAAATCAAGCTCGGCTACGACGTCTGCGGGACAATGTGCGTGCCGGTCGAGGCCAGCCTCAAGCTGCGGCTCAGGGGCGACGGCGCGGAAGAAACAACCATCGAGAAAGCCGAGATTCGCGTGCCGCGGCGCGTCGCGCTCGGCGAAGGCGGCTTGAGCAAAAACGGTCACAGCAAAGGTCTTGCCATTCTCGCCGTGCATCGCGAGCCCGGCGGCGCGCATGAGCGCGTCGTGGTCGAGGTCGCGGCGCCGGCCGGTGGGCCGGTCGATCTGTTCGTCGAAGGGCCGACGCCCGACTGGTCGTTGCCGCTGCCGGAACCGGTCGCGCAATCTGCCGGCAGCGACGGCGCCACGCGGCAATTTAGCTTCGATCTCGACGGCCTGCCGCCGGATACGCATGCCGCAGGCGCCGCGCTCACCTTCACCGCCGTCTCCGGCGACGACGCCATCGAAGTCGAGACCCATCTCGACTAATCCGTACGGGACGCTAGGTTATGCCGCCGCCGCGTCGGTGGACGAAGAATTAGATTGCGAACACGAGAGGACACGATCATGGCGATTAAGGTTGGCGACCGCGTACCCAGCGGCACCTTCACGGTGATGACGGCCGATGGGCCAAAGCCGTTGACGACGGACGAATTGTTCAAAGGCAAGAAAGTGGTGCTGTTCGCAGTGCCGGGCGCTTTCACGCCGACCTGTCACAAAAACCACCTGCCGGGCTTCGCGAAGAACGCGGCGGCGATCAAGGCCAAGGGCATCGACACAATCGCCGTGACCGGCGTCAACGACGTGTTCGTGATGGACGCCTGGAAGAAGGCCTCCGGCGCCGACGCGATCGAGTTTCTGGCCGACGGCAGCGCCAATTGGGCCAAGGCGCTCGGCCTGACGGCGGACCTGACCGAGCGCGGTCTCGGCGTGCGCTCGCAGCGCTATGCCATCGTCGTCGACGACGGCGTGGTAAAGACGCTCAACCTCGAGGATTCACCCGGCAAGGCCGAAATCTCGGGTGCCGACAATCTGCTGAAGTCGCTGTAATCGCGCGTTATGCCGGGCCGCGGGTGTAAGCCCGCGAGCCTGGAGTAACTCTAGCGCTTCGCCGCCCCAGCCGCCGCCCTGATCTCCGCTATCGCCGCGCGCGCCAATTCGTCGGCGCGTTCGTTCATGTCATGGCCGGAGTGCCCCTTCACCCAGTGCCAGTGGATTTGGTGCGCGCCGAGCGCCGCGTCGAGCCGCTTCCACAGATCGACGTTCTTCACCGGCTTCTTGTCGGCGGTGCGCCAGCCGTTGCGCTTCCAGTTGGCGATCCAGGACATGATGCCGTTGCGCAAATATTGGCTGTCGGTGTGCAGGTCGACGCGGCACGGCTTCTTGAGCGCTTCGAGCGCTGAGATCGCGGCCATCAATTCCATGCGGTTGTTGGTGGTGTTGGCGTCGCCGCCTTTGAGCTCCTTCTCGCGATCGCCGAAAGTCAGGATTGCGCCCCAGCCGCCGGGCCCAGGATTGCCGGAGCAGGCGCCGTCGGTGTGAATGACGACACGGGGCAATGCTTGGGGCACTGCTTGCGGCGGTTCGGCATTCACGGCAGATTTATCCCGTAATCTTGGGCTCCGTAATCGCGCCAGCTCTTGACCTTCTGGTGAAAGCGGAGTTTTCGCGCATATTCGCGCGGATCCTTTGGCCGCACCAGCGCGCCCGGCGGCACGTCGAGCCAGTCGACCAGCCGTGTGAGCAAAAAGCGTAGCGCGGCGCCGCGCGCCAAAAGCGGTAGCTTCTCGCGTTCCTCCTCCGACAGCGGTCGCGTCTTCATGTAACTCGCCAACAGCGCCTGCCCTTTTGTGACATTGTAGGAATGATCGGATTCAAAGCACCAGGCGTTGAGGCAGATCGCAACGTCNNAAATCGATCAGCCCGGAAAGCCTGTCGCCGAGAAAAAAAACATTGTCCGGAAATAGATCCGCGTGGATGACGCCCTGCGGCAGTCCGCTCGGCCAGTCGCGCTCCAGCACTTCGAGTTCTCCGGCGACGAGGGTCTCGAGATTACGCTCGACCTTATGCGCGCGCTCGCGGCAACCTTCGTAGAGCTGCCGCCAACCGGCGACCGAGAGCGCGTTGTCGCGGCGCATGGCGAAATCCGCGCCGGCAAGATGCAGCCGCGCCAGCGCCTCGCCGAGCGCCGCGCAATGGGCCGCGTTCGGCCGGCGGATCCACAGACCGTCGAGGAAGGTAACGATCGCGGCGGGCCGCCCGGCGAGCCGGCCCAGCACCAAGCCTTCCCGGTTCTTCACCGGCTGCGGGCAGGTGAGGCCGCGGCTCGCCAGGTGCTCCATGAGCGCCAGAAAGAACGGCAGGTCGCGCTCGGCGACGCGCCGCTCGTAGAGCGTGAGGATGTANNTGGCCGCGGCCGGTATGAACGAGGAAATTCGAGTTCTCGACCCCCTCGGCGATGCCCTTGTAGGATCGAAGCTCGCCGATGTCGTAACCGGCAAGGAAGCGGCCGAGATCCTCCGCCGTGACGTCGGTATAGACGGCCATGAACGTCTCCAATCCGTCGCGGCTTGCCCGGCCGCCGTGTCCGCGTCAAGGTGTACTCCCCGTCGGGAAAAACGGGAAAACGAAAAGGCCAATTGTGCGCCGATCGAGCGTACCCGGGTCGAGTGTCCGCAGACCAAGCNNGCAGGTGAGCCTTGCGCCAATCCTCGTCGGCATAGCGGAAATCGAGATAGGACAGCGCGCAACCGATAGCGATGTGGCCGATGCCGAACGGCGTGACGGTGAGCGCTTCGGCCTCGCGCTCCAGATGCTCCAGGATGGCTGCTTTGCGTACCGCGGCGCTCGCCAGATGGGCGTCCGAGGGCTGCGAGCGCGCACGCTCATTGCGGTTGAGCACCAGCAGATCCAAAAAGCCGTCTCCGAGCGCCTGCCGGCAGAGCGCTATGATGCGCGCTTTGGGCTGTCGCGGAAAAAGTTTCGGCGCACCGTCCAGCGCATCGAGATATTCGCAGATCACGGGTGAATCGTAGAGCACGGTGCCGTCGTCGAGAACGAGCGTCGGTATTTTCGATAGCGGGTTCTCCCGCATCAGCTCGGCATGTGGCACGGTCGTTTCCACAACCGTGCGCACGCAAGTGAGGCGGTCGACGACGCCGCACTCATGCGCCACGATCATGACCTTGCGCACAAACGGCGAGCGCGGCGACCAATGCAGCTTCATCGCTGATCCGAGGAGTGACGCGGTGGATGCCGGGGGCATTTCCAGGTCATAACGCTAGCATTCCGCAACATTCCGGTCGAGCGATCCACAGTGAACGCCCTGCCCTATGCCAATCACGACAACGGAAGCTTCGGATCGCCACGGAGCCTCTAAAATATTGCGAGTTTAGCGCCGTCGGCGGTCATCAAGGCTGCCATGCGCCCGCAGCGTAGAAGATTTGCTTCGTGTGCGGCGCCGTTGCGCAATAGCGGTTTAAAATACGGTCACTCAGCGGAAGAAACAGGCACTGCCGGCGCCGCCGACGGGCCGACATTTGCTGTTCGCGTTGACGCTTAAGCGGAGCGTACAATATACCTCGGTTTCGGACCTTTTTGATAGCGAGCATCAATTGCATGGCAGCCACCGACATCGCCGCACATTATGTGGAACGTCTGACGCGTCGTCAGTGGACCGTACTCGGCATCACCATGCTGTTCTGGCTGTTCGATGGCTATGAAACCTACGCCTTGCTGTTGACGATCGGCCCCTCCCTGCACCAGCTGCTGCCAGCCGATGCATTGAGCACGCTGCCGCGGGTCGCCGCTTATCTCATCTCGATTACGCTGTTCGGCTGGGCCGTCGGCGGCGTGCTTGGCGGCGTCCTCGGCGATCGCATCGGGCGGCGCCGGACAATGATCGGCGCGGTGGTGCTCTACAGCATTTTCACTGGAACCAGCGCACTGTCGCCGAACTGGCAGATTCTGGCGCTGACCCGATTCCTCACCGGCGTCGGCATCGGCGCGGAATGGGGCGTCGGCACCTCGCTGCTGCAGGAAATATGGCCGGAGCGGCTGCGCACCAAAGGCGCCGGCGTTTTGCAAGCGGCCTTCTCCGGCGGTTTTGTCGTCGCATCGCTGTTGTGGATCGTGCTTGGCGGTTCGTTCGGGGCGTCCTGGCGCTGGATGTATGCGGTCGGCATTCTGCCCGCGCTTTTTGTTGCGCTGTTGGCGCGCGACATTCCGGAATCCGAGCGCTGGGTGAAGGTCAATCACTCCCTGGCAACGATTGGCGCGACGCTGCGCGCCAATGCCCGCAATCTGATCCTCGCGATCATCGTGTCGATCTCCATCACGCTCGGTTTTTGGGCGATTTCGTCGTGGGTACCGACATATGTCGCAACGCTTGCGCCCGACCCGAAGAGCGGCGTCTACTACGCCGGCTTGGCGGGACTGCTTTATGCGATCGGCGAAATTCTGGGCTGCATCGGTTTCGGCTTGTTGGCGGAAACCTGGGGCCGGCGTTGGACGCTCGTCTTCTATCTCGGCGGCTCGATCGTCATCACCCCGATCGTATTCCTGTGGGTGCACGACGCGACGATCGTCGTTGCCTTGCAACTGGCCAACGGCTTCCTGACCGGCGGGCTCTATGGCTGGTTCGCTGTGCATCCGCCCGAAATATTCCCGACCAGCATTCGTTCGACGGCGATCAGCCTGATCTTCAATTCCGCGCGTTTTCTGGCGATGTTCGGGCCGATCCTCGCCTCGAGCCTGATCGCCTTTTTCGGCGGGTACGGACCGGCGGCAACGACGCTCGCGAGCGTCTTCGTCATCGGCATCGTCGCGGTGCCGTTTCTGCCCGAGACCAAGGGACATCCGCTCCCCGCATGAGTGGCGCCACTGCGGTCCTTGAGCCCGGCGTTCCGGTCACTCTCGCACCGGCCGGCAACATCAGCTTCGAGGTCGAAACCGGCCAACGGCTGCGGCTCGCCCAGCCCGAGGGCGAGCAGGTCGCGGACTTGATATCGTTCAATCG
>PLTE01000323.1 GCA_003164375.1 Hyphomicrobiales bacterium | reverse complement strand
AAATTCCGGCCGATGGCGTCGTTGACGGCACGGGCGGAGGCGAGGCTTCGGCCGATCGGCTTCTCCACCACCACCCGCGCCCCTTCCGCGAGGCCGTGGCGGCCGATATTGTCGCAGATCGGCACGAACAGATCCGGGCCGGTGGCGAGATAGAAAATCAGGATGCGCGAGCGTGCGCCGATCGCGGCGATCAGCCCGTCCCAGCCGATCTCACCGGCGGCGTCCACCGCCACGTAGCTGACGCGGGCCAGGAAACGCTCAATGACAGCGGGATCGGCGCGATCGGCTTCTGCGACATGCGCGATGATCGCGTCATGGGCGAGGGCGCGAAACGCCTCTTCGGTCAACGCACGGCGGGAGGCGCCGATGATGCGGGCCGCTGGCGGAATCTGCCCGTCTGCGTCGCGGTGATACATCGCGGGGATCAGCTTGCGGATGGCGAGATCGCCGGTGGCGCCGAATACCACGAGGTCGAACGGATCGACGGGGATCACCTGGGCTACCATGCGGGCTCCTTTGTGCAGCGCACTGTGACCCTAGCGGCATTTGCGTCGCGGCGTCACCCATGCGGAAAGGGGATGGTCTGGCGGGCCTGCCCGGGTTCATGATGGTTGGATGCATTGCTGAACGGAGCTTGAGATATGACCGCTGCTGCCGCCATCCGCGCTTATCATGACGAACTGACCGCCATTCGCCGCGACATCCATGCCCACCCGGAAATCGGCTTCACCGAACACCGCACGTCCGACATCGTGGCGGCCAAGTTGAAGGAATGGGGCATCGAGGTGCATCGCAACGTCGGCGGCACCGGCGTGGTCGGCGTGCTCCGCAAGGGCAATGGCCAGGCCAGCATCGGCCTGCGCGCGGATATGGACGCGCTGCCGATCGTGGAGGCCACCGGCAAGCCGTACGCCAGCACCACGCCGGGCATCATGCACGCCTGCGGGCATGACGGTCACACCACCATGCTGCTCGGCGCCGCCCGCTACCTCGCCGAGACCGGCAATTTCAACGGCACCGTGAACTTTATCTTCCAGCCGGCCGAGGAAGGCCTCGGCGGTGCGGAGGCGATGCTGAAGGACGATCTGTTCGCCCGCTTCCCCTGCGACAACGTGTTCGGCATGCACAACCGGCCCGGGCTGGAACTGGGCAAATTCGCGATCCGTCCGGGTGCGATGATGGCTGGCGGCGCGTTCTTCGACATCACCATCAACGGCCGCGGCGCGCACGGCGCGCGCCCAGAGGAAAGCATCGACCCGGTGGTGGTCGCGGCCTCGATCATCACGGCGATGCAGAGCGTGGTGGCGCGCAACGTGAAGGCCAAGGACACCGCCGTGCTGTCGATCACCTGCATGGAATCCGGTGCCGCCTACAACGTGATCCCCGACACCGCCGTGCTGCGCGGCACCGCGCGGGCGTTCAAGCGCGAAGTGATGCAGCAGATGGAAGACCGCATGCGCACGCTCGCCACCTCGATCGCAGCCGGCTTCGGCGCCACCGCCGAGGTGGATTTCCGCTTCCTGTTCGCGCCGCTGGTCAACGAGCCCACCGAAACCACGCTGTTCGCCGATGCCGCCGCCGTGCTGGTGGGTGAGACCAATGTGGAGCGCAACGGCCCGGCGGTGATGGGTTCGGAGGATTTCTCCTTCATGCTTGAGGCCGTCCCCGGCGCCTACATCAACATCGGCAACGGCAAGGACTCCGCACCGGTGCACAACGCGCTGTACGACTTCAACGACGAAGCCATCCCCGATGGCTCCGGTGCCTACGCCACACTGGTGGAGCTGAAACTGCCGCGCGGCGCCGACTGAGCAGCGCCTCATGGGTATCGTCGTCGTCGGCAGCATCAACACCGATCTGGTCACCATCACGCCTCGGTGGCCCGAAGCCGGTGAGACGCTGCTGGCGGACGGCTTCGCGGTGCTGCCGGGGGGCAAAGGCGCCAACCAGGCGGTCGCCGTGGCCCGGCTTGGCGGCAGCGTGCAGATGGTCGGGCGCATCGGCGACGATGGGTTCGGCCGTGACCGTCTCAACGGATTGCGGGCGGCAGGCGTGGACGTCAGCCACGTCCGGATCAGCCCGGGCGTGGCCAGCGGTGTCGCCACCATCCTGGTGGAAGCCAACGGCGAGAACCGCATCCTCTGCGTCTCCGGCGCCAACGCGCTGGTGACGCCGGAGGATGTCGATCCGGCCTTGCTCGACGCCGCCGATCTGGTGCTGCTGCAACTGGAAATCCCCGCGGCCACAGTGGCCGCCGTCATCGCCCGCTGTGGCGCCAAGGTGCTGTTCAACCCGGCCCCGGTGGCGCCGGTCGATCCGGCGTGGCTGCGCGGCCTCGGATACCTCGTCGCCAACCGCATCGAACTGGCGCAACTCACCGGGCGCCCCACCGGGCGGATGGACGAGGTGGTCGCCGCCGCCCGCCGCCTGGTGCGCCAAGGTGTCGGCGTGGTCATCGCAACGCTGGGCGCGGATGGCGCGATGCTGGTGACATCAGAGCGTGTCGCCCACGTCGAAGCGCCTGTGGTGCAGGCGGTCGACACCACCGGCGCCGGCGACGCCTTCATCGGCTGCTTCGCGCAAACCCTGGTGGCGACCGGCGATCTCGACGCCGCTTTGGTGCGCGCTGTCCGCTACGCCGCCGTTTCGGTGACGCGGCGCGGCGCGCAGGATTCCTATCTCGATGCCGCCGCATTGGCGGGCTTGGAAGGGTTTGGACCATGAATCTCGATCAACTCAGGCTCGAACGCCGGGTGGACCAGCTGCTGGCGCCGCATGACGGCACCGGCCCGGGCGCCACCATCGGCGTGGTGCTGGACGGCGACCTCGCGGTGCATCGCAGCGCCGGCCTCGCCAGCATCGAGCATGGCGTGAAGATCGGCCCGGCAACGCGGTTCCGCATCGCCTCGGTCAGCAAGCAGTTCACCTGTGCGGCGGTGCTGAAACTGGTGGGCGATTGCCGGTTGTCGCTGACGGACGACATTCGCCAGCATCTGCCGGAACTGCCGGATCTCGGCGCCATCAGCGTTGATATGATCCTGCGCAACATGTCCGGCCTGCGCGACATGCTGGAGATCATGCGCCAGGGCGGCATGGATCTCGGCGTGCCCTGCACCACCGAGGATCTGCTGGCGGGCATCTGCCGCCAGCGCGCCACCAATTTTCCGCCGGGCGAGCGGTTTCTCTATAGCAACACCAACTTCCTGCTCGCCGGCCTGATCGTCGAGCGGGTCAGCGGCATCGCCCTGCCGGCGTATCTGGAACAGCATTTCTTCCGCCCGCTCGGCATGAACGCCACCCGCATGACGCCATCAACGCGCGAGGTGGTGGCCGATCTCGCCACCGGATATTTCGCAGGCCCAGTGCGCGCGGCGCACGCGTTTCCGCTGGGTGGTGAGGGCGGCCTGGTCTCCTCGGTGGTCGATCTCGCGTTGTGGGACCGGGCGCTGAGCACCGGCGCCGCCGATCTCGCCGGCCTCACCGCGCAGGCGAATTTCACCAACGGGGTGCCGAACCAGTATGCCCGCGGCCTCGTGGTCAGCCATTACCGCGGCGTGCGCACCGAGGATCACGGCGGCCTGTGGCCAGGCTTTCGCACCGCCTTCCTGCGNNGCGGTGCCGCCGATGCCAAAGCTCGACGGTCTCGCCGGCCGCTACCTCGATGCGACAGGTCCGATGACGCTGGATCTCGCGGTCTCCGACACCGGGGTTGTCACCGCCACGCCATATGGTGTGCCGATGGGCGTCAAACCCGCCGAGGACGGCCGTTTATTGGCCGGAAAGGGAGCTTTCGCCCTGCTGATCCGTCCACATGCCGACAGTGTCGAGGTGGAACTCGCCTCCGGTCACGTCCAGCATTTCCACCGCGTGACCGCCGACGCCCCGCTGCCGGGCGGTCTCGACGGTACCTATCGCTGTGCCGACATGGCCGCGCGCTGGACGATCGCCGGCGATACCGTGGCCGTCAGCGGACCCTTGCTCACGGGCCAGCACTGGCAGCTCACCGGCGTGGAGGGTGACATCCTGCGCGTGCTGATGCCGAGCCAGTTGTTCCAGGGCTGGCTCGACGTTCGTGTGCTGCGTGACGCCACCGGCGATGTGACCGGGCTTTACGTCAACGGCGGCCGCGCCAAAGGCCTGCTCTACAGCCGGAACTAAAGCCGCGGGCCGGTGCGCCGGTAACCAGTTTTTTACTTCTGCCGCCTAGGTTGCCCCGTCACAGCGGATCGGGAGAGATCATGCCTGGAACTGGAAAACGCCTGCTGATCGTCGAGGATCAGGATGTGATGGCGATGACAATCGCTGCCGTGGTCCGGCGGTTAAACTACAATCTGGTGGGTTCTGCCGCCACATCCGAACGCGCGATCGAACTCGCGGTCACCTGTCAGCCGGATGTTGTGCTGATGGATCTCGGCCTGAAAGGCTCACGAGACGGCGTGGAAACCGCCCGTGTCATCATGGCGCGCAGTGCGGCGCGCATCGTGTTTCTCACCGGCTCGGCCGATAGCGACGCGATGGAACGGATGCAGTCGGTCGATCCCGCGGGCATCGTGCTCAAACCGTTCCGACGCACCGAACTTGCCACCAAGCTGGCGGCGGCGGCCAACGCGACACCGGTGATGCCGGCGGGTTGGTCAGCGCCTGTCGTGGGGGAGTTGCAGGCTTAGGACGGCATCAACTCGACCTAACTCAGTCGAATTGATGCCGCTCTCGAAGCTTTATTTGTGGCCGGCCTTCAGGGCCACGGCGTGCACGTCGGGGCCAACGTGGCTGGCGAACGGCGCGAAGTTTTTCTCAAAACGCGCAACCAGGCCGTTGGCGGCGGCGTCATAGGCGTCTTTGTCGGCCCAGGCCTGACGCGGGTCGAGGATCTCGCTCGGCAGACCCGGCACGGCTTCGGGGATCAGCAGGCCGAAGAACTTCTCCTGGTGGAAAGACACCTTGGCCAGCGAGCCGTCGAGTGCCGCATTGATCAGCGCCCGGGTATGACGGATCGCCATGCGGCTGCCGACGCCGTAAGCGCCGCCGGACCAGCCGGTGTTGACCAACCAGCAATCAGCACCGTTCTTGGCGATCAGTTCGGACAACATCTGCCCGTACAGCTCGGCGCGACGCGGCAGGAAGGGTGCTCCGAAGCAGGCGCTGAACGTGGCCTGCGGCTCGGAACCGAGGCCTTTTTCAGTGCCGGCGACCAGGGCCGTGTAGCCGGACAGGAAGTGATACATCGCCTGCGCCGACGAGAGCTTGGCAATCGGCGGCAGCACGCCGAACGCATCGCACGCCAGCATCACCACATTGCGCGGAATGCCGCCACGGCCGGACGGCACGGCGTTGGGGATGAATTCCACCGGGTAGCACGAGCGGGTGTTTTCAGTGTGGCGCTGGTCGGTCAGATCCAGCCGGCCGCGAGAATCGGCCACCACGTTTTCCAGCACCGAGCCGAAGCGATGAGTGGCGGCCCAGATTTCCGGCTCGGCCTTCTCGGACAGGTTGATCACCTTGGCGTAGCAGCCACCCTCGACGTTGAACACGCCGTCGGGTGCCCAGCCATGCTCGTCATCGCCGATCAGCGGGCGCTTGGGATCAGACGACAGCGTGGTTTTGCCGGTGCCGGACAGGCCGAAGAACACCGCGACGTCGCCGTCAGGGCCGACATTCGCCGAGCAGTGCATCGGCATCACGCTTTCGGCCGGCAGGTAGTAGTTGAGCGTGGTGAACACCGACTTCTTCATCTCGCCGGCGTAGTAGCTGCCGCCGATCAGGATGACGCGCTTGGTGAAGTTGATCGCGATCACCGTCTCGCTGCGCACGCCGTGCCGCTTGGGATCCGCCTTGAACGACGGCAGGCACAGAATGGTGAAATCGGGAACGTAATGCGCGAGCTCGGAGCGTTCCGGCCGGATCAGCAGCGTGCGAATGAACAGCGAGTGCCAGGCGAGCTCGGTGAAGACCCGCGTTTTTATCCGGTAGCTCGGATCGGCGCCGCCATAGAGATCCTGCGCATAAAGCGTCTTGCCGCGCGCATGCGCAATCATGTCGTCGTAGAGCAGCTGGAAATTGGCCTGGCTGAGCTTGCGGTTGCCGTCCCACCACACGGTATTTTCGGTCAGCGCATCGACGACGGTGTGCTTGTCCTTCGGGCTGCGGCCCGTGTGCACGCCGGTCTCGGCGCAAAACGCGCCGCCCTGCACCAGAGCGCCTTCGCCGTTCTTGATCGCGTGCTCGACGAGAATCGAGTCGGGCAGATTCCAATGGAGACCGGAGAGATTTTTAAAGCCGAATTTGTCGGCGCCGTACGCGCCGTTCCTGACACCCGATTCCTGCACCCTAGCCTCCGCCACCTAACCCCGAATTTGAGCCCGTTATAGGCCCGCTCCTCGGCTCGCCGCGGCGGTGGTAAATGCTGCCGCGCTGTTGCGAGCTCACCCGCCTCCGGCAGGCGTGCGACCCTATATCGAGCATCCTGGCGTCTGCCAAGGCCGCAGCCTCCTCAAAGCTAACCTGGAATTAGCGCGCGCGTTCCACCGCTGCAGTGCAGCGAAATGCTGCCGCGCTCCATTTTTAATCGGCTCTTGCCTGGGCGGCCAAATCCACGACTACCTTGCGCAATTGGTGGGCAGTGGTAACGCGCTCCGGAAACGCCAGCCGCAGCGTCGCGTCGCCGCAGGCGAGGTCGAGGCCGTCCGAATCGAGCCCTGTAAGCCGCCAGGCGCCGTCCGGCGCTCCCAGGAGCTTTGTCGCATAAAGCCGCACCGCGTCGGCATGGTCTGTATTCATGTGCGCCACCGCGCTCGCTTCGGCCTCGATCAAATCCTCCGCGTTCGAGACATCGGTCATTACGTCGCCGGCTTTCAGATCGGCGGCGCGGGCAAAGCCGCCGTTGAGATGAGCGGACACCGGATCGAGCTTCCAGAACGAAAAATCGGCAAACCCGGCATAGAGCTCCGATTTTGGGTGGCGGGCGAGGAAACGCCGACGCAGGCGTGGCTCCGCGCGGTCGTCCCGCGCGATGCGGGCGAAGCTGCCGAGGACGGTCAGGCGCGGATGCGCCAACGGATCGCCCTTGCCGGCGGTCGTCAGCAGGACCGAGGCGCGACCGTCGACTTCGAGGTTGGCGGTATGAGTGGCGAGCCGGGAAACCAGGATCACGGGCGAGCCGTCGGCATCGGTCGCGACGTTGACGAGCGACGCGAAGGGATGACCGGTGTTGCGATCGAGGGTCGCAAGCGCACCCGCCCGTGTTGCTCGCAACAGCGCCTTGGCGAGCGCTTTGGGATCGAAGTCTGCCGGTGCCTGGGCGTTTTCGGGCAATCGGTCCGGCATGACGCCCGGCAACGGGAACGGATCTTTGTCGGCGTCGGTCATGATAATCCTCCGGCGGCTGGTTTTCCGGGGCCGCGGCGCCTGCCGAGCTTAACCGATGCCGCGGCAATTGCCCCGATTTTGCCTTGTGCTGTCACACTTCCGCCCCCACATGGGGATTCAAAGGCTTATGGGGCCGGGGCTGGTGAAGCTTGCGGCCGACTCATGTTACAAAGGCCGCCCATGCCGACAATCGCTCTCGTCGACGATGACCGCAATATCCTGACCTCGGTGTCGATCGCGCTGGAGGCTGAAGGGTACCGTATCACGACCTATACTGACGGCGCCTCGGCGCTCGACGGTTTTAAGACCGCGCCGCCCGACCTCGCCATCCTCGATATCAAAATGCCGCGGATGGACGGCATGGAGACGTTGCGGCGGTTGCGTCAAAAATCCGACTTGCCGGTGATCTTCCTCACCTCGAAGGACGAGGAAATCGACGAATTGTTCGGCCTGAAAATGGGCGCGGACGATTTCATCCGTAAACCGTTTTCGCAGCGGCTTCTGGTCGAACGCGTCAAAGCCGTGCTGCGTCGGGCCTCGCCCAAAGACGGCGTTACCCCGAAGGAAGCCGACAGCAAGGTTTTGGAGCGCGGGCTTTTGCGCATGGATCCGGAGCGCCATACCTGCACCTGGAAGAACGAGCCTGTGACGCTCACCGTCACCGAGTTTCTGATCCTCCAAGCGCTGGCGAGCCGGCCGGGCGTGGTGAAAAGCCGCAATGCCCTGATGGACGCGGCCTATGACGATCAGGTCTATGTCGACGATCGCACCATCGACAGCCACATCAAGCGGCTGCGCAAGAAGTTCAAGGCGAGTGACAACGACTTCGATATGATCGAGACGCTTTACGGCGTCGGTTATCGTTTCAAAGAATAAGCGCGCGTTACGCGCGTAGGGCCGTGGCCGAGAACCTATCTCCTAACCATGGCTCCTGACTGGGCGGCTGACCTGCGGTAGTAGTGGCGTGCATGCCTGCGCCCATAGCGGGTGGGGCATGATCGGAAACCCCGGCAGACGACGTGCTCGATCGAACTATAGAAACAAACCCATCGACTGAGGGCAAACCTCAAGTCGAGACCCAAGCCGAGAACCTAGCCGAGGCCCAAGCGCCCGGCGACGGTCTCGACGAGGCGCAGGCGCGCGCTCAGCCGCACGGTCTGGCGCGACTCGGCGATTGGGCGCAGCGCGCCTGGCAATTCTTCATCACCCAAAGCTTCTCGAGTCTGACGCGGCGCATCGTCGTTCTTAACCTGACCGGCCTCGTCGCGCTCTCGATCGGCATCATCTTCCTCTCGCAGTTCCGCGCCGGGCTGATCGATGCGCGCATTCAGAGCCTTCAAGTGCAGGGCGAAATCATCGCCGGCGCTATCGCGTCTTCGGCGACCGTCGAAACCGATTCCTCGATCACGCTCGATCCCGACAAGCTTCTCAATCTGCATCCGGGCGAAAGCTATGGTCCGAATGAGGACGCGCTCTATGGCATCGATTTCCCGATCAATCCGGAGCGCGTTGCGCCGATCTTAAGGCGACTGGTTTCACCGACCAAGACGCGGGCGCGCATCTATGACCGCGACGGCGTGCTCTTGGTCGACAGCCGCAATCTGTTCGGCCGCGGCGACGTGCTGCGTTACGATTTACCGCCGCTGACCGCCGAGAAACCGGGCTTCTTCGAGCGCGGCTTCATCGCGGTGCGCCGGTGGCTCGGCCGCGGCGACCTGCCGCTTTATCGTGAGCTCGGCGCCGACAACGGCAGGGGCTATTCGGAAGTGGCGCAGGCGCTGAACGGTCAGGATGCGAGCATGGTGCGCATCAGCGACCGCGGTGATGTCATCGTCTCGGTCGCGGTGCCGGTGCAGCGTTTTCGCGCGGTGCGCGGCGCGCTGATGCTGTCGACCCAAGGCGCCGACATCGACGACATGGTGGAGGCCGAACGGCTCGCCATCATCAAAGTGTTCCTTGTTGCCGCCGCGGTGATGGTGGTGCTCTCGATCTTGCTCGCCGGCACCATCGCGGAGCCGGTGCGGCGGTTGGCCGACGCCGCCGAAAGCGTGCGCCGGCGCATCCGCTCGCGGGTCGAAATCCCCGACTTCACCCGCCGGCGCGACGAGATCGGCCATCTATCCGGTACGCTGCGTGACATGACGAGCGCGCTCTATAGCCGCATCGAGGCGATCGAAAGCTTCGCCGCCGACGTCGCGCATGAACTGAAAAATCCGCTGACCTCGTTGCGCTCGGCGGTGGAGACGTTGCCGGTCGCCAAGACCGATGAAAGCCGTGCGCGGCTGCTCAACATCATCCAGCACGATGTGCGCCGCCTCGACCGCCTGATCTCCGACATTTCCGACGCCAGCCGACTCGATGCCGACTTGCAGCGCCAGGAGGCGGCGCCGGTCGATCTCGCCAAGCTGCTCTCCACGCTGGTGGCGGTGGCGAACGAGGTCAAGCGCGACGACGGCGTCAAAGTCACGCTGCGGTTCGAAGGCGGCGGGGCCCGCACCTTCCAGGTGCCGGGTCACGATTCGCGGCTCGGCCAGATCGTCGACAATCTGATCGAAAATGCGCGCTCGTTCTCGCCGCCCGGCGGCGCGGTGCGCGTCACCTGCCGGCGGCTGCGCAATCAGGTCGAAATATTGGTCGATGACGACGGGCCGGGCGTGCGGCCCGACGCGCTCGAGAAAATATTCGAGCGCTTCTATACCGATCGCCCGCACCAGGGCTTTGGCCAGAATTCCGGCCTCGGTCTTTCGATCTCCAAGCAGATCGTCGACGCCCATGGCGGCACCATCGGGGTCGAGAACCGGACCGGCGGCTTGGAACCCGACGGCGCGCCGAAGGTGCTCGGCGCGCGCTTCGTGGTGCGGCTGCCGGCGCTGTAATGGCGGCAACGGTCCACGCCTCGGCGGTTCTGGTCGGCGCGCGTGCGGTCGTGATCCGCGGCCCTTCAGGCGCCGGCAAATCGCGGCTTGCGCTCGCGCTTATCGCGGCGGCGACTTCCGGGCGCTTGCGCTTCGCCCGCCTGGTCGGCGACGACCGCGTTCATCTTGAAAGCACCGGTGGCCGGCTCCTGGTCCGCCCGGCGGCGACCCTCGCCGGCCTGATCGAACTGCGCGGCTCCGGCATCCTGCGGCTGCCGCACGAGGCCTGTGCCGTGGTCGGTTTGGTCGTCGATCTCGACGCCGCTGACGCCCAACGGTTGCCGGAACAACGAAATATCGAGGTTGAAGGCGTAACATTACCGCGACTGGCCGTCACATCGGGCGTTGCGGCCTTGCCCGGCGTCCTTGCGCTCCTCACCTTAACGGGGACAGAGCTAGGCTTGCTCCACGACTAGGCTTGGTAGATGACCAAGCTTGGTGCAGGTCTAGGTCCTCAACTTTTGCCCTAGCGATAAGTCGGCGCGCCATTTAATTGGCGATTGATTAACCATCATGGTCCAAGACTTTAGTCCGATTGCGACTGCGGCACTGACGCGCGAGCGGCCTTCTCACTGCAATGCAGCAAGCCTCGGAATATGCTCAAAATGCCCCTTGCGCCGAGGCTTCGGATGGTCAAGATGAGCACCCTTTCGTGCGGTGCACTAGGGACGCGCCCGCGGGGAGTTCCATGATTGGTCTTGTGCTTGTGACCCACGGGCGGCTGGCTGTTGAGTTCCGCGCGGCGTTGGAACACGTCGTCGGGCCGCAAGGCCAAATCGAGGCCGTCACCATCGGCCCCGACGACGATGTCGAGGAGCGCCGCAAGGACATCATCGAAGCGGTGCGCCGGGTCGACTCGGGCGACGGCGTCGCAATTTTGACCGACATGTTCGGCGGCACGCCCTCGAACCTTGCTATCTCGGTCATGAGCCGGCCCAAGGTCGAAGTGCTGGCCGGCATCAATCTGCCGATGTTGGTCAAGCTCGCCAAAGTGCGCGACGAATGTCCGCTGGCGGAAGCCGTCGCCGCCGCCCAAGAGGCGGGACGAAAATACGTCACCATCGCCAGCCGGGTTCTCACCGGCAAATGAGCGAACCGGCCCATACCAGCGTGTTCGCGCCCGACGAGCAGGCGACCGAGGGCCCCGTGGTTCGCGTTTTTGTAATTTGCAATAAGAAAGGCCTGCATGCGCGGGCTTCGGCCAAATTCGTCCAGACCGTCGAAAAATTCGACGCCGAGGTGCGTGTGACGCGCGGCAATGAGAGCGTCGGCGGCACCTCGATCATGGGTCTGATGATGCTGGCGGCGGCGCCCGGTACCGCGATCACCGTCGAGGCGACCGGCCGGCAGGCGGCTGAAGCCGTCGAGGCTTTGGCGGCGCTGATCGATTCGCGCTTCGGCGAAGCCGATTGATCCTCTGTCGATTTAGATTCGGCGCGCCGCTATGATTAAAAGGCTGTCGTCCAAGAAGACAGCGAAGACCGCAGCCGCGCCGAAACGAAGGACATTGCCCAAACTAAACCGACCGCAGGAGAAACAGCAGATGAGCTCCGAACCGACAGCCTCGAAAGGCAATTCATCCGGCACTGCCACATCCGGCACTGCCACGTCGGTGGCGGCCGGCCCGGGCGAGCGTCAGGCGGCCACGATCCGTTATCTCGACCGTGCCGATATGGAAGAGACTTTCGCCGATTCGATCAGTGGCCTGATTTTCGATGGCCAGACGCTACGCATTGAATTCGCCGTCACCCGCTTCGACGAGGTCAAGCCCGGTACGCCGGTCACCGGCCGGCGCTATCCAGCCTGCCGCCTCGTTCTACCGCCTGCAGCGGCGGTAGATTTGATCAATCGCATGCAGCAGATAGCGACCGCCTTGACCCAGGCTGGCGTAGTGAAACAGGCGCAACGGCCGGCGGCAGCCGAGGCGCCCAAAGCTCGCTGAACGCGGCGCTTCGTTTCGCGGCCCCCCCGTTACCCTTCCCAGCCCCTCTTCCCCAGCGCTGCCCCTACTGCGGCTTTGCAGGGTATTGCTTCATGTTGGCAAAATACCCGATCGGGCCATGCTTTAAATGTGGACATAAAGGTATCTTTATGTGTTTATTGCCGCGGCATCGGTGGCCTGCTATAGGCGCCGTTGCACGCCAAACCCCGCCCGAAGGATTGTTATGAGCACCTCGACCAAGAGCCCGTCTCGCACTGCCCCCGCCGATTACGTCGTCAAGGATATCGGCCTTGCCGAATGGGGCGCCAAGGAAATCTCCATCGCCGAGACCGAAATGCCGGGCCTGATGGCGACGCGCGAGGAGTACGGGCCGTTGCAGCCGCTGCGCGGCGCCCGCATCGCAGGCTCCCTCCATATGACGATCCAGACCGCGGTGCTGATCGAGACCCTCAAGGCGCTCGGCGCCGATGTGCGCTGGGCCTCATGCAACATCTATTCGACCCAGGACCATGCCGCGGCTGCGATCGCCGCCGGCGGCACGCCGGTGTTCGCGGTCAAGGGCGAGTCGCTCGAAGAATATTGGGACTACACCCACCGCATCTTCGCCTGGTCGGACGGCGGCGGCCCCAACATGATCCTCGACGACGGCGGCGACGCGACGCTACTCGTCCATCTCGGCCTGCAGGCCGAAAGCAATCCCGGCGTCATTGCCAAGCCGACCAACGAAGAGGAAGAGGTGCTGTTCGCAACGATCAAAAAGCATCTCAAAGACAAACCGGGATTCTATTCGGCGCTGGCCAAGAGCATCAAAGGCGTCACCGAGGAAACCACCACCGGCGTGCACCGGCTGTATCAGATGGAGAAGGAAGGCCGGCTGTTGTTTCCCGCCATCAACGTCAACGACAGCGTCACCAA
>PLTE01000218.1 GCA_003164375.1 Hyphomicrobiales bacterium | reverse complement strand
CGCCAAGGCGACATCGAGCGAAGCGCTGGCAGCCGATGCACTGCATTTTTCCTCCGATATGTGGTCGTCGGTCGCGGTGCTGTTCGGTCTCTTCGGCGTGGCGCTCGGCTATTCGTGGGCCGATGCCGCGGCCGCGGTCGTTGTTGCCATATTCATTTGCGTTGCCGGATATCGGCTCGGCCTCCGCACCGTCGACACCCTGACCGATACCGCGCCGAGCGGGGTGAGCGAGCGCGTCGCCGATCTCGCGCGCCAGGTCCCCGGCGTGGTCGTTGTCGAACGCGTGCGGGCGCGCCCAGCCGGCGCGGTACTATTCGTCGAGCTCGGCGTCGGTGTTAGCCGCACCTTGCCGCTCGATCGCGTCGCCGCCATCAAAGACAGGCTTACCCGCGCCATCCGCACCGACATGCCGGCGGCGGAGGTCACCATCACCACGGAGCCCCGCGCGCTCGACAATGAGACGGTGCGCGAACGCGTGATGGTGATCGCCCGCGACCTCGGGCTTGCCGTCCACCACGTCGCCGTCCAGACGATTTCGGGCCGCCTTTCGGTTTCGGCAGATCTCGAGGTCGATGGCGCCCAGCCGCTGGCCGCGGCGCACGAGATCGCAAGCGGGCTCGAAGAGGCTCTGCGCGAGGAACTCGGGCCAAATGTCGAAGTTGATACCCATATCGAGCCGCTTCCGGCCGATATACTGGCCGGCCACGACGCGGGGCCGGCACGCGTCGCCGAGGTGAACGAATTCCTGGCATCGCTCGCCGCCGAGCTTCCCGACCTCGGCGAGGTACACGACGTGCGCGTACGCGAAACCACCGACGGCGAAATCGTCAATTTCCACTGCCGCGTCGATGCGGCACTCTCGGTGCGCAGTGTTCACGACCTGGTGGATGCGCTCGAGCGCAGGCTGCGCCGACGTTACCCGATCATTCAGCGCGTCATCGGCCACGCCGAGCCGGGGCGGTGAGCTAGACAGGGCTGGAACTGACTGGCTCCGTGGAACTTAGAGAACCTGTATAGACAGAGAGAAGCGAATGCTGCTAACTTCATGCTGCTTCTCTAACATTGACTCAAAGGTAGGGAGGTCTCGACTATGGCGCGCGCGAAACCAGCTCCGAAGCGAAAACGTCTGAATAAAGCCGTTCCGATGGCCGGAATCGCCGGTGTGTCTTTGGCGATGGCGGGTGGCGCATCAGCGTTGACGGCGACGACGGCGAATGTGCCGTCGCAAGACACCCCGCTGAGTCACGAAATCACTCTTGGCGACGAGGAACTCTCCGACGTGAGCTTGGGAACGTTCTACGTCTTCGGCAAGGAGAACGCGGCACCCGAGCGCGGCGTCCAAGAGGCCAGAGGCTGCGGCAGAGGCTGCGGCGGTTGCAGGGGTTGCAGGGGCTGTGGCCGGGGCTGTCGCGGATGCCGTGGCTGCTGGGGCGGCTGCGGATGTGGCTGCTGCTTGTCGTGGGGCGGTTGTCGCCTCTGCTAGACTTGAGCGCTTTTGCCATTACGTCGAGATATGCACATCGAAATGGCCGGGCCTCGCCCGGCCATTGGAGTGTTGTTTGCGGTGCCGCCACGTGACTCTGGGGCAAGTCAGCGCGTCGTGGTGAGAGTGCGCGGCCGAGCCTTTCCTTAAATCGCCAGCGCGCGGGCTAGGTGGCACAGTTTCGTCACCCGGATAATATGCCTTGCCGCAGCAGTCGGGAGTTTCAGCAAAGTGTGTATAGCGACCTCATGACAGGCGATCACGCAACAGATTTTACGCAGCTTAACAGCAAAGACGTTCCGCAGTTCGCGCCGAATTTCACCGTCTATGTGCTGCCATCCGATGTGGTTTGTCTCTACTCCGAGAACAGAAAATTTTTTCTTCACGGCAAACTCTATTGTGCACTCGCCCCCGCGATAGCCGAAGGTGGCAGGAGCTTTCGGGAGCTCGTTCGCGAGCTGGAGCCGAATTTTCCATCCGACAAAATCCAAGAGGCGTTAAAGCGACTGATTGATCGCCGCTATATCGTGCAGACATCGCACACTTCCGCAGGCGTCGCGGCCGCCTACTGGGCGAGCCTCGGCCTGTTGCCGGAAGCCGCGGAGAGGAGTCTGCAGAAATGTCGTGTCCGCATTCAAGCGATCGATGTGCAGGGGGCGACTGAGCTCGCCGACGCTCTGACCGGACTGGGCGTTCGGGTGGTCAAACGCTCCCCCGACCTGACGGTCACGCTGGTGAGCGACTACCTCGATGGGCGATTGGCCGAATTGAACCGGCAGCATTTGTCGGACCACACGCCCTGGCTGCTGGCCCAACCATCGGGCATTTTTCCCCTGGTCGGGCCGGTGTTGCGCCCCGGCGAAACCGCCTGTTGGATATGTCTTGCCGATCGCATGAAACGGAACCGGGAGATCAGGGCTCTTCTCGAACGCGGAGAAGCCCGCTGCGTCGCGGTTTCGCCGTTGGCCCGGCAAACGCTCGGACAGAGCGCCGTCCAGCTTGCGTCCGTCGAGATCGCGAAAGCGATTGTCACCGACTTTCGTACGGAACTGCGCGATCACATCGTCAGCCTCGACTTGTTGGGCTCGACCATCGTGAAACATTACGTGGCAGCCCGTCTGCAATGTCCGGCCTGCGGCCGCAAGGAGTTGCGCGACCCGCGCCGGGCGCCGGTCCCGATCGAACTGGCCGCCGGAGGCAAGCTGATCATGACGAGCGGCGGATACCGGACCGTTTCCTCGCGCGCCACGGTTGCCCGTTTCCGCAAGTTTGTGAGTCCGCTGACCGGTGTGGTCTCGCGTCTGGAACGAATTGAAGCCGATTTGCCCTTGAACACCAATTTCCATGCCACGCACAATTTCGCACCGCCAGCCGAGACGCTCAATGACCTCAGAGCGGGACTGGGCGGCGGCAGCTTCGGCAAGGGCAGCACTGCCGAGCAGGGCGAAGCCAGCGCGCTGATGGAAGCCATCGAGCGCTATTCCGGGATTTTTCAGGGTGACGAGATCAGAGCGGCGCGACGGTTTACGGAATTTCCGTCAGGCGAAGCCATTATTCCGAATAAGGTCCTGTTGTTCAGCGACGCGCAATACCGGCGACCCCACACGCCGATGCCCGACTCCGACGACATGCAAACGCCGGCCCCATTCGATCGATCGAGCGAGATCGAATGGTCGCCGGTCTGGTCGTTGCGCGACAAGCGCTTCAAATACCTTCCGACCACGCTGTTGTATTTTTTCTACCGAGGTGCGGCCGCGCAGCTTGCGGACTCCAACGGTTGCGCCGCCGGTAACACGCTCGAGGAAGCCATTGTCCAGGGTTTCCTCGAACTGGTGGAACGGGATGCCTACGCCATTTGGTGGTACAATCGACTGCAGCGGCCACAACTGGATCTGGCTAAGTTCGACGATTCCTACGTCCGCGATCTGCAAAGCCAGCTGGCCGGCAACGGGCGCCGGCTTTGGGTGCTCGACGTCACCAGCGATCTTGGAGTTCCGACGTTTGTGGCGGTGACGCACTGGATCCAAAACGGGCAGGAGAATATCGAGTTTGGTTCCGGCACGCATTTCGATACACGCATCGCCTTGTTGCGTGCGCTGACCGAGTTGAACCAGTTCCTGTCGATCGGTCTGATGGGCGGAGGGTCCGGGGAGAAATCGAGCCTTGACGGCACAACGCCGCTGCGGCTGCAGGATCATCCCTATTTGACGCCGAGCGGAGAACCGCCGGTCCAACCGGGGGCGGGTTCGAAGTTCGACCATCTCGACACGCGCGAGCAGGTGACCGCCTGCGTTCGCCTCGCCAAGCGAACAGGCCTCGACTTCCTCGTGCTCGATCAGACGCGCCCCGACATCGGAGTCCCTGTCGTCAGGGTGATCGTGCCTGGACTACGGCACTTCTACCGCCGCTTCGCTCCTGGCCGACTTTACGACGTTCCGGTCAAACTCGGATGGCGTGACCGGCCGCTGAAGGAAGATGAGCTCAATCCGATTCACCCCCATACCTAAGGGTCTTTCCGGCTTGCGCGCACCCAGAACAAAAAGGGGGCGACAGATTGCGCCGCCAAGCGTTTCCGCCCGGCTCAATGGTAACGTTACACTCGAAGCGCGCGCGGGTGGCAAAATCGTCGCTTGCTTCGATGGCTATTCGGTGAGCGTGGGCACGTTCAGCGCGGGCGCGGCCGCTCGCGCACAGGAACTGCGCGAGGGTCTCCCCCTCGCCTCGTTTGCGTCCAGTCGACGAGACATTGACAAAGAGATCGATCAATTGGTCAGGCGATTGGCCAGGCACGGTCTCTTGGAGTACCACCTCCGGGTGTCGTCAATGGGAGCGGACCAAGCCGTTATCGAACCGCAGTTGGCCGATTATTGGCCGAGAACGCAGCAGCTCGGCGACGCCGACGTTGTGGTCCTTTCACGGTTCGCCTATATGCGCCGGCGCGGCAATGAGATGGTATTGGAATCGCCGCGCGCCGGCGCATTGTTCAGGATTTGCGATCCGAAGATCGCGACCGCCTTGGCGCTACTGGCTGCGCCGCAATCGCTCAAAAAGCTCCGTCGGCAGGACGGTTTTCCGGGGGTCGACCTGCTCGCTTTGCTGGTAGATTGCCAAATCCTTTTCAAGACTGCCGGCGACAACGGACTGCGACCGAACGAGGGTGACGACAACCTCGTGCTCTGGGACTTTCACGATCTACTATTCCACACCCGCAGCACGCAGGGCCGGCACGCCAACCCGCTGGGCGGAGTTTATCCCTACGCGGGTGCGACTTCGCCGCTGCCCGCGGTACGGCCGCGCTGGCCCGGAAAGCAAATCGACTTGCGTAAATTCTCGGCCGCACATCCACAGGCAATCTCGCCGCTGACAGAGCTCCTGCGCGACCGTCATTCCACGCGCGAATTCGACGATCGCCGGCCGATCACGCTCGCCGAGCTTTCGCGATTTCTCGATGCCACCGCGCGTGTGCTGTCGAGATCGAGCGGCCCAGTGGACCTCGGCGATGGCAGTCCAGTGGTCGAATACGCCGCGCGGCCGTATCCGTCGGCGGGCGCGGAATATGAGCTCGAGCTCTATCTGGCCGTCAACAAGTGCGAAGGGCTTGACCGAGGATTCTATCATTACGATGCCGGCCGACACGCGCTAGTGCCTATCGGCGTCGGCGCCCGAGAGCTTGAAGCGTTGTCGGCGGCAGCAGAGCTTGCAATGGGAGCCCCCGCCGTCCCGCAGATCCTGATCACGATTGCCGCGCGCTTCGGCCGGATTTCATGGAAGTACACCTCGCTCGCCTATGCCCTCATTCTCAAGGATGTCGGAGTATTGATGCAAACGTTCTACCTGATGGCGACCGAGATGCGGCTCGGCGGCTGTGCGATTGGTATCACCGATATCGACCTGTTCGCGAAGCTAACGGGGATCGAATTCCACGTCGAAGGTCCGGTCGGTCAATTTGCAATCGGTCGCGGCACCAAATCGGGCACTCCCGACTAACAATCCGACAATGGCCAAAGGGTGGTCCACAGTGATCAACGCGTCGGCGTTACCAATTCCATCGCCGGGCACGCGGGTCGGAAGCATCGCGCGATGTGACACGCTCGAAGTATCCGATACGGTTGGAAGTCCGGCGACCCACCAGTGCGAACATGACGCCCTGCGGGTCCATGCATTCGGCGATCCAGCTGCCATCCGACACCTCCGTCGGACCGTCGATGATCTCCCCGCCGTCGGCCTTGACGCGCTTTGCTGCAGCGTCGATGTCGCCGACGTCGAAGTAATAAAGCCAGAACGGGACCGGCACCGTCGGCGGCTTCGTGAACATGCCGCCGATGGTCCGACCTGCGACGGAAAACGGCAGATAGGTGTCCGTCGCGTCGTTATCGGGGCCGGCTTTTTGCCAGCCAAAGAGCTCGCTATAGAACGCGAACACCTTCTCACCGTCGGCGGCGAACAGTTCGTGCCAGCGGACACGGCCGGGCGCGCCGAACTCGGGGGAGTGCTCGCGGCGGGGCCTTAGCCACTTGACCAGGACCAGCGTCGCCATTTGCGGATCGGCGACGACCGAAAAGCGGCTGATGTTGGGGATGTCCGTCGGCGGGATGTGCACGGTTCCGCCTAGCCGCTTAACCCGAGCGGCAGCGGCATCCACGTCGTCGACTTCGACATAGCCGATCCACCCCGGCTTCACGCCGGTCTGTTTCGCGTATTCCGGCAAGCCCATCACCCCGCCGACTGAAACTCCGCCGACGGTAAACAGAGTATAGGCCATACCGGGCATCGACGCGTCCTCCGTACCCCAACCCACGACCTTGGCGTAGAACGCCTCGGCGGCCGCCCTGTCCGTTGTCATCAACTCGTACCAGACAAAACGGCCATGAGAACCGGCATTCGAATCGACCACGTCTGTTTCCCCGTTCTGTGGATTCGGCCAAGGGTGTGGTAATTGGCCGGTCAAGCGCTTTCAATTGGCCGACAAAGCTTTTACATCAAACCCAGCATGCGCACCGAAGAACCTCGGCCCGTCCGCCTCAAGGACTATCGCCCGCCCGACTGGCTGATCGAGACCGTCGACCTCGACGTGTCGCTGCACCCGACCGCGACTACGGTTCGCGCCAAACTCAGGCTGAAGCCGAATTCGGCCGGGGCTCCTGCGCCGCTCGTCCTTGATGGCGAAGAGCTGAAGCTTGTTTCGCTCACGCTCGACGGCAAGCCGCTCCCGGCGGAGAATTTCGTCGCTACGCCGGACCGGCTGACCATCGCGCAAGTGCCCAACCGGCCGTTCGAGCTCGACATCGAAACCGTCGTCGATCCAATGGGAAACAGCCAGCTTATGGGCCTCTATCGGGCCGGCGCGACCTATTGCACGCAATGCGAGGCCGAGGGCTTTCGCCGTATCACCTATTTTCTCGACCGGCCGGACGTGATGGCCGTCTACACGACGCGTATCGAAGCCGAAAAGACCGAAGCCACGGTATTGCTATCCAACGGCAATCTGATCGACCACGGCGACGTGCCGGGCACGTCGCGCCATTTTGCCGTATGGCACGATCCATTCCCCAAGCCGTCCTATTTGTTTGCGCTGGTCGGCGGCAACCTCGCTTGCGTCAAGGACAGCTTCACCACCATGTCTGGCCGTAACGTCGCGCTCGCGATCTATGTCGAGCCGGGCAAGGAGGAACGCTGTCCCTACGCCATGGATAGTCTCAAGCGCGCCATGCGCTGGGACGAAACGGCATTCGGCCGCGAATACGATCTCGATATTTTCATGATTGTCGCCGTCTCCGCGTTCAACATGGGCGCGATGGAGAACAAGGGGCTCAACGTCTNNTGCCGCGACTGGTTCCAGCTCTGCTTGAAGGAAGGGCTCACGGTATTCCGCGACCAGGAATTCACCGCTGATCAACGCTCCCGCGCGGTCGAGCGCATCAGCGACGTGCGCGGACTGCGTTCGCATCAATTCGTCGAGGATGCAGGCCCCCTCGCCCACCCGGTGCGGCCGGAGATTTATCACGAGATCAATAACTTCTACACGTCGACTGTGTACGATAAGGGCGCTGAGGTGGTGCGCATGATCAAGGCGCTGCTCGGCCCCGACACCTTCCGCATGGGCATGGACCTTTACTTCACCCGCCATGACGGCGAGGCCGCGACCGTCGAGCAATTCGTGCAGTGCTTTGCCGACGTGAGCCACCGCGACATGACGCAGTTTATGCGCTGGTATTCCCAGGCCGGCACGCCGGAAATCAAGGTTGCGCCGCATTACGACGCGCGCGCACAGACCTATCGGCTCGATATCATGCAGACCGTGCCGCCGACGCCAGGTCAGCCGAACAAGGAGCCGATGCTGATCCCGCTCGCGCTCGGGCTGGTCGGCAAAGATGGCGCCGATCTGCCGCTTACGCTCGACGGCAAGCCGCTTGCGCGCGGGGTGATCGAGTTAAAGCGATCGAGCGAGACGTTCCTCTTTACCGGGATCGCCGAGCGGCCAGTGCCGTCGCTCAACCGCGGCTTTTCGGCGCCGGTGAAACTTTCGCTGCCGATAGGTGCCGACGATCTGCGCTTTCTCGCCGCACATGACAGCGATCCATTCAACCGCTGGCAGGCGGTGCAGTCGTTAGGAATGACTTTGCTCAAGGCCAATGTCGCGGCGCTGCGCGCCGGGCTAGCCGCGCGCGACGACGACGGCTTGATGGCGGCCCTCGGTGCCATCATCGCTGATACGAAGCTCGAACCCGCTTTTATCGCGCTAGCACTCTCGCCGCCGAGCGACGCCGATATCGCGCGGGAAATCGGTTGCGATGTCGATCCCGACGCCGTCTTTTCCGCGCGTCGCAAGCTCCGCGCCGCTATCGGCTCCCGGCACGGCGCGGCGCTGACCGAGACCTATCAACGCATGATCACGACCGATCCCTATCGGCCGGACGCGGCGAGCGCCGGACGTCGCGCGCTGAAAAACGCCTGTCTCGATCTTTTGGCGATTACGGATACCGACGAGGCGATCGCACGCGCGTTTAAGCAATACCAAAGCGCCGACAACATGACCGACCGCATGGCGGCGCTGGAAACGCTCGCGCAACACGACCGGCCCGAACGCAGCGCCGTACTTGACGATTTTTACCGGCGCTATGCCGCCGATCCGCTGATCATCGATAAATGGCTCTCGCTGCAAGCGGCGATCCCCGAGCCGGCGACGCTCGATCGGGTGCGCGCACTGACCGAGCATCCGGCGTTCTCGGCCGCCAATCCCAACCGCGTCCGCGCGCTGATCGGCGCGTTCGCGCAAGTCAACCACACCCAATTCAACCAGCGCGACGGCAGCGGCTTCGACTTCGTCGCCGACTTCGTGCTGGCGCTCGATCCGAAGAACCCCCAGGTCGCAGCGCGGCTGATGGGCGCGTTCCGCTCCTGGCGCGCGCTTGAACCGACGCGCCGTGCCCGCGCCGAGGCAGCGCTCCGCCGCGTCGCCGCAACGCCGGCTTTATCGCGCGACGTGCACGACATCGTAGCACGCACCCTCGCCGAAAGCTGACGCGTACCACCACGTCTTTGATCCGACTCCACTTTTCCGTCGTAGAGCGAGCGCCATTCGCAGGAATGACGCGCGGTCATGACCAGCGTTGCGTTTTTCCGCAACGCAAAAAACTTGGGACAACTCTTAAAAAATTATTGACTCAGACTCTCGACAAATCAGCGCGCATCGATTCTTATCAGGTTGATTCGGAACTGGTGCAGCACATCGTTCCGGTCGCGGGTGCAGGGGATTTTCCAACCGGAGGTATGCGATGGCGCGCGCCGAGGCGGCGAGTGCGTCTTTACGTTCAGATTCCATCAAGGGCCTGGCGCAGTCGATCGCCAAGCCCGCGTACCACCGCCTATTGACGGCCGAGCCACTATTGCGCCGCGCCGTACCTGTTCTCATCATCGCCTTCATGCTGACGATCTGCATCGGCGCCGCGGTGCAAGTGCTCGAACACCGCCGCCAAGTCATCCTCGACGCCACGGCGACCATCGAGGCGCTTGCCGATCACCTGTCCACCGAACTCGATCGTCCGATCCGTGACGGACGGACGCATGTCGCGCGCGCCTCCGACGCGCTGGAAGAATCGTTGCCAGGCTGGGCCAAGGGGGCCGGCCGACGCATATTGATCGCCGATGGCGACGGCAAAATCACTGCCAGCGTGCCGAGTGAGCCGCAGCTGTTAGGACGGCCTATACTCGACGTGCTCGGACCGTCGCAGCCGCTCACCACCTTCGCCGCCGCCGCCGGTACCATGGAGATTACGCTACCGGACGGCGAGGCCGCGTTCGCCTCGGTGCGGGCACTGCACAATCCTATCGGGCTTCTGGCCGTGGTCCAGGGCCGCAATGACGCACTCGCCAATTGGCGCTCGGCCACAGCGCTGACCGTTACGTTATCGGCAACGACCGGATTCGTAGTGCTGATCCTGGGCTTCGCTTTCCATTGGCAAGCGACTCGGGCGCGCGAAGCTGACCTCATCCACGACACCGTGCGCAGCCGTATCGACACCGCGCTCAACCGCGGCCGCTGCGGGCTGTGGGATTGGGATCTGGCACGCGGCCGGGTGTTCTGGTCGCACTCTATGTTCGATCTGCTGGGCCTGCCGCAAAAGGACGAACTCCTAACCTTCGGCGAAGTCGACGCACTCGTTCACAAGGAGGATATCGACCTCTACGAATTGGCGACCCAGCTTGCCGACGCCAAGGTCCAATCGATCGATCGCGCCTTTCGCATGCGCCATGCCGATGGCAAATGGCTGTGGCTACGGGCGCGCTGCGAGCTGGCGCGCCAGGAGGGCGAGACCGGGCTGCATCTGATCGGCATCGCAGTCGACATTACCGAGCAGAAGACGCTGGTCGAGCGGACCATGGCCGCCGATTTGCGGTTGCGCGACGCTATCGAGACCATCCCGGAAGCGTTCGTGCTGTGGGACGCCGACAATCGCCTGGTGCTCTGCAATTCGAACTTCCAGGAACTGCACCACCTACCCGACGAAGCGGTCACCGCAGGCGCCTCCTATGAAGCGATCGTTGCCGCCGGTCGCAAGCCGATCATCCGCACCGCCGTCAGCAATAACGGCGTCGAGCCGCGCGGCGCGCGCACCTTCGAGGCGCAGCTCGACGACGGTCGATGGATGCACATCAGCGAACGCCGCACCAAAGACGGCGGTTACGTCTCGGTTGGAACCAATATCACCAAAATCAAGCAGCACGAAGAAAAGCTGGTCGAAGGCGAGAAGCGCCAGATCGCCACCATCGTGGATCTGCGCGAGTCGCAGCACGCGCTGGAGCTACAGACTGCGGAGCTTGCCGATCTGGCAGAGAAATATGCCGAGGAGAAAACTCGCGCCGAGGAGGCCAATGCGGCCAAGTCGAAATTTCTGGCCAACATGAGCCACGAGTTGCGTACGCCCCTCAACGCCATTATCGGCTTTTCCGAGATCATGGAAGCCGCGATGTTCGGACCGCTCGGCGCCGAAAAATATATCGAATATTCTCGCGACATCCGCGAAAGTGGCGAATACCTGCTCGACGTCATCAACGACATCCTCGATATGTCGAAGATCGAGGCTGGCGGTATCAGGCTCAGCCCCGAAGCCGTCGAACTGGAGCCAATCCTGGCCGATTGTCTGCGCGTCGTCTCGACGAGAGCGGAGGAAAAACATCTCGCGGTCGCCGCCCATGTCGAACCGGAAATCATGGTCCACGCCGATCGCCGCGCCATCAAACAGATCGCGCTCAATCTCCTCTCCAACGCCGTGAAGTTCACTCCCGATGGCGGCGCCGTGACGGTGTCCGGCCGGCTGCGCCGCGGCGTGGTCACTATCGCCATCGAAGATAATGGCATCGGCATCCCCAACGACGCGCTGCGCAAGCTCGGCCGGCCGTTCGAGCAGGTCGAAAGCCAATTGACCAAGAAACACCAGGGCTCCGGTCTCGGCCTTGCCATCGCCAAATCCCTTGTCGAAATGCACGGCGGCGCCATGCGCATCCGCTCAAAGCTCGGCAAAGGTACCATGGTCGTGGTGCGCTTACCGCAGGAGGCGAGCCAGCCGGCCCACGCGGAAAAATCGAACGCCGCGGCGTAAGCTTCAACGGTCACCTCCGGCGCAGTCTACGCCGACGCTAAGGTCTCTTCCCTAATATCCGCACGAAACATATGCGCACTTGGCGCTGGGTTTCCTCGACATGGGCCGCAAGGGCTGTAAAATCCGGCAAATCGGCGGCCCGCGCCAATAGCGCGAGGACACCTGAGCTTGCAGTTTTCGGATCGAATGCTGCGGGCAGGCAAAGCCGCAGGATTTGCGTCAGATCGTGGAATAGCCGCACCGCGGACCTCAGCACTTCGGCATCCTCCGGCTTGAGCACGCCAAGCCGCGCGGCTTTCTGCAGCATCCGCGCCGTCGAAGTATCGCGCAGCTCGGGGAGCGTTGCAGCGTGGATCAGCTGCAGATATTGCGCGATAAACTCGATGTCGACGAGCGCACCGGCGGCGTATTTTAAGTCCCACATATTGGCATCGCCCTTTTCCTTGGCGATGGCCGCACGCATCTCGACGATATCATCGGCGACGGAACGCGGACTTCTTTTATGGCAGATCACGGCGCGGATCGCCGCCTCGATTTTTGCAGAGAAATCGGTAGATCCTGAAACCACACGCGCGCGAGTGAGCGCCATATGCTCCCAGGTCCAGGCTTCGCGCTCCTGGTAGTTGATGAAGCCGTTGATTTGCGTCGCCAGCGGACCGGACCGTCCCGACGGCCGCAACCGCATGTCGACGGGGTAGAGTACACCGTAATTGGTCGGCACTGTGAGCGCGCTGATCAAGCGCTGGGTGAAACGCGCGAAATATTGCGCGCCATAAAGCGGCCGCTGACCGTCAGAGGTCGGGTGGTCATGGTCGAAGTCATAGATTACGATGAGATCGAGATCGGAATTCGCGGTCATCTCGCGCGCCCCAAGCCGGCCGAGTGCCAGAATCGCGCTCGTGCCGCCGCGGATCCGACCGTGGCTTAAGGCAAAATCAGCTTCGACCATCGCCTGCACCGCGCGCAACAACACATCGGCAAGCCGGGCGTATATCTCGCCGGCCTGTTCGGCGGGCACCGAACCGGAGAGAATCCGCGCGCCGATCAGGAACATCCGCTCCTGGCCGAACAGACGGATGGCGTCGAGCACAGCTTCGTAACCGCGGGCGTCTTCGAGCGCGCGTGCAAGCTCCGCCTCAAGACGTCTGGCGTCCGGAAACGCGCCGAAGAAGCTCGGGTCGACCAGCGGATCGATGAAATGCGGGTTTTGCGCCAAGATATCGGCCAGCCGCGGTGCCGTGCCAAGGATAAGAACGACGAAACGAATCAATTCCGGATTTTGCTTCAGCAAGGAAAAAAAACGTCCCCCCGCGCGCAGACCGCCGAGAAAGCGATCGAATACCGCGAAGGCGGCGTCTGGATTCTCCGCGCGCGCGAATTGATCGATGATCGACGGTACGAGCTCGATCAGATTGGCTCGCGCTTGTTCGCCGCGCAGCGCGCGGTAGGAGCCGGCGCGCCACCGACGCACCGAGGCTGCGACCTCCGTCGGCTGGCGAAAGCCCATCAGCGCCAGCCGGTCGAGCGTTTCGGTATCGTGCTCGGCGGCCGCGAAGGACAGGTTCTGCTGCTGGGCCAGATATTCGGGCGCGCGCTCGAACAGCCGCACATAATGCCGCTCGACGTTGCGCAGATGGCCAACCAGCTGACCGGCAAATTGGTCACGGTCCTTAAAACCGAGAAAACGGGCGAAAACATCGAGCGCCGCGGCGTCGGCCGGCACCGTGTGAATTTGCTCGTCGGCCACCATTTGCAGCCGGTGTTCGACGCGGCGCAGAAAATTGTAAGCTGCCGTGAGTTCGTCGCGCGCCGCGGCGTCGATCCAACCGCCGACAGCGAGCACAGCGAGCGTCAAGACCGTATCGCGACCGCGCAATTCGGCGTGCCGGCCACCGGCGATCAGCTGCTGGGTCTGCGCGAAAAATTCGATCTCGCGGATACCGCCGCGACCGAGCTTGATATTGTGGCCCGCGACCGCGATTTCGCCATGACCGCGATAGGCGTGGATCTGCCGCTTCATCTCGTGGACGTCGCCGATAGTCGCGTAATCGAGATATTTGCGCCAAATAAAGGGCGACAACGCGCGTAAGAGTCGTTCGCCCGCGCCAAGATCGCCGGCGCAAGGCCGTGCCTTGATCAATGCCGCGCGCTCCCAGTTTTGCCCGCGACTTTCATAGTAGTCGAGCGCCGCGTCGGTCGAGATCGCGATCTGGGTCGAAGACGGATCAGGACGCAGTCGCAAATCGACGCGAAACACGTAGCCGTCCGACGTGCGCTCCTGAAGGAGCTTGACGAGTTCGCGCGTCAGCCCGACATAAAACGCCATCGGCTCGACGTCACGTGCGAGCTTCGCCGCCGCAACGTCAAAGAACACCATGAGATCGATGTCGCTCGAGAAGTTCAGCTCGTGGCCGCCCATCTTGCCGAGCGCGAGGACGATATAACCGGAGCCCGCCGCGGGATTGTTAGTGTCGGGCGCCGCAATACGTCGGCGCTTGATGGCGTCGCGGAGGAGATAATTCACGGCGGCGTTGAGCGCGGTCTCCGCGACGTCGGTCAGTGCCTCGGTCACGCGCGCGACCGGCCACACGCCGCCGATATCGGCGAGCGCGATCAACAGCGCCGCGCGCGCTTTCATGCGGCGAAGAATGCGCATGACTTCCACCGCCGATCTTGCCGACGCTACCGTACTCTGTGCCGACGCCAAGAGTGCAACGAGCGCGCGGTCCGGCTCGCTCTCAACCAGGCGACCGAAACGCGCAATGTCGGCTTGAACGAGGTCCCAAAGATAGGGTGCCGCATCGGCGAGGCCGCCCACAAGCCGGGCCAGCGCTGGGTGGACGCGAATGAGACCTTTGAGCGTCTTGCTGACGCTTTTCGCCTTTATACTCGCAAGCCACGCTGAAAGCTTCGCCGAGGAGCGCTCCGAAGCCACGGGCAGCGCGCCGCCAAGCCGTCGGACTAATGCCGCTTCATCGCTATCCTGCTTCGGCCGTTTCTTGACCGCAGGCCGCGTCATCCCTGCCCCACAGGCCCCGCGCGTGGCAGCGCGATGGTTGAGCGCAAGCCAGGATGGTTGTCCTCGAGCGTCAATTCGCCGCCATGCAGCCGGGCAACGGCGGCAGCGAGGCTTAAACCCAAGCCCGAGCCCGGCTCTGACCGGCTTTGTTCGAGACGCACGAAGCGTTCGACAACGCGGCCGCGATCGGCTTCAGCGATGCCCGATCCTCGATCGGCGACGCTGAGCGCGACACGCTCGCCGTCGTCGCCGGCCTTCACCACGATTTCGGTTGGCGCCCCGTTCGCTTTGCCGTTCGGGCCGCCGTATTTGATGGCGTTGTCGACCAGATTCGCCAGCGCCTGGCTCACCAGTTCGCGATTTCCCCGAACCAGCGCCGCAGTCGTGGCGTCGATCGTCAGCGCGATTCCCTTCTCCTCGGCCAGCGGTTCATAGAGCTCGCCAATGTCGCGCGCGATTTCGGCCGCGTCGAATTCCATCATATTGTCCCGCGCCTGCCCGGACTCCGCGCGCGCGATCATCAACAGCGCGTCGAATGTGCGAATAAGATCGTCGGATTCGGCGATGGTCGTTTCCAGTGCCGCGCGATAACCGGCGTCGCCGGTCGGTTGGCGCAGCGCCTGTTCGCAGCGATTGCGCAACCGTGTCAGCGGCGTTTTGAGGTCGTGGGCGATGTTGTCGGAGACTTCCTTTAGGCCCCGCATCAGCGCCTCGATCCGCTCAAGCATGGCATTGAGATGAAGCGCGAGCCGGTCGAGCTCGTCACCGGTGCCGGCGACCGGCAGACGACCGGCGAGATCGCCGCGCATGATGGTCTGTGCCGTATCGGTCATGGCGTCGATGCGGCGCAGCACGCGCTGGCTGACGAAAAATCCGCCGAGCAGGCCGAGCACGATGACAAGCGCGAGCGACCATTGCCCGGCATTGGCGATGATGCCGAACAACCGCTCGCGCTCCTCAAGGTCGCGTCCGACGAGAAGGCGGAAGCCGCCCGGCAATTCCACAACCTCGACCAAGGCGCGATGATCGTTGCCTTCCGGTGCATCGAGCCTTCGGTAATTAGTCTCGAGCCAGCCGGGATGATCGAGCACGCCGGGCTCCAGCGAGCCGACATTGCCGGCAAGTCCCTCCCCAGTCGGCGTCGTCACCAGATAAAGGCTCGATCCCGGCCGTCGCGAGCGCAAATCGACGACGATCACCAACCGCCGAATGCCGCCTTGGGTATATTGCTGGGACAGCCCGTTGATTTCGCCGGTGACGGTCGTAGTGATCTGTTCGGTGATGAGGCGCCGCGTATTGAGCGCGAAATAGCCAAGCAGCGACGCCGCGAACAACACGAAGATCGCGAGATAAACCAGCGTCAGCTTGAACGCCGTGGTGCGGATCAATTTACCAAGCGCCGTCACGAAACGTTCTCGGCGTTAAGTCCCATTTCGCTCTCGGAAAAATCGTCTTCCCAGAACTCGAGCGCCCCGCGTTGATCGCTATGCCGGTTCGTGGCCTCCGCCCGGCGCAATTCGACGCGCCGGATCTTCCCGGATATCGTCTTCGGCAGTTCGGCAAATTCGAGGCGCCGCACCCGCTTGAAGGGCGCCAGCGCCGTGCGGCAATGACGGAAGATCGACAGCGCCGTAGCGCGGTCCGCTGCGTGTCCGGCTGCGAGCGCGAGATACGCTTTCGGCACCGCAAGCCGCAGCGGATCGGGCGACGGCACCACGGCCGCCTCGGCAACTGCCGGATGCTCGATCAATACGCTCTCGAGTTCGAACGGCGAGATACGGTAGTCCGACGATTTGAACACATCGTCGGCCCGGCCGACATAGGTCAGATAACCGTCGTCGTCCACGCAAGCCACATCGCCGGTGTGATAGATACCATCGCCGCGGGAGGACACGCCGCCATCGCTTTCATTCTCTTGGCCCTGATAGCCTTGCATCAGTCCAGTCGGGCGCGGCTCCAGAATGAGGCAGATCTCGCCCTCCTGTTGCGCCACGCCGTTGGGGTCGAGCAGCGCCGTGCGGTAGCCCGGTAGCGGCCGGCCCATCGAGCCTGGTTTGACCTTTTGGCCCGGCGTATTGCCGACCAGCGCCGTCGTCTCGGTCTGGCCATAGCCGTCGCGGATGGTGACGCCCCAAGCCGCTTTGACCTGCTCGATGACTTCCGGGTTGAGCGGCTCGCCCGCGCCGATGAGTTCCTTGATGGAAACCCTCCAGGCGGCCAGGTCCTCCTGGATCAGCATGCGCCAAACCGTGGGCGGCGCGCAAAAGGTAGTGACGCCGCAGCGCACGATGGTGTCGAGCAGGCCGCGCGAATTGAAGCGGCGCTGATTGACGATAAAAACGCATGCCCCCGCATTCCATGGCGAAAAAAAACAGCTCCAGGCGTGCTTGGCCCATCCCGGCGAAGAAATATTGAGATGCACGTCGCCGGGCCGCAAACCGAGCCAATACATCGTCGAAAGATGGCCAACCGGATAGCTTTGGTGACTGTGCAAGACGAGCTTCGGCGTCGCCGTGGTGCCGGAGGTGAAATAAAGCAACAGCGGATCGTTGGCGCGCGTTTCACCATCGGCAGTGAATTGCGCCGACGCATGATACCCCTTTTCGTACGAAATCCAGCCCGGCGGGTCGGTGCGAAGGTCATCGCCGACCACGATCCGCGTATAGTCTCCGGGCAAGTCTGTGAATTTCGCCGCGGCGTCGGCGCTGGCGATGACATGGCGGACGCGGCCGCGCGCAAAGCGATCGGCAAGATCGTTGCGGGTCAACAGCGTCGTGGCCGGCACGATGACCGCGCCGAGCTTCATCGCCGCTAACATGCACTCCCACAGCGGCACGACATTGCCGAGCATGACCAGGACACGATCGCCGCGGCGTACCCCGAGACTGCGGAGCGCATTGGCGATGCGGTTCGAGCGCTCACTCAACTGCGCGAAAGTGAGCTTGCTCTCGCCCGCGACCTCGTCGACGAGCCAGAGCGCTGGCTGCGTATTACCGCGCGCCATGACGTCGAAATAATCGAGCGCCCAGTTAAAACGATCGAGCTTCGGCCACTGGAAATCGCGATAGGCCGCGGCGTAGTCCTCGCGTTGGCGCAGCAGCATATCACGCGCCGCAATGAACGGAGCCGCGTTTGAACCCGTAATGCCCGCATCGGTCATGTTCACATCAGACATGGCGCCCCCCGGTTCGGTCTCCGACCACGCTGCTGCCGCACCGATTGGGAACGATACAGGTCGGTCGCGACGCGGCACGGAGTTACCGGGCGCCATCGCGGATCATGTAACCCGCACCGCGCACGGTATGTAAAAGCGGCTGCGCGAAGCCTTTATCGATTTTAGATCGCAAACGCGAAATGTGCACGTCGATCACATTGGTCTGCGGATCGAAATGATAATCCCAGACGTTCTCCAAGAGCATGGTGCGGGTGACGACCTGG
>PLTE01000274.1 GCA_003164375.1 Hyphomicrobiales bacterium | reverse complement strand
GGATCGGCAGATAGAGCCGGCGCTCTTTGGCATATTCCGCCAACAGCGAGCCGTCGGCGGCGTGCACCCGAGTCATCACCGGCGGCTCATAATCTTGAAGCTGAGAATACTCCGGTAAGTCCTTGGAAAAATGCCATAATAGGCCAGCCGTTCCGGCGATCCCGACAATGAACAGGATGGTCCCCGCCGCGAACAGAAAGCCCAGGAAGCGCAACAGCAATTTCATTGAGACTGTCCTGCCAAGCCTCGGCCAGCGTATCGGGGAGTTGGATTCTTGCTACGATTTAAGTGGCGACTCATGACGCGCCACATGGCACGCCAGTGTGGCAGCAATGGCCGCAACCCGCCAGTAACCCCTCTCGTCATCGTGTGTCGTCGCGCGGTTTTTTGTTCAAACTGAGGCCATTTGGGCACACCGGGCGGCGCTCTAATTGGCGGTCCGGGCACCGATCGGGTGGCCGGAGAAAAAGCCGTCGATGGCTTGCGCGATCGAATCCGCCGTGTGGTCGCGCCAACTGTCCGAAAGCAGCGATTGCAGGTCCTGCTTATTCGACACATAGCCGAGTTCGACCAGCACCGACGGAACGTCGGGAGCACGCAGCACCCGGAAGCCCGCCGACTTGATCGGTTCCTTGTGCAGACGAGCCACTTCCTTCATGTCGCCGATCAGTTTATGCGCAAACTGCAGCGAAAACGTCTTGGTTTCGCGTTGCGCAAGATCGATCAGGATACCGGCCACGTCGTCCGGCTCGGCCTTGAGGTCGACGCCGGCGATAACGTCGGCCCGGTTCTCTTGCTCGGCAAGCCGCGCCGCCGCAGAATCGGTCGCGGTATCGGACAAGGTGTAGACGGTTGCCCCCTGCGCATCGCCTTCGCCGCGCGGCAATGAGTCGGCGTGGATCGACACGAATAAGGCGGCACCGGCATTACGCGCAATCCGCACGCGGTCGCCCAGCGGCACGAAAGTGTCGTCGGTTCGCGTCAGCAGCACCCGATATTTGCCCATCTTCTCGACCCGCTCGCCCAGGCGCTTGGCGAAGTCGAGAACGATGTCCTTTTCCAAGTCGCCGCTTGAGGCTTTGGTACCGGTATCGATGCCGCCGTGGCCGGGATCGAGCACGACCAGGGGGCGCGGATCGGTGGTATCGTTCGGCGCGGCGGTCGCCGGCGGCGCCTCGGCACGGGCAGCCTTCTCGTCGGCTGCGATTTTGCGCAAAAAGCTGTCGCGATCGGTGGCGACGAGATCGAGCACCAGCCGCGCCGGCGCATCATCGGCCGCATCGATGACAAAGGCCTTATCGATGCGCACCGGCTTTGCCAGATCGAACACGACGCGCGAGCCGCCCGGCATCACCAGACCAAAGCGAAACGCCTTGATCAACCCGCGGCCGCCTTCACCGCTTTTCGGCGGCAGTTGAAAGACCACTTGGGGCAGGTCGAGGACGACGCGATAAGGATCGGCCAGGGTGAAGGCGTGCAGATCGATCTTGCGGTTTAAGTCCATGACGAACCGCGTCTGGGTCTCGTCGCCGCCAAGCCGGGCATCGGTCGCGATCGGAAATGAGTCGGGTGCCAAAACCCCCGCTGGGCGGTCGGCAGCCGCTGCCGGCGCCGCGGTACAGAGCACGCCGAAGAGAGCCCAGCACACGGCTCGGACGGCCATCGGTTCCCACCCCATCCTGCCCCCTAACTCCATTAGGCACGCGTGGTTAACCCAAACTTAAGGCTCGGCGGAAGCGGCTTGGCGGCCTCCCGAAATTCAAGGCAATTCCGCCAAATCTCACAGGTGACTTGCAAATTCCCCGCCCGCGGCCTTAAGAAGAGACTGCTAACGGTGAAAGGTTCCGGTTGTGTCGCGTTAGGGCATCCGGCAAACGTCCGCCGGGGGTTGGTTCCCCCGACACTTGGTTCACCAAGGCCCTGGCTCCCCGAGAAACATGACGGGAGCGAGGCGGACGCGGGTTTCGAACCGCTCCGGCGCCATATGTTCGCCTGCAACGGCCATTTTCGTTGCAAGAACTTGGCGCCGAGGACGTGAGCGACGCCGATGCCCATTAAGGAGCAGGACAGCCGGAGCCTCGTGCGCGACGTGCGTGCCAGCAGCGCAACAGCTCTGCTGGAACAGTGTCGCGCCAGGCCGTCAGCGATCGAGCGAAATTGCGGCCGCGTCCCGCGCTGCCGCCTCATCGCGGTTTGGAGTTCATGTTCGAGGTGCAAGTTAAGGTCCCCACACATTGGAACGGCGGCGTTCATGCGGCGCCCGCCGGGACCTTTGCGGCTTGCTGCCCTCGCCGTTTCCGATCCGTCCCATTCACCGACAATCGGGCCCGTCCGCTCCTGCCTCGCCGCTATGGCGCTGAGCAAGCGGACACGCCGGCCCCCGTGAGATTTAGCAATGGCCAACAAAATGCTCATCGACGCGACCCATCCCGAGGAGACCCGGGTGGTCGTGCTGCGCGGCAACCGCGTCGAAGAATTCGACTTTGAATCCGCGCAACGCAAGCAGTTAAGAGGCAACATCTATCTGGCGAAAGTGACGCGCGTCGAGCCGTCGCTACAGGCCGCCTTCGTCGATTACGGCGGCAACCGCCACGGGTTTCTCGCCTTCAGCGAAATCCACCCCGATTATTACCAGATCCCGGTCGCCGACCGGCAGGCCTTGATCGACGAGGAGGAGCGCGCGCAGCGCGCCGCCGATGACGAGGTCGATCGCCGCTCGCGGCGGCACCGCCACTCGTCCGCGCGGCACGATTCCGCGACCCATCGCCGCCGCGATGAGGTGGTGCGCAGCGACCACACCGAAGCTCCCGGTGGCGATACAGCCGGCGGCGAAGATTTGACCGCGGCACCCGATGAGCACGACGAAACGGTTGATGACTCTGCCGAGGTTGAAACGCTCAACGAAGCCGGCGCCTACGGCGCCGAGACGGCGCCGCCCCAACCTGAGTCGGCCGAACCCACCGCCGAACTGACGCAAGCCACGTCAGCGGAGGCCGCATCGGAGCAAGCCACGCCGGCGGAGACCGCTAGCGAGGAAGCCGAAGCGGATGCGTCGCACGAAGACGCCGCCGCAGCGGCGTCAGGCGACCACGACGCCGATCATGACGAGACCGAGCCCACCGACGCTGGCGAAGCCGCAAGCGCGGCGCCGGNNCGAGAACGGCGAGGCCACATCGGGCGGCGAACCCCGCGAGCATGACGAGAACGGCGAAGAGGAAGAAATCGTCGAGTCGGTCGGCGGCGCCGATGCGCTCGAAGAGGTGCCCGACCGCGCGCCGCGCTACCGCCGCCAGTACAAGATCCAAGAGGTGA
>PLTE01000386.1 GCA_003164375.1 Hyphomicrobiales bacterium | reverse complement strand
GCCAGCATGAAGGTGAAGATGATCGGCATGAACTGGAACACCATCTGTTGGGTCGGGTCCGGCGGCGCCGGATTGAGCTTCATCTGCACCCACATGGTCACGCCCATGATCGCCGGCCAGAAGCCCAAGTGCAGAAAGCCGCCAATGAGCGGCAGTATGGTCGGATCGAACGGGATCAGGCCGCCCAGCGTGAAGATGTTGGTCGGGTCGGGCGCCGAGAGGTCGTGGATCCAGCCGTAGAACGGCGCGTGGCGCATTTCGATGGTGATGAACAGCACTTTATAGAGCGAGAAGAACACCGGAATCTGGATCGCGATCGGCAGGCAGCCGGCGATCGGATTGATCTGCTCTTTCTTGTACAGCTCCATCATCGCCTGCTGCTGCTTCATCTTGTCGGTGCCGTACTTCTCCTTGATCATCGCCATCTGCGGCTGCACCGCCTTCATCTTGGCCATCGAGGCGTAGGATTTGTTGGCGAGCGGGAAGAACAGAATCTTCACCAGCACGGTGACGATCAGGATGCCGATGCCGAAATTGCCGACCAGATGGAAGAAGTAGTCGATGGCAAGAAACATCGGCTTGGTGAGGAAGTAGAACCAGCCCCAGTCGATCAACAGGTCGAAATGGTTCAGCCCCAGCGCCGCGTTATAGCCGCCGTCGATGTTGCCCAAGAAATTGATGCCGACGACGGAGACTTCCTTGGCACCGGCAAACAGCCGCGCATCGGCTGAGCCGGTCGCGCCCGGCGCAATGGTCTGCGGCTGCAACAGATAATCGGTCTGATAGGTCGGCTGGCCCGAGGCCTCGCCGGCGGAGAAGCGCGCGCGCACCTTGGTGTCGGTGTTGGGCAGGAGCGCCGCGGCGAAGTATTTGTCGGTGAAGCCGAGCCAGGCGTTGGTGGCGTCCCAGCTCTCGGACTTCTTGTCTTCCATTTTCTTGTAGGTTTCGGTCTGCTCGCCCTGGTCGCCCATGACGCCGATCAGGCCTTCATGCAAAATGTAATAGCCCTGCACGATCGGCGTGCCGTGGCGCGAAATCAGCGCATAGGGGAACAGCGTCACCGCGGCCGCGCCCTTGTTCGCGACGTCGTCTTTGATGGTGAAGAGATAATGGTCGTCGACCGCGATGGTGCGGGTGAACACCAGCCCCGCGCCGTTGTCGTAAGTCAGCGTCACCGGATGATCGATGCCGAGCGTGCCCGAGCCTTGCTGCTGCCACAGCGTATCGGGTCCCGGCATTGCGGCCGTGGTGCCGGCGGCCGGCACCCAGCCGAATTCCGCGTAATAGGCGTCGGGCGCCCCGGTCGGCGAGAACAGCACGATCGGCGGCGAATCGGCATCGATGGTTTCGCGGTATTGCGTCAGCGTCAGATCGTCGATCCGGCCGCCTTTGAGGTCGATCGAGCCGCCGAGCCGCGGCGTATTGATGGGCACGCGCGGCGTCGAGCCGACGATCACCTCGCGGGTCGCGGCCAGCGCCTGCGCGGAAGCTGTGCCGGCATTCGGCACGCCCGGGACTTCCGGGGTTCCGGGCTGCGGCGCGCCGGGCTGGGTCGCGCTCGGCTGCGGCGCGCCGGACTGGGTTGAGCCGGGCTGAGTTGATCCAGGCTGGATTTGGCTCTGTTCCTGCTGCTTGAGCTTCGCCGCTTCTTGCTGGCGCTGCATCTGCGGGTAGCCGATGAAATATTGCCAGCCGACCACCACGAGCAGCGACAGCACGATGGCCATGATGGTGTTCTTGTGGTCTTTCATGCCGTGCTCATCCAAAATTCTTGCAAGGTTGGTTCTTGCAATGCTGGCTCTTGTTCAGCGCGCTCGCGGCGGCTCATGACGGAGTTCGGTTCTGCGGCTTTGGGCGCTGCCCGCGGCGCCGACCCGGCCCATTGGACGAGCCCGCTCTATGTAGGGACCGGCCGTTGCCAGCACCAGTTCGTTTGCCTTCGGTTCCCTGACCTGCAGCGGGGTCGGCTGTGGCCCCCGTTGCCGGCGCGGTGGCGTGAACGCGGCGGACGGCGGCTGCGAAATCCCGCACCATGTCGCTAAACGGCAGCGTCAGCCCCGGTCGCCTGCCGATCAGCACGTAGTCGTGGCCGGAGTAAAGTGTGGCGCCCCCGCCAAGCCGCACGATTTCCCGCAACCGGCGCCGCACGCGGTTGCGTTCGACCGCATTGCCGACCTGGCGCGACACCGTAAAACCGACCCGGACCGCGCCCCGATCCTCGCGCAAGCGCGCCTGCAAGACGAACGCCTTGCCCGGCGCCCGCATGCCATTGGCGGCCGACTGGGCGGCAGCCCGAAAGTCCGTCCGGCGTTTCAAGCGCTCCATGGTGCAGACTTTGGGGTCGGTTTTTGCGCCGACTTTAGGGTTCGACTTTACGGAACAGCGACAGCTGCGCCCGGCCGTGCGCGCACGCTCAGGCGCTGAGCTTTTTGCGGCCCTGGCCGCGGCGCGCCGAAAGCACCTTGCGGCCGCCCTTGGTGGCCATGCGGGCGCGAAAGCCATGACGGCGTTTGCGCACCAATTTGCTCGGCTGATAGGTCCGTTTCACGGGGAAATCTCCGCTGCGCGCCCAACTGTGGCAGGCTTGGTATCCGCCCGCAGGTCGTAGCGGCGCGATAGGCGCGGCTTATAGGGGAGGGCTCCCGGCTCGTCAACGTGACTTCTCAGCCATTGTCAGCGCTTTGCCATGGGTCGGGAAGTGATTCGGTCGGGCGGTGATTGGGTCGGGCCGCGATTTTCCGCCCGAATCGGCCTGCGCATTGCCTTGATCGGAGGACTATAGAATAGCTGTGACAGCCCGGAGACCACCGAAACCTTAAATGACCGAAGATACCCGACAACAGATCAAGCCGGACATCTGCGTGATCGGCGCCGGCCCCGGCGGGCTTGCGGCGGCGTCCGCGGCGGCCGCTTTCGGCGTCAATGTGGTGCTGATCGAAAAGGCCAAAATGGGCGGCGAGAGCCTCAATAGCGGCGCGCTACCCTCCAAGGCGCTGCTCGCGGCGGCCGAGCGCGCCCAAATCTTGCGGAATGGTGGGTGGCGCAATAGCGGCTGGAGAAATGGCGCGCGCCCCGGCGCCAATTTCAGCGCCTATGCCGCGGCGCGCGACCATGTGCGTGACGTCATCGCCGCGGTCGCGCCGCAGGACTCGCGCGAACGCTTCACTGGCCTCGGCGTACGCGTCCTTGACGGGGCAGGGCGCTTCACCGATCGGACGACGGTTAAGGTGAATGGTTTCGACGTCAAATCCCGGCGCTTCATCATCGCCACCGGCTCTTCGCCCGTCGTGCCGGCAATCCCGGGGCTTGCCGATACGCCGCATTTGACCAATGAAACGGTGTTCGATCTCGCCGATTGTCCGCGCCATCTCATTGTCATCGGCGCCGGCTCGGTCGGCCTCGAACTGGCGCAGGCATTCCGCCGGCTCGGCGCCGAGGTCACCGTGCTCGAAGCGGCGATGCCGCTTGCCGATGAGGATGCGGAATGCGCCGGCATCGTGCTCGATGCGCTCGCCCGCGACGGCATCGTTGTGCGCAGCGGTGTCGAGGTGGCGCAAGTGCGGCGCGCGCTGGCGCGGGTGCAAGTCGATATCGTCACCACGGCGGGAGAACAACACCGCAAGGAAACCATCGAAGGCACCCATCTGTTGGTCGCCGCTGGGCGCCGGCCGAACCTGGAAAATCTCGACCTCGACGCAGCCGGCATCCGCTACCAGCCGAACGGCATCGTGGTCGACCGGCGGCTGCGCACCAGCAACAAGCAGGTCTATGCGATCGGCGACGTCACCGACGGACCGCGATCGACGCAATTGGCCAATCATCATGCTGGACTCGTCATCCGCCATGCGCTGTTCCGCACGGCGGTGCGGGCCGACCTGCTTGCCGTGCCGCGGGTGACCTTCACCGATCCCGAACTGGCCCAGGTCGGTCTGGTCGAGGACGAGGCGCGCGCGCATTCCGGCATCATTCGCGTCTTGCGCTCGGCCTATCGCGACAACGACCGCGCCCAGGCAACCGGGGCGACCGATGGTCACATCAAGGTCATCACCGATCGCCGAGGAGATATTCTCGGCGCGACCATCGTCGGTGCGGGGGCGGCCGAAAACATCGCCGCCTGGACGCTCGCCATCAACCAAAAACTCAATATCGGCGCCATGGCAGGCGTCATCGTGCCGTATCCGACCTATGCGGAGGTGGGAAAACACGCCGCGATGACCTATTTCACCAGAGGTTTGACGTCGCCGCTGGTGCATCGCATCATAGGGTTGCTGCGTCGTTTTGGTTGACCAGCGTGTCCCTAAGGCATTGTGACTGCAGGCGTTGTCACTGGTGGCGTGCCGGCGTTGCGGCAGAATTGGCGCCTATCGCAACGGGACATTGGTAGCAGCGAGGCTCGGCTGATGAGCGAACAATCCGCGGCGCGCCCGGAACCGGTCCGGACGCCGCGCTTCGGTCTTTCGGGCAAGCTCCTCGTCCTCACGATCCTGTTCGTGATGATCGCGGAAGTGCTGATCTATGTGCCTTCGGTCGCCAATTTCCGCGTCGTCTGGCTAAAAGATCGCCTGGCGACCGGTTATACCGCGGCGCTGGTGCTCGAGGCCGCGCCGAACGGCGTGGTGTCGGATACGCTCGCCAAAGAAATTCTCGATTCGATAGGCGCCCGCGCCGTCGCCATGAAGATGGGCACGCGCCGGCGCATGCTGGCGATCGACGACATGCCGCCGCCGGTCGCCGATACCTTCGACATGCGCAATTTCACTACGCTCGACGCCATCGTCGACGCGTTTGCGATGATGCTCGCCACCAAGAACAGCGAGATGCGCGTGGTCGGCCCGGCGCCGATGGGCGGCGAATATATCGAACTGATCATGGACGAAACGCCGCTGCGCAAGGCGATGCTGCGTTATTCGACGGATATTCTTTTCCTGTCGCTCGTCATCTCCGGCATCACCGCGGCGTTGGTTTATCTGGCTTTGCATTACATGTTCGTGCGGCCGATGCGCCGCGTCACCGCCAATATGGTCGCGTTCCGCGCCGCTCCGGAAAACCCCGATCGCGTCATCGCGCCGTCCGGGCGGGTCGATGAGATCGGCACCGCCGAGCGCGAGCTCGCCACCATGCAGATCGAGATCGCCTCGATGCTGCATCAGAAAAACCGGCTCGCCGCGCTCGGGCTCGCGGTGTCGAAGATCAACCACGATCTGCGCAATCTGTTGGCCTCGGCGCAGCTGTTCTCCGACCGGCTGGCGCGCATTCCCGATCCCGGCGTGCAGCGCTTTGCGCCGAAGCTGATGCATGCGCTGGAGCGCGCCATCGCGTTCTGCCAATCGACATTGTCCTACGGCCGGGTGCAGGAACCGCCGCCGGACCGCAAGCCCATCCTGCTCGAACCTTTGGTCGAGGAGGTGCACGAGACGCTTGGCCTGGCGCCTGACGGGCCGGTGCGCTGGATCAGCGCGGTCGAGCGCGGGCTCACGGTCGACGCCGACTACGACCAGCTGTTCCGCATCCTGTTGAACCTTTCGCGCAACGCGTTACAGGCCTTGGAAAGCCGGGCCGCGCGCGATCCCGGCCGCGACCAGATCCGCATCACCGGCCGCCGCGAGGGCTCAGTCGTCGTCATCGAAGTGTCCGACACCGGACCGGGCTTTCCCGCGCAAGCGACCGCCCACCTGTTCGAGGCGTTCCAGGGCTCGACCCGCACCGGCGGCTCCGGCCTTGGCCTGGCGATTGCCGCCGAACTGGTGCGGGCGCACGGCGGCGACATCCGCCTGGTCGAGGGCACCATCGGCGCGACGCTGCGCTTCACCATCCCCGACCGCGCGGTCGAGCTTGCCGCCCATCGCGGGGCGCGGGCGCAGGGTTAACCCCGGCAACGGTCGCGGTCTCGCCTTGCCTTAAAGCGCCGAAGCCTATAGCTACGGCGCGCCGCGCCCGTAGCTCAGCTGGATAGAGCACCAGACTACGAATCTGGGGGTCGGGAGTNNTTCGAATCTCTCCGGGCGCGCCAATAACCTTTTTTATCTCAGAGGTTTAAAAATCACATTTGCCTGCGCTTGCGAATCCCGGTGTGCGCTGGCAACCAATTGGCAACCGCTGGACGTGATCTCAGGTGGCGGGGACGGCTTGCACGGCATCAGTCATCCTTCAGCAACTTCCAAGGATCGACTTTTAGCCCCTTTGCAATCCGCGCGACATTATCAATCGAAATATTGCGTTCAGATCGTTCAACCCCGCTCAAGTAAGTGCGGTTGATCCCGCAGTCGTGCGCCAGGGCCTCTTGCGTGAGCTTACGCGTAGCGCGCAGCCGGCGCCTATTCTTCGCCAGGATGTCCCGAAGTGGCCCTTTGTGCGTCCTTTTCACAGACGCAATTAGCGTTCGCTGACGCTTTTAAGACGACCGCTTTTAAGTTACAAAACGCTCACGCATTTCGGTTGCGATAAAGCTATAGGCTTCGCATGAAGAATTTGAAATGGCTTGCTTTAATGCTGCCGTTTCTATTCACCGCCTCAGCGGCTGCAGGCGCTGAGTGGGCTGCGTGGCCTGCTGATAATACCCCCCTTGTTATTGCTGGTATTAGGCAAGATGGCGGCTCGTTGGAGGTGATGTGTGACCACAAGTACCTATCGGTTATTTTTTCTGAGCCACGCGCGAATTGGCAGAAGGGTCAGAGCATTGACGTAGCGCTCGGGGTTGATGACGGTCCGAACCTCCCCCCGTGGCGCGCCGAAGCGATGAACCCCTCGAACCTCGGCCTCTTCGATGCAACTCAGCAAATACGGGTTATGGGACAGGCCAAAACATCGTTTAGGATTACGGCGGCCGGATACACGCGCGTCATTCCAGCAACAAATTTCTATGGGGCGCTGCAGCCGGTTTTGCAGGCATGTGGCGAAAGCTGGGATCACATTTCAACGGGAACTTCCACGGATGCTTTCCTTTTGCTGGTGACTTGGTTCACGACGGATCAACCCACCACCAATTATCGGGTTGCGTTCACGTCGTCCAAAATCTGTGAAACTGCCCGGCTCCAGGTGATCAACGACGCTCAGCGCGTAAGGCAAGAAAAGATGGACCAAGTGCTGCGGTCTGGTCTTGGCCAAGAAATGGCCGCGCTTCAGGGAGCGGCGGCGCCGTCTGTCTCAGCCATTTGCGTGGCTCAATAGCCTTTTGTTTTTGGTGGCACATTGCAGGCGGCCGTAGCCTTCTGTCGGCCGTTAGCTGCCGCCCGGATTCACTTGCGTCGCTGTCCTACGTTTTTTCCGCTCCACCTTACTCTTGTGAAAACGGTTTCGGAACGCTGGCGGCCGCTTCGGTAGAAGATTCCGCTCGATGAGAAACGTCTGCAGGTTCATGCCAGCTTCATAGATAAACTGAGCGTCGCTTCGGATTTCATTTAGATCCATTGCTACGAGGTCAGTTTCAACCCTTCCGCGCGCCGATGTTTTGACCGTATAGACCTCCCGTTTCGTCGGATGCTGGCACCAACTGCGGTGAAGATAGGCGTTACGTTTAGCGAAGGCGACATTGATCTCGTCAAGCAATCGGTCGAGTTTGTGGAGATCATCGAGGTTATCAATCCTAATCTCAGCAACGGCGCGCAGGACATTGTCGCGCTGCGGCGCATTCATGTGGGTCGTGACGGCCGCACCGAACTCAAAATCAATTTCGAGGCACCCTGAAATCCCGGACTCCACCACGCTTTCGGTCTGCGCCGAACACGTCGAAACCAGCCCGATTGCTGCAAGGAGATCTTCCGGAAGCTTGCGCGGATCAAATTCGTAGATGACTGACGGCTTCATGGTTCTGGTCTCGGGCCGAACGCGTCATGGCGGATCGGCATCAGCATACCGGAGCGCACCGTGCACGACGGACAATGCACGATGCTACCTCCGTACGGGCGCGGCGCCAACATGTTCCCTTAGCCACAAAGTCATGTTCGTTTGGATATCGACGTAAAAAAATTGATCACCGATCTAAGCGTAATTTACCACGGCTGAAGGAGGGAGGGGGACCAACTCTTCTTCGCCGGCTGGGATGCTCAATAGGCAGCCCTCAAGGAAGCCCGGTACCCACTGTGTCCGCTTAGAGCGTCCGCTAAGGGCCAAGAACGGATGCGCAGGCTAGGCCCGTCAGGCGTTTGGGTCGTTGGCGTTCGGATAGAAAAGCTGCTGGTCCTTGATCTTGTATCCGGCGATGATCTTCTGTCCTTCCGTCGAAATCAGGAAGTCGATGAACTGCTGACCGAGGTCTTTCTTAACGCTCGGATATTTCGTCGGATTGACCAGCATGACGCCGTATTGGTTGAACAGACGCTTATCGCCTTCGACCAGGATGGCGAGATCGCCACGGTTCTGAAAAGCAATCCAGGTGCCGCGATCCGACAGCACATAAGCGTTGGACGCCGACGCCATGTTGAGCGCGGCACCCATACCTTGACCGATTTCTTTGTACCAAGGCCCTTTGTCGTTCGCGACATCGATGCCCGCGTCTTTCCAAAGCGCAAGCTCAGCAACGTTCGTCCCGGAGCGGTCGCCGCGCGAAATGAATGGCATGGCCTTGGCCTTGATCGTTTGGAGCGCCGTCATAATGTCCTTGCCCTTGATCCCTGCGGGATCGCCTTTGGGGCCGATCAGGATGAAGTCGTTGTACATGACGGGATAGCGCTTCACGCCGAAGCCTTCGGCCAAAAACTTTTCCTCGGCGGATTTGGCATGAACAAAGACGACATCGGCATCACCGCGCCGCGCCGTATCAAGGGCCTGGCCCGTGCCTTGAGCCAGCACTTTCACCTCGATGCCGGTTTTCTGTTTCA
>PLTE01000059.1 GCA_003164375.1 Hyphomicrobiales bacterium | reverse complement strand
TTGCCCAAGACTTGGTTTTGCCCAACACTTCGTTGTGCCGAAAACGCCTGCCAGGTGACCCGGGAACAAGGCGTTTACGCGGCAATCGCGTGGCGATGCCGCACGGTGATGGCGATTGCCGCCGCAGTGAAGCAAAATGATCACACCGCGCCGCACCGGAACATATTGAGCACGCGTGGGCGACCAACTGGCGGAACGTTTCGGGCGCGGTTACGCGACGGCGAAACGGATAGGCAAGGATATGGCGACATTCTTCATTATTGCCGGATAGTTGAGCCGAGCGATCTCAATTTCGCCCCATAGCGGCCGTTTGTATCGGTGCTGCGGTGATCTGATTTTCTGGGGATGTTCTGTGGCGGGTTCCTTCTTTTCGCGCTTCGCGCTGAAGTTCTTCGAAATCACGGCCGCCGGCGTCGCCACGGCGGTCAGCGGCTACCTCATCGCGCATGTCGGCGGATTTTTATCTTCGGCGACGCTGCCGCCGGTGGTGGAGCGCACGAGCGCCCCGGCCGCCGTGCAGGTGAGCGTCACCCCGCCCGCGGCGCCTGCGCCCCTTGCGGCCGAAGCCGTCGATCGGCGCCCGGGCGAACACGACGTCCGTGCGGCGCCACCCGACCGGCCGCCGGCGAATGCGGCGCCGGCCGAGCCGCCGCGCAAGGCAGCGGCGGAGGCCAATGCCGCCGCGGGCAAGCCGCGCGATGTTGTGCACGATGCGCCGCACGACGCGCAACGCGACACGCCGCAGAATTCCGAGCACGACCTGTCCGCGCACGATATGGAGTCGGTCGAGGCCAAGGTTCGCGCCGCGCTCGCAAAGGCCGACGCCAATCGGCCGCTGCCGCACGACGCGCATCCGGCCGATATTCGGCCGGTGGACACTCATCAGGCAGACTCGAATCCAGCCGCGCTGCCGCCGGCCCGGTCCGCCGATGCCGCGACAGGCACCATCGCAGCCGCGCCGCGCAGCGCCGACATTGCGCCGCCGGTGACTCAGCAGATTGCGCCGCTGCAGCCCGCACAGCAGGCGCCGCTCCAGCCGCCGCCGCTCGCCACGGTCGAGGTGCAACCGCGGCCCATTGCCGGCGACACGGCGCCGCCGCAAGACTTAAAGCCGCAGGACGGCCAAGAGAACGTGCAAGCCAAGCAGGCGAGCAACCTTACGGGTGACCAGAACGCCGTCGCCGAGTTCTTCGGCGCGATCAAGAAAATCCCCAGCATGCTGCGCAACGACAAGCCGGTGCCCGACGAAGAGGCCCCGCGCCCGCCGCTGCCTGTCGGCGAATAATTTCATCACAGCGGCGCGGCTTGCGCCGGATTTGTTTCACACAATCCGGGCTACGCATGCGTTTCAAGCTGACCCGGACGATCCTCGGCGAGCTCCAGAGCACATCCCGAAATAGCCTGCCCCGGACTTGATCCGGGGTGGAACCCGGCTTTCGGAAAAGATCCTGCTGCAATGAAAAATCCAGACCTTGATCCGATTCAATCGAATTGGATCAGGGTCTAGGCGAACGAGGCCATTCCGCGCGGTACCGTACCGAGCTACAGTGCCGAATCGTTCATGCGCTGCGGCGCTTTTGATTTCAGGGAGAACATAACCATGCAAGTGTTGTCGGGATTGAGATTAGGCCTCCTCGCCATCGCGGCGCTCGTCGGCGCGGTGTCGGTCGCGCAGGCCGACAGCGCCACCATCAGCATCCGCATCTTCAAGGCAGGCTTCATCGTCGGCGGCTCGGCCGGCGAAGGCGTGCTGACGTTTCACGGCCAACGCTATCCGCTGTCGATCGGGGGCTTGAGCTACGGCTTCACCTTCGGCGCCTCGGAGACGCGCTTCCACGGCACCGTCGCCAATATCTACCGCCCGTCCGACGTCAACGGCGCCTACGGCCAGGGCGGCGCCGGCGCAGCCATCATCAGGGGCGCGCAGGGCATCGTGCTCGCCAACCAAAGCGGCGCCGTCCTGACGCTCGCCGGCGAGCAGACCGGCCTGATCGTCAGCGCGGATTTGAGCGGACTGGTGTTGTCGCTGAAGTAAGCTGATCTCTCCTGCCCCGCGCTAGCGGGGAAGGGGGACCGCGCGTTTGCGCGGTGGAAGGGGCGCGGGCCTCGACGATCATTCGGCGACGACAACGAAGCTTCGAGTCAGACGCCCCCTCCACCACCCTCGGGTGGTCCCCCTCCCCCGCATTCGCGGGGGCGGATGAGCAAGCAGCCCGCCACATCATCTCGATGAGGCATTGCCATGCCAAGGAAGCGGAAATCTGGCGTCGCCGCATGGGTTGATCGCGACGACGCGCCGGCGCTGACGAACAAGTTCTTCGACCGTGCCGAAATCCGCCGCGGCGATAAAATCCTCCGCCGCGGCCGGCCGCCTTTGCCAAACCCGAAACAGGCGGTGAAGCTGCGCCTCGACGCCGACGTGCTCGCCGCCTATCGCAAGACCGGCACCGGCTGGCAGACCAGGATCAATGCGGATTTAAGGAAGGCGCGGAAGCTGAAGGTGGGGTGAACACGTAGCCCGTAGGGCGGCTTAGGCGCAGCCGTAACCCGCCATCCTCGGCAAAGACATAAAATCGAATTGGCGGATTACGCCTTCAGCTAATCCGCCCTGCGGGCTAGTGGAGAGTGGAAGCACCAGAGGATCCGACGTTTTCGCCAGCCGCCTCTTTGGCAGCATTGAGAAGTTGCTGGGCGAGCATGTCGCCCAAAAGTCCCTCAAGAGCAGACACATCGACCTTCTGCATGGTCCATGCTTTATCGGCCTCTTCAAGCGCCTTGTAATAGGGGTCTTTGTTGGAGGCGATTTGCTCCGGGATCGTTGGCGTGCCGGGCAACAAGCTGTCGAGCTTGATGCTTAGAACGACGTAGGATATTGCCCTGGCCGTGCGGCCATTCCCATCTGCAAACGGATGAATCCAATTCATCTTCCAAAGAACATAAGCAGCAAGGTGGACTGCGCTCTTTTCCCAATTGTCATTGATGTATTCGCATAATGCTTGCACTTCGTCAGCAACAAATGCAGGCTCAGGCGGCTGATGAAGGCTTCCGTGAATCTTCACGGGCGTATTTCGAAACGTACCAGCCAGCCGGTGCAAGCCGTCAAGGGCCGCTTGATGCAACTGCATGATTGGACCGGCACGCAGTTTGAAAGGCCGCTCCGAGTCCTTTACGTGAGAGCGAATGATATCGAGCGCCAGTGTAAATTGTCTGAGGCCGTTTTCAGCCTCCCGACGCGCAATCTCAATCGGATCGCTCAGTAGCGCAGCGTCTTCTGCTTCGCTATGGCGATCGGCGGCCACGTCACTTGTCGCGCGTCTCAATTTTGCGATCGGCCTCGGCAACCATCTCGCGAGTGATTCGGTCGTTCTCAATGTGGGTGTTGCCGTAGGCAAAGCTCTGACGCTGCTCGCGCAGTTGCGCCGTCGTCATGGTGATCTTGCGGGCACGGATGACCAATTCTTCTAGATTCTTCGTCACAGCTCATCTCCCCACTGAGAATCTACCGGGTAGCAAACGCACATCGTGCTGTAAAGTTTCTTAATACGGCATGAATGCCGCTCCCCATGCCGTCACTTCACAACGCCTTATTACCCTCCTTCACGACCGACGCGTGATCCACATAAACCTGCGCGCCCATGTCCAAAAACTTCTTCGACATATCAGCCATCCCCTGCTTCGCGTACTCTTTCGTCCCTGTCGCGCCTGCGGCGCTCCCCGCCTCTTGGGGATAAAGCGCAGCCTTCTCATTGTCGGAGAGCCCAGCGGCGTAATCGCGCACATCCGCCGTGATCTTCATCGAACAGAACTTCGG
>PLTE01000254.1 GCA_003164375.1 Hyphomicrobiales bacterium | reverse complement strand
TGACGCGGTTGCGCGATATCGGCCGCGTCGAACTCGGAGCGCAGACCTACGGCCAATATTTCACGCTAGACGGCAAGCAGGCCGCCGGTATCGGCATCTACCAGTCGCCGGGCGCCAATGCGCTCGATGTCGAGCATCAAGTCAAAGCCAAGATGACGGAGCTGTCGCGCGATTTTCCGCAGGGGCTCGTCTACTCGATCCCGTTCGATACGACGGTGTTCGTCAATGCCTCGATTCACGAGGTCTACAAGACGCTGATCGAGGCGGCGGTGCTCGTTCTGATCGTCATTCTGGTGTTTCTCCAGGATTGGCGCGCCATGCTGGTGCCGGCGACGACGGTGCCGGTGACCATCGTCGGGGCGTTTGCGATGATGTGGGCGCTTGGCTTCACCGTGAATTTCTCGACCTTGTTCGCCATAGTTCTCTCGATCGGCATCGTCGTCGACGACGCCATCGTCGTGGTCGAGGGGGCCGCGCACAATATCGAGAAGGGCATGAGCGGCCACGACGCGGCGATCCGCGCCATGAACGAATTGCTGGGGCCGATCATCGGCATCACGCTGGTTCTGATGTCGGTGTTTCTGCCCGCCGCCTTCTTGCCCGGGCTCACCGGGCGGATGTATGCCCAGTTCGCGCTGGTCATCGCCGCGACCGCGCTGCTCTCCGCGGTCAATGCGGTGACGCTCAAGCCGACGCAATCGGCGATGTGGCTGCGCGCGCCGGTCCCGCCGGAACAGCGCAATGCGTTTTATCGTGGCTTCAACGCCGTCTATGCGCGCTTGGAGCACAAATATGCCGGCCTCATTCACCGCATGGTGATCCATGCCGGCGTGATGACCATCGTCGCCTTTGCCATCATTGCGCTCGCCTTCTGGGGGCTGGCGCGCATACCGACCGGATTTCTGCCGATCGAGGACCAGGGCTATCTGCTGGTTGCGGTCCAGCTTCCCGACGGCGCCGCGCTCGCCCGCACCAACCAGACGCTCGATCAGATTTCGACAATCGCGCGCAAGGACGCAAGCGTCGATCAAGTGATCGCCATCGCCGGCGTTTCCGCCCTCGACAGCAATGCTACACTGGCCAATGCCGGCGTCGCCTATGTGATCCTCAAGGATTGGAGCGTGCGCGACAATCTGCAAATCGTTTATCCGCGGCTGTCGCAGGCGCTGAGCGCCGTCGACGCCCGCGTGATCACGCTGCCGCCGCCGCCGATTCAGGGCATCGGCAATGCCGGCGGCTTCACCATGCAGATCGAATTGCGCGACGGCTCAACCGATCTGGCCAAGCTGCAAAGCATCACCAATACGATCGTTGGCAATGCGCAGTCGCAGACCGCGTTGCAGCGGGTCTCGACCTCGTTCCGCGCCATCGCGCCGCAACTGCGCATTGCTGTCGATCGGGTGAAAGCGCAAACGCTGCACGTTTCCGTCGATCAGGTTTTTTCCACGCTGGCGACCTATCTGGGCTCGACCTACGTCTCGCAGTTCAACAAGTTCGGCCGCGTGTTCCAGGTCTACGCCCAGGCCGACGCGCCGTTCCGCCTGCGGCCGCGCGATATCGAGAATCTTTCGGTGCGCAATCGGCAGGGCAATATGATCCCGCTGGGGACGATGCTGAAAATAGAACTCATCGTCGGCGCGCCGCTGATCAGTCTTTACAATCTCTATCCGTCGTCGAGCATCATCGGCCTGCCGGCAACGGGTTTCAGTTCGGGCGAAGCGATCCGGCTGATGGAACAGAACGCGGCGCAAACGCTGCCGCGCGGGACCGGCAGTGAATGGACCGCGATGTCGTATCAGGAGAAGGTCGTCGGCAAGCAGATGTATTTCGTCTTCGCGATGGCGCTGCTCCTGGTCTATCTGGTGCTCGCCGGCCAATATGAGAGCTGGTATGCGCCGCTGTCGGTCATCCTCTCGGTGCCGCTGGCGTTGGTCGGGCCGGTCGTGGTGCTTGGAATGCTGCACGTCGACAACAACCTCTACACCCAGATCGGCATTATTCTCCTGATTGCGCTGTCGGCCAAAAACGCCATCCTGATCGTGGAAGTCGCGCGCGAACATCGCGTGCATGACGGTAGGCCGATACTCGAAGCGGCGCTGGACGCCGCGCGTGCGCGCTTTCGTCCGATCCTGATGACCTCGTTCGCGTTCATCCTCGGCGTTGCGCCGCTCGTAATCGCGAGCGGCGCCGGCGCCAGCGCCCGCAAATCGATCGGCATCACGGTGTTCTCCGGCATGATCGCCTCGACTTGCCTCGCGGTGCTGTTCGTGCCCTCTCTGTTCGTCGTGGTGCAGCGGTTCGAGGAGTGGCGCTCAGCCCGCAAGACCCCGCGCATTCAGCCGGCGGAGTGAGCGGGCGTTTGCGCTCAACTGTCGTCGCGCTGTCGTCGCGCTGTCGTCATCGGCCACAGTCACAATTTGGACGCAGGACCGGCTATGGTAAGGCTCGTCAAACCGCCGAAAATGTCGCAATCAATGATCCGCTCCGTTTTCCTGTTCGCCCTGGCGTGCACATTGTGGGCCGGTGCCGCCCACGCCCAGATGTCGGAGTCCGATCTGTTGATGCGGATCGACCACCTGGAGGCCCAGTTGCGCGATCTCACCGGCACGATCGAGCAATTGCAGTATCGCAATCAGCAGCTCGAACAGCAGCTGCAGCGGCTGCAGGCGACCGGGCCTGCGGCGGCAACGACGGTGGCGCCGCCGCGGCCGGGCGCGCAATATTCGCCGCCGCCGCAGCAGCCGCAATATTCGGCCGCGCCAGTGCCGCCGGCCCCCGGCCAATATTTGCCGCCGCGCGCCGGGACCGCGCAGTACCCACCGCCGACACCGCCACCCTCACCGCTGCCTCCACCTCCGGCCGTGGCATCTACTGCACCGCTCGGGCCTGACGAGGAAACTCAAACCCGGCACGGCGACGCCTTCAATCCGGCGCTTAATCCGAATGCGCCGGGCGCGCCGCGGCCGCTTGGCACCAGCACCGCTGCGACAGAGCCGCCGCCGCCGATGTCCGACGCTGCGCCTCAAGCCGCGCGTCCAGCCGGGGCGCCGCTCGATCTTTCGGCGCCGCCCGGCACCGGCGGCGCTCCCGAGGGACTGCCGCCGCCGCCCGCGATCAATCCGAACGCGACCGGCGCCACGGTGGCGACATTGCCGCCGGGCAACACGCCGAGGGACGAATACGATCTCGCTTACGGCTATGTCCTGCACAAGGATTACGGGCAGGCCTCCGACACGTTCCGCGACTTCCTGCACAAATATCCGAGCGATCGGCTGACGCCTGAAGCGCAATATTGGCTCGGCGAGAGCCTGTTCCAACAACAGCAATATCGCGATGCCGCGGAAGCGTTCCTCGCGGTTTCGACCAAGTATGAAACGACCGCTCGCGCGCCCGATGCGTTAATGCGGCTCGGCCAGTCGCTGGCGGCTTTGGGCGAAAAGGAAGCCGCCTGCGCGTCGCTCGGCGAGGTTTTACGGAAATATCCGCACGCTTCGGTGAGCGTGAAGCAGAGCGTCGATCGGGAACAGAAGCGTGTCCACTGCTGAACAAGCCGTTCGCGACGACGAAGCGAACGCGTTGTTCCGTGGTCTTGACGATTTGCGCGGGCTCATCCTCGCGGTGTCCGGCGGTCCGGATTCGACGGCGCTCCTCGTTCTCGCCGCGCGCTGGGCCAAAGCGCGAAAGCGCGCGCCCAAGCTTGTCGCCGTCACCATCGATCACGGCTTGCGGGCGGACGCCGCCCGCGAAGCGCGCGCCGTCGAGCGCCTCGCGCGCCGCCTCGGTGTGCGCCACCGCACGCTGCGCTGGCGCGGCACCAAGCCGAAAACCGGTTTGCAGGAAGCGGCACGCTTGGCGCGCTATCGGCTGCTCGCGCAAGCGGCGGCGGACGCCGGCTACGCCCATATCCTGACTGCACATACGCTCGACGATCAGGCCGAAACGGTGCTGTTTCGGCTCGCGCGTGGCAGCGGACTCGTCGGGCTTGCCGGCATGGCGTCCGCGTTGCCGCTGCCGACCGGCGGGGCGGGCGCGATTGTCCTGGTGCGGCCGTTGCTTGGCATTCCCAAGGCGCGGCTTTACGCGACGCTGAAGGCCGCTGGCGTCGCCGCCAGCGAGGATCCGAGCAATCGCGACCCGCGCTTTACCCGCGCCCGACTGCGTACATTACTCCCCGCGCTAGCGCGTGAAGGACTGGATGCGCGCGGTCTGGCGCGGTTCGCGGCGCGCGTGAGGCGCGCCGAATCGACCATCGAATTCGTGGTCGACGCGGCGCATGCGGCCCTGGCGCCCGGCCCGTGGCCGGAGCGCGGCCCCGTTAACTTCGAAACGGCGCGATTCGCTCATCTGCCGGCGGAAGTGGGCTTACGTCTCCTCGGCCGCGCCGTGACTCATGCCGGGGACGAGGGTCCGGTCGAGCTTGCCAAACTCGAGAGCCTCTATGAGACCCTGCGGCAGGCCGAGACCCGGCTACGCCGGACCCTTGCCGGAGCCCTGATTACGCTTGGCCGCGACCGAATCACCGTCGAACGCGCGCCCGCCCGGCGCCGGGCGGCCATTGGCCTAGCCGGCAAGATCCGCAAACGACCGCAATAGGGGCTTTACGAAGTCACCGTATAAAGGCTGTAGGTTGCCCGTTGGGGTTCCCTTGGCAGCAGGCGCCCTCGCGCCTACATTGCCTAATACTGACGACGTGAAGCCGCCACGATTTGCCGGCACCTCATGGGCCGCCGCACTCCGCCAACCTTCCGGTCGAGGTTCGGGTGGTCAAGGACGCAAGATGAACGCCAATTTGCGCAATTTCGCCCTGTGGGTCATCATTGTCCTGCTGCTGCTCGCCCTCTTCACGCTGTTTCAGAATCCGGGCCAGCACACGACCTCGCAGGACATCTCGTTCTCGCAGCTGCTCAACGACGTCGACCAGGGCCGGGTGCGTGACGTTCTCATCCAGGGTCCCGAAATCCACGGCACCTATTCGGACGGCCGCAGCTTCCAGACCTATTCGCCGAGCGATCCGTCGCTGGTGCAGCGCCTCTACAATAAGGGCGTCTCGATCACCGCGCGTCCGCAATCCGATAACGTCCCTTGGTTCGTGTCGCTGTTGATCTCATGGCTGCCCTTCGTGGCGCTGATCGGGGTGTGGATCTTTCTGTCGCGGCAGATGCAAGGCGCCGGCGGCAAAGCGCTCGGCTTCGGCAAGAGCCGCGCCAAGCTCCTGACCGAGGCGCATGGCCGCGTCACCTTCGAGGACGTGGCCGGCGTCGATGAGGCCAAGCTCGATCTGCAAGAGATCGTCGAATTCTTACGCGATCCGGCGAAATTCCAGCGGCTCGGCGGCCGCATTCCGCGCGGCGTGCTGTTGGTAGGCCCCCCCGGCACCGGCAAGACGCTGCTGGCTCGCGCCATCGCCGGCGAAGCCAATGTGCCGTTCTTCAC
>PLTE01000392.1:11054-25938 GCA_003164375.1 Hyphomicrobiales bacterium | reverse complement strand
GGAATCATCAACAGCAGGCCTTGCGACGCCGTGAACGTTGTCGCGAGCGCACCGCCCTGCAGCGCGCCATGCAACGCTCCGGCAGCACCCCCCTCGCTCTGCATTTCGATCACATCGGGGACGGTGCCCCAAACATTAGCTGCGCCCTCCGCCTTCCACTGATCGGCCAATTCGCCCATCGTGGACGACGGCGTAATCGGATAAATCGCGATCACCTCGTTGAGGCGATAGGCAACCGAGGCAGCGGCTTCATTGCCGTCCACGACGGCGCGAGCCCGGGTCATGGTTCGCCTCCTGCGAGCTGCATAATCAGAACCTTGGCGCATCGCTCCTGCCTGCAGAACGCGCATGCAGAGCAATCGCTAGGCATCGTCTTGCCGTCGCCTCTCCCGGGGGGTGGATCGCGCGGCGAAACGAGATGTTGGAATATTGCTGATTGTAGAAACTGTGTGAAGACTCTAAGATCGTGAACTTATAAACAAGACAAATGCGATGAACGGTATCAGAGAACGGTCGGGTGGACGCACCACAGGCCGCCAGCGTTTGAGATGGGATCATGGCTTATAAGATCGTCGCCGAATTGTGCACCAGCTGCGGCGCCTGCGAGTTGGAATGTCCGAATTCGGCGATCAGCATCAGCCGCTTCACCTGGGTAATCGATCCTGCGAAGTGCACCGAATGCAAGGGATTCCACGACCAGCCACAATGCGCGACGGTCTGCCCAGTGCCGGACACCTGCGTGCCGGCCTAAGCCAGCACAACTTAGGCTCATCGATTCGAACTTAGTGGATCGCGCGCAATCCTGTCTCCGTGCGCGTGGTTTCAACCTGTTCAGATTTGCGCCAGACGGGTCCATAGACGAGCCGCCTCGCTTTGCGCTGAGGCGGCGATGAGTTCCATGTCACCGGTCTTTAGAACCCCGTCCTCGACCACCACCCTGCCGCCAACCACCACGTGGCGGACGTTCCCGCCTTGCCGTACGACGACGTCGCCCAACGCGCCGGGTGCCAGAGTTTTTGCGGCACAGCCAAAGCGCTCCGCCGCCAGGCCATGGCCGGCGGCCAGCCGGCCAGCGACGCCGATATCGTGATGCTGTGCGGCGAGCCGTAGCAATGCCGCCTCCTCCACCATCATGTCGGCGTCCCAGCCGTCCGCGCCCAACGCCACTCTCGTGGTGGCTGAGAGCGTGCCGGCGTAGCCGACCCGATTGCCCTCGTTGGAACGCGGATTATGCACCAGCCAGCAGCCGGCGGCATCGGCGAGATACACCTGCTCGGTGCTCAAATGAACCCCGTGAGCGAGAATCGAACCGGGCACGAGTGCGCCGAGTGACAGCAGACGTTCGAGCGGTCCTGTTGCTCCACGCCTAAGCGCATCGTCGACGTCCGCGGCAGCCTCAGCCACATGAACATGCACGACCGTACCGAGCTCGCGCGCGAGCTCGCCGGCTTCGCGGACGGTGTCATCGGACACCGTGAAGCTCGCATGTAGCCCGACCAATCCGCGCAGGAGCGGTGAGGCTGCGACCCGCCGACATTCCGCCAAGCCTCGTTGCGCCTCTGCCCTACCGAAATTGCGCTCGGTCGCGCCGTAACAAAGCAGCGCCCGGATGCCGAGCTCTTCACAGACCTCGGCGAGAATCGACAACGATCCCTCGATGAGAAGCGGAGACTCGTGATGATCGACCAGCGTCGTGGTGCCGGCAAGCAGTGCGCGCGCCACATAGTCGCGGGCGCTGGCGCGCAGAATCTCGGCATCGAGCGCGCGGTCGAGGCGCCACCACACTCTTTCGAGAATCTCCAAGAAATTCTCCGGCGGCGGCAGCGCCTGCGGCATGCCATAACGTGCAAGACCGCTGTACAAATGTGTATGCGCACAGACGGCACCCGGCACGATATCGCCGTCCGGGCAGGACAGCACCGCGGCATCTGCGGACGCAAGCGCGGCGACGCGGCCATCCACGACCGTCACGCTGCGGCCAGAGCGATCAGGGCCGATGACCAGCGCGCCGCTCAGTGCCATTGGTCGCGCTCGCCCTCGGGAATACGGCCAAGATTGATGGCGCGGGCGGCCGGCGAATCTTTCATGGGCAGGCGGGTCCGTCGCACGCCGTCGAACGCTTCCAGCGCGCCAGCCACGGCGCCTGCAGTCGGAACAAGGCCGATCTCGCCGACGCCCTTGGCGCCGAACGGGCCCTCCGGTTCCGGATCCTCGATCAGGATGACCTCGACTGCGGGCATGTGCTGGGCACGCAAGACGCCAATATCGCGCATCTTGAAGCTTACCGGCATGCCGTCTTTGCACGGAAGCTCCTCGGTCAAGGCGTAGCCGAGGCCCATATGCACCGACCCTTCGATCTGAGCCTCGCATTGTTGCGGGTTCAACGCACGGCCGACGTCGTGGGCGGCGATCACCCGCTCCACGGCGCCCTTGTCGCCGAGCACCACCACCTGGGTGGCCCAACCGAAGGTCGTGTGGGTCTTGATCTTGCCGTTCTTCATCTCGCCGGGCGCAGTCGTGTCGTCGATGCGGATCTCGCCTACATAGATGCGGCCGGAGAGATCGGCGAGCACCTGGCCGCGGTCGAGGTCGGCTTTGAGTTTGATCGCAGCATCGATCACCGCGCGGCCAGCCAATAGGCTGGCGCGTGAGCCGGTCGTCTGGCCGGCGCCCAATTCGAAACGGCTGCTGACCTGCGGACGGAAAATCTCGGCGGGCAGACCCGTCACCTCCACGGCGCACTGCGTGACGATGGTCAGGAGTCCCTGCCCCATTTCGGTGAAGCCGATATAAAGGTCAATTGTGCCGTCTTGCTGTACCACGAGCCGGCACTTGCCATATTCGATCGCGCCATTGCCGAGTCCGCAATTCTTGATGCCGCAGGCGATACCGACGGCACGGCCTTGCGCGCGCGCCGCGTCATAGGCGTCTTTCACCGCCAGTAAGGTTTTTTCGATGCCTACCGACTTCTCCAAAATCTGTCCGGTCGAGAAGACGTCGCCGACGCGCAAAGCGTTGCGCCAGCGCATTTCCCAGCCGTCGATTCCGACTTTCGCGGCCAACAGGTCGAGACAGCCCTCGATGGCGAAACTGGTTTGATTGACCCCGAAACCGCGCATCGCGCCGCAAGGCGGATTGTTGGTGTATGCAGCAACCGCTTCGATTGCGACCGCGGTCACCCGATAGGGCCCGCAAGCATGGCCCGCGGCCCGTTCCAAAACCTTGCCGCCCACCGACGCATAGGCGCCGGAGTCGCCCAGTATATTCACCTTGGCGGCGGTCAACCGGCCGTCGGCGTCGCAGCCCACCGTGTAGGTCATCGTCAACGGATGCCGTTTGGGATGCATGCGGATCGACTCTTCGCGGTTGAGCACGAGCCGCACCGGCCGCCCGGTCATGCGCGCCAGGAGCGCGGTTTGCGCCTGGACGGTCATGTCCTCTTTGCCGCCGAAACCGCCGCCGTTAGGAACGAGCTCGACGAACACGCGGTCCTCGGTCTCGCCGAGTACGCCTGCGATCTGACGCCGATCCTCGAAGATGCCTTGGCCCTGACTATAAATATGCAGTCGGCCGTCCGGCAGAGGCACGGCTACGGTCGCCTCGGGTTCGAGAAAAAGGTGCTCGATGCGTTGCGTCGTCCAAGTGCCGGTGACCACATGCGCCGAGGCGGCGAGCTTTGCCTCAACGTCGCCCCGCCCGTAGCGCGTGACCGACAAGATATTCGCATGTTTGGGGTTGACCTGAGGCGCCCCAGGTTTAATCGCTTCGGCGGGATCGAGCACCGCAGGCAGCGCCTCGTACTCCACCTCGACTAGGTTCGCGGCCTGTCGCGCGACACGCGGGCTCTCGGCGGCGACCACCGCCACCACGTCGCCGACATAGCGCACCTCTTCGCCCTCGGCGACAAAGCAAGGCCAGTCCTTGTAGATCTGGCCGACCCAGCGGTCGCCCGGCACATCCTTGGCGGTCGCCACGGTCACGACGCCTTGCAGCGCCAACGCCTTCGTGGTGTCGATCCTGATCACTTTGGCGCGTGCATGCGGCGACAGCACGACGGCGCCATGGAGCATGCCGGGCGTGTCGATGTCGGCGACGAAGGGCCGCGCGCCGAGGGCAAGTTCGCCGCCTTGATAGCGCTTGAGGCGCTGGCCGACGCCGCCATTGTCGACGAGCGGCGGCAATGCACCACCACGCTTGACCGATTGAATGAGCTCGAACGCGTCGATGATCTTTACATAGCCGGTGCAGCGGCACAGATGTCCGTCAAGGGCCCTGGCAATCTCGGCGCGCGATAGCGGAGCTTCCTGATCGGTCAAATATTTGATGCGAAGCACGAAACCAGGGGTGCAGAAGCCACATTGCAGTCCAGCGGCCGCCTGAAAAGCATCGGCGTAGAGCTGACGCTCGTTATCGGAAACGCCTTCGAGGGTGAGAATGGAGCGGCCCTGGACCTGCGCAATCCGCACCGCGCAGGTCACCTTGGGCAGCCCGTCAATGAGCGCGAGACAGCAGCCGCACTCCTTCTGCGGTCCGCAGCCTGCCTTGACGGATTTCAGCTTGAAGGTGTCGCGCAACACGTCCAGCAGTGGCTCGTCGGGCCAGACCTCGATCTGGCGACGTTGGCCGTTGAGAGTGAAGGTGACTGTTTTCATGACGTCCCGTATTGCTTATGGCGGCGAGCCAAAGTCGCCGAATTGACGGTGAAGCTGCTCACTGCGCCGGAGCCGTGTCTGCGCGGCTTTACCCAGCACCACCGCGACACCCGAGCACAAATAATTTAGCAAGCTCATCGGGGCCACATAGGTGTCGAATAGACCGGACCCGTGGCTCTGGCATCGGAATGTGATATCAGCCTGTTTATCGAGATCCTCGATTGAGGAATCGCCGATCAGGAGGGTCCGCGCCTTGATCTGGCGCACAACTTGTAAAATTTTGACGAACTCCCGCGGTTGACGGCGAAAGCCCAGCGCCAGCACCGTGTCGCTGTCCGCAAGTGCGGACAATTCCTCGGCAACGGTCTGTCCCGGCGCCGGTAGGAGCCGCACATTGGGCTTCACCTGGATCAATAGCTCGCGCGCATAAAGCGCGAGTGCATGGCTGTTGCGGAAGCCTATGACCCAAAGCCTACTCGCCTTCGCCAGCATCTCGGTAGCACGGCGAATCTGGTCGGCGGGAATTCCCTCGAGTGAGGATGTCAGGCAGGCGACATCGTGATCGAGATGGCGCGCGAGCGTGTCCTTCTTGACGAGCGCGCCCGCGAACTCCGCCAACGGCGACCCGTTTGCTCCGTCGGCGCGCACCTGCTGGCGCAATTGCTGATAGTCGCTGAAGCCAAGGCGGCGCACCAAGCGGCTGGCCGTCGCCTTGGATACGCCGGCGCGTTCGGCAAGCTCGGTCGCCGAATAGGCCGCCAGCTCGCCGCGCATCTGCAGGAGCACGTCCGCGATCTTGCGCTCGCCGACTGGCAGTCGGTGGTATTCGCTTCTGATCGTCTGTTCCAGCAGGGCGGCCATGACCTAATGAAACACAAGTTTCATATTGACGCAATGATGAAATTGTCGTTTCATCATTTGCACAGATGGTTCAAGCCCATCGCCGCCGCGACCGGCGGAAGAGCGACAAGACGATTACCAGAGGCTGCGGATGCGACGAAATCTTCAAGTCGATGGCTCGCGCCTGTCATCGCGTCTGGATGCGCTGGGAAAAGTGGGCGCGATCGCGGGCGGCGGTGTCAGCCGGCTGGCGCTAACCGAAGCTGACCAGGCTGGCCGCGACCTTGTGGTCAGTTGGATGCGCGAACTCGGGCTCGCCGTCAGTATCGACGCGGTCGGCAACGTCATCGCCTTGCGTAACGGCAAGGACGACGGTGCTCCGGTAATGATGGGCAGCCACATCGACACGGTGCGCACCGGCGGGCTCTATGACGGCAATCTCGGCGTCCTCGCCGGCCTTGAGGTCGTCGCCTCGCTCAACGACGCCGGTATTATCACCCGGCGGCCGCTGGCGGTCGCCTTTTTTACCAATGAGGAGGGCTCGCGCTTCCAGCCCGATATGTTCGGCAGCCTCGTCTATACCGGCGCTCTGCCGCTCGATCGCGCGCTCGCGACCGTAGGCATCGACGGCGCTGTCGTCGGCGAGGAATTAGCTCGGATCGGCTACGCTGGCACCGCCGCGGTCGGCAAGCCCCACGTCCACGCTTACGTCGAACTGCATATCGAGCAGGGACCAGTTTTGGAGGAAGGCGATTTCAGGATTGGCGCGGTCGAGGGCGTGCAGGGTATTTCGTGGACCGAATTCACGCTCGGCGGCCAATCGAGCCATGCCGGGGCGACGCCGATGCGGATGCGTCACGACGCCGGCTATGTCGCCGCCGAGATTATAGCCTTCGTGCGCCGGCTGGCGCAGGAGCTCGGCGGCAACCAGGTCGCCACCGTCGGCCTCCTGACCTTGTCGCCAAATCTCATCAACGTCGTGCCCGATCAGGCGGTGATGACGGTCGACCTGCGCAACACCAATGAAGAGCGCCTCAAGGAGGCCGAGCGCCGCCTTTTCGCCTTCGTCACCGCGACCGCCGCGGCGGAAGGCGTAAGCGTCAGCCACCGCTCGCTCGCCCGCTTCGAGCCGGTCGGCTTCGCGCCCGACTTGATCGCGCGCGTCGAAGCCATCGCGCGGGAATTCGAACTTCCGGTGAGGCGGCTGCCGAGCGGCGCCGGCCACGACGCACAAATCCTGGCGGCGGTCTGCCCGGCCTGCATGATCTTCGTGCCGAGCGTCAACGGCATCAGTCACAACATCACCGAATATACCAAGCCCGACGATCTCGCCGCAGGCGCCAACGTGCTGCTGCGGCTCGTGACCGAACTGGCGGAATGATGCGCCAGCTCGTTCGCAACGCGCGCATCGTCACCGGCGACGGACAGACCGCACCGTTTCTCGGCGATATCCTGATCGTTGACGACGTCATCGCCGAAATGGGCGCGGTGAGTTGGTCGGAAGCCTCGAATGCCGACCGAATCATCGACGCCGCGGGACGCGCGCTCGCGCCAAGCTTCGTCGATACTCACAATCACGGTGCTCTCGGCGGCACGCTGCTCGGCTCGAGCGGCCTGCCGGTGAGTTGCGAGCTCGCCATACTCGGCGGCGTCACCAAGCGTATCTGTGGTGTCGATGGCCTGTCGCCGGCGCCGGTCGCTGAGGCACAGCGCTCGCAATATGCAGCCCAGCTCAAGCCGCTCGACGGCGCCATCGCCGGCGATTGGACATGGAGCTCCGTGGCGGAATTCCTCGCTTGGCACCGTGGCCGTTCAATCACCGACATGGGGATCTATCTCGGCCATTCGGCGGTCCGCCGCGTCGTCATGAGTAATGTTGCCCGGGTCGCCACCGACGCCGAAATCACGGCGATGATGGAGGTGGTGCGCCGCGAAGCACCGCTGACGCTCGGCCTGTCGACGGGCCTTGTCTACAATCCCGCAGTCTATTGCGACCAGCGCGAGATCACCGCGCTCGTGCGCGCCTTCAATGCGGTCAAGCCCGGCGCGCTATTCCCACATCTGCGCTCCGAAAGCGACAATATCGTCTCGAGTCTGAAGGAAGTGGTGGAGGCGTCGATCGACGGCGGCGGCGGCTACTGCAACGAGCATTCCAAGATCGCCGGCGCGCACAATTACGACCGCATCGGCGAGGTCGAGAGCATCCTCGGCGATGCCGCCTCGCTCATCCCCACTATGGAGAACATGTACCCCTACACCGCCGGCTCGACCACCGGCGACGCGATCTTCCCGCCCGCGATGCGGGCCGGCAGCCGCGCCGAGTTCCTTGGCCGGCTCGCCGATCCGCAGGTTCGCCGCGCCATGATCGATACCATGCGCAATGACACCACCAGTTGGGACAATTTCATCCACTTCTGCGGCGGCCTCCGCGGCATTCAGATCGCCGGTGTGAAGCCGGGCGTGGGCGACGCTTATCTCGGACGACGGCTAAGCGACGTTGCCCGCGACGCCGGAGCGGTCGATCCGAACTCCGACGCGGCATTCGAGGCGGTGTTCGATTTCTTTGCCGTCAATGACGGCGAAATCGCGATCATCACCCACTACGGCAATGAAGCGACGCTGGAGCGTTTCTTCCGCCGGCCTACCATGGCGATCTGCACCGACGGGCTGATGCCGGGTCCAGGACAAAAGCCGCATCCGCGCGCGCTCGGGTCATTTCCGAAGGCGTTGCGGATGGGCCGCGAAATGGGCATCCCGCTCGAGCAGATGATCTGGCGGATGTCCACGCTGCCGTGCCGCTTTCTCAATCTTCCCGATCCGACGCTACGCGTAGGCGCCGACGCGTCGCTGGTGCTGTTCGTTCCGGAGTCCGTCGGCGAGCGCAATGACTACCTCGATCCATTCATGCCGCCCGAGGGAATCGACATGGTCTGGATCCACGGCCAGTTGGTGCTCGACCACGCTCGCTTAGTTGCGCCGACCACGTTCCCGGGACGGTTGCTGACGAGCCCAGTGAATCCATAATCCGGCGGCGCTTCAACGATCGAGGCGAGCTAACAAGCTTACGCAGACGCGAGCATGGTGCCAACGTAATTAATCGCTCGCGGGTCCGTCACCGCCTTGAAAATCTTGTCCATGATGTGGAGCCACGTCAGGTCCACGGGACTCTCGGCCGTTCCGCTCGCCGTTGCCGCCGGCTCATTCGGGTCGAGAGTCACGTCGAAGCCCTCGCCGCGGTAGCGAACGTGGCTATTGCCGCTTTCCATGGTCACCACCCGCCCGCCGAAGCGGCCATGCATCGTGATGCGGTTGCCGCTTTTCTGCATCACGAAACCGTCGCGATGCGGAGAAGCTGCCCAAGCGTCCACGCTGCCGAAGAACAGCGGTTTAACCAAGTAGGGACCGCCGTCCTCCGGGCACAGCACGTCGCAATGGCCGCACTCGTTGCAGACGTCGGCGAAGGTGCCGATCTGTCGCTGTTTTGTGAATTTCAACGCTCCAACGAGCTCCGCGGTCCAGCCGTCCGCGCTCCGCATCAATCGCTCGATGGGCACTTCCCCCGTGGGGATGACAAAGGTGAAATTCGCGTCGTTCGGGCAAATCGGGATGCATTTGTCGCAGGTCAGGCAGTCGAACAGCACCAATGCGCTGCCGATCTTCTTCGGTGGCGTCGCGTTCTCGGCGGCGGCATAGCGCGGATCGGCAAGAACGCGCTCGCCGTAGATTTCAGTATTGCGCAGCCGTGCCGCGGATACCCAGGCGTCAAAGGCGTCACCCGCCGCGGCACGCAGATCGCCGCCGCCGGCAAGAGCCGCCCGGCAGGCAGCACTCTTCTCATCCGGTAGACCGAGCACGGCGAGAGCCGGCTCAGCTTCGCCGTACGCTTTCAACACAAAGGTGTCCATATCGGCTGCGCCGACGGCGTCCATGCGCTTGGTGAGATTGCCGAGATAATGCCAGCCGCGTCGATAGCCGCCATTCTGCAGGAGATTGGTGCACACGGTGATCGGCTTTAGCCCAAGCGCCGCGGCGTCGGCGAAATTATACTCGTCGATGCCGCCCGAGAACGAGATCGGGAAGCGATCGCCGAACCGCTGTCGGAAGCGCCGCACCAACGCCATCGCCAGCGGATGCAGCGGCGGCCCGGACAAGTACATCTGCCGTTCGCTCGCCGGAAAAAAGCTCTTGTGGTTGTCGACCACCAGCGTGTTGGAGAATTTGACGCCAAAGCCGCGCCCGAGCGCGCGCGCCTGGGGGCCGAGACGCTCGACGAGATCAGTGACCTGGCGCCAATTGGCGTCCTTGGCAAAGGCCGCATCAGGAACCTTGAGCTCGGTATAGCCCATGCGCTCGTGCAGAATGGACAAAAGCTCGTCCCGCCCAAGCAAGGTCGGATTGAGCTTGACGACGACGTCGATGCCGATCTCGGCAAGCAGAAACCTGGCAATGCTCTCGATCTCTTCGGGCGGACAACCGTGAAAGGTCGACAATGTCAGCGTGTCGGAAATGCGCGTCGCAAACGGCAGGTCGCGCAGATGGGCGAAAGCTGTGGGGATCTGCGCGCGCAGGCGCTCGACCAACAGCGTCGCATCCATCATCGTGGCGAGGAAGCTCCGCACCTTGGCCGAACGGATGCCCGCCAGATCGTAACCGACACTCATGTCGAAGACGGTGTCGCCGAAGCCCGGGGCGAGGCCTGAGGCCTTCAGCATCTCGATCAGCATCGCGCCTTTGACGTATTCCTCCAACGACTGATCGACGGTGAGCTCCTGCGACCATTCGACATTAAAGCCGACGGTCGCTACGTCGATACAGGGACGCGGGATGACCAGATCGTCTTTTACTTGCACCGTCTTCAACTCGATCACGCGACCGCCGGCGAGCCAGGACAGAACGATGTTTTGCGCCATCTGCGTATGTGGGCCTGCCGCCGGCCCGAACGGGCTCGATGCGCGCCGTCCGTGAATGGCGACGGAGAGATCGTGCCCGGGATAGCCCTGAGCGAAGCGTTGCGCCGGAAGATCGAAGGCCGAGCGCTTTTGTTCCAGCTCCCGGAACAGGCGACTGACCAGAACGCCGAATGGAACGGGCACCAGCTGAACCAATGTTCGACCTCATGAAACGGGTCTCGTCGTGACCGCAAACGCTCGCACGAGCGCCACCACGGTAAACCCGAGCGCTACCATCACGCGGATGCGAACGCGTGCATTGACTCAGATCAACCGAGACTCAGATCAATCGAGACTCAGATCCACCGAGACTCAGATTAACCCCGCCTTGCCTATCAGTGTCTACGACGCCGTTCCTGAAAGCTCCGACGGTCGGTGACCGTTCAGGGCGTGACGTCGACGCGCTCGACCCGGCGCGGCGCGGTGAGTTCGCGCCATCGGGCATCGGCGACATGCACGGCCGGGAACGGATCGCGCGGGACATATTTGCCGGCGCCCGCCTCGGCTCGTAGCTCACCGTCAAGCCAGGCGATCGCACCGTGCGACAGTGTCGCGCGCGGCAGACCAGTGCAACGGAAACCTTCGAACACATTGTAGTCGATCCGGCTCACTTGGGTCTTGGCCGAGATGGTCTTGCTGGCCGTGGGGTCCCAGATGACGAGATCGGCGTCCGAGCCTATCGCGACAGCGCCCTTCTTGGGATAGACGTTGAGAATGCGGGCGGAATTGGCCGAGGTGACGGCGACGAATTCCTCTTTGGTCAGTCGTCCAGTCGTGACGCCGGCGGTCCATAGCGCCGGCATCCTGTCCTCCAGCCCACCGGTGCCATTTGGTATCTTGGTGAAGTCGTTGCGGCCGAGCCGTTTCTGCGCGGTGGTGAACGCGCAATGATCGGTGGCTACGACTTGCAGCGACCCCGATTGCAGGCCGGCCCACAGGCTTGCCTGATTTTCCTTGGGTCGGAACGGCGGCGACATCACGCGCCGCGCCGCATGATCCCAATCGGCGTTCTTGTATTCGCTATCGTCGAGCAGCAAATGTTGGATCAAGGGCTCGCCGAAAACCCGCTTGCCGGAGGCGCGCGCCCGCGCAATCGCTTCATGCGCGTCACGGCAAGACGTATGAACGACGTAAAGCGGGCAACCCGCCATGTCGGCGATCATAATCGCCCGGTTGGTGGCTTCGCCTTCCACCGCAGGCGGACGCGAATAAGCGTGCCCCTCGGGACCTGTCACTCCGGCGCCGAGGTAATGTTGCTGTAGGCCCCACACGACATCGCCGTTCTCAGCATGCACAAGCGGCATCGCACCCAACCCGGCGCAGCGCAGAAACGAGTTGTAGAGCTCGTCGTCATTGACCATCACGGCGCCCTTGTAGGCCATGAAATGTTTGAAGGTGTTGATGCCGTAGGTTTTGACGCAAGTTTCCATCTCGTCGTGCACCTGCTTGTCCCACCAGGTGATCGCCATGTGGAAGCCATAGTCGCAGGCCGCGCCTTCGGCCTTCCGCCGCCAGTCCTGATAGGCGGCAAGCAACGATTGGCCCGAATTCGGAATGCAGAAATCGACCACCATTGTCGTGCCGCCGGACAGCGCCGCCTTGCTGCCCCATTCGAAATCGTCGGCCGACACGGTGCCCATGAACGGCAGCTCAAGATGGGTGTGCGGATCGATGCCGCCCGGCATGACGTAGCAGCCGCCGGCGTCGATCAACTCGGCGCCGGCCGGCGCTTCGAGATTGTCGCCGATCGCGACGATCACGCCGTCGCGGATCAGCACGTCGGCGCGTTGCGAATGATCGTGGTTGACGACGGTGCCGCCGCGGATGAGTTTTGTCATGTCGATCCTGTGCCTCTGCTAAACATTGGCTCCGGCAAGGGCTTTTGCAACACTATGCTCCCATTTTCGTCGTGTCGTCGGTAGCGCGCTACTTTTTGCAATCTTCCGCAGCGCGTGCTCAATCCGCCCCCGCTGGCTGACGTGAGAAACTGCGGGACGGCACGCCGGAAGGCGGCAGGGCGACCGCGCGATGAGGTCGCGCTATCGCTGCCGATGGCTGGCTGACGAGGCAGTCAGAGTCGAACCGGTCTCCGACCCAATTTCCCTGCTAACACGGAAAAATACAGGGTAAATCGGCAAATCACGGCAGAATAAGTGGCGCGACCATTAACTAATGCCGGATCCACAAGGCTTTTCGGTGGCGTTCCCTACAAAAATTACCGGGGAATGATTTGAACATAACTGGGAAACCCCGATCCGAAGAATAGGGAAAAATCGCGTGCCATGGCCTCGTGAACGCGCTCCGTTGCGCGGATCAATTCGGCAGAAACTCATCACATTTAGCGATTTATGCCCCGTCGTGTCATCGGGCGCGGTTCTGCATCCGGCCGCCGCGAAACGAAGGACGAGCCTTTCCACGGTCTAGATTATTTCGCTAATGTCGAAGTCAACGGCATAAACTCACCGGAATTCCGCTTCGGAGGTCCTATCGATGTCGCAGCTATCAACGAAGCCGAAGACCGCCAGCGGCCGGCGTACACATGGCCGTGGGCGCGTTTTCGGCTCGGTGACCGAGGCGATCGGAGACACTCCGATCGTGCGGCTCAATCGCTTGCCGGAAATGCGCGGAGTGAAGGCGAACATTCTCGCCAAGCTCGAATACCTCAACCCGGTCGGCAGCGTGAAAGACCGAATTGGCGTCGCCGTGATCGACGCGATGGAAGCTGCCGGTGCGGTCGGACCTAAGACCATATTGATCGAGCCGACGTCGGGGAATACCGGCATCGCGCTTGCCTTCGTCGCCGCGGCGCGCGGCTATCGCTTGATTCTGGTGATGCCCGAATCGAACCGGGCGCCGACGCCGCGAAGGACGTTGATTGGTTCACGTTCTTTAGCGTCATCCTGATTCCCAATCCGAAACTCTCCTCCGCCCAGCAAAAAACAATCGAGCGGGATTACGGGATGACTGCCGGTCGGAGTGAGCTACGCGTTCGTCGAGCGTTATTGTATTATCTCGACAAACGACTGCGCCTTGATGTTGCCGAGAAGCAAGATCGACCAAAGGAAACACCGATAGTCGTTGCTAATCGCGTTGAGTATGACGCGACACTAAAGCAGATATTCTATTAAGGCGCGTTCGACGCAGTAGCGTGCTGGTCGCATATTTAATTTGGTTTATGTTATGGGCTCGTGCTTGAATTATCGGGAAACTCGCGGCGATCTCACACAGCAAGGTGCTCTTCTACTCAGTGGATTGTAATAATGAATCTGACCATTCAAGATTTCTGGAAGAAGCGCTTGGCTCCTGTAAAAGTCCAGGATGCCACGCCTGTAAGGGGCTGGTCCTTCGAGAAGAAGGCCTTGGCTACTTTCAAAGAGGCTCCTCTCACGGTTGATGACGAGTTGAGCAATCGCGGCGATGAGGACAAAAGTGAAGTTCTCCTCGTTTCTGCGCCGGGGGCAGTCGGAAAGTCGACTCTAGCGCGGCAAATCGCATTGGAAACCGGTGCTGTCTACGTCGATCTAGCAAACACTGACCCCGTTGGCGGCAATACGCTCAGCGGCGGATTGGCCAAATCGAAATTGATAAGCGCATGGGATTCTGAAACGACCGCGGTCTTGATAGACGGCTTGGATGAAGCACGCATCAGGGTGACTCAAGAGGCATTTGAGGCATTCCTAAAAGATGTTGCCGAACTTTCAACGGGTCGAACGGTGCCGATCACTCTTTTTGGCAGGACCGGCGCGGTCCAAGACGCATGGTTATTGCTGGATGGCCATGGAGCAAAAGTTGCCGTGTTGTAAATCGGCTTTTACGACGAGGCATCTTCGATAGATTTCGCAGACACGCAATTGCGTGCGTTGCGCCCAGGGAGCCCACACGCGGACGCCGAACGCAAGGCAATCGCACTTCTCCTCGGCAAGTTGCGCGAGCAGACGGAAAGTGATGGCGATCGTTTTGCGGGATATGCGCCTGTTTTGCGCGCAGTTGCTGAAAGAGTCGCGGGTGTCGGCAATGCAGCGGCGTTAATTGCTGAAATAGAGAAGGGCGAAAGACCCGTTACGCTTCAGACCGTGGTAACGGCAATTCTAGAACGTGAACGCAGCAAATTAACAGGGCTTCATTTCGACAATGACAGTTTGAACTTGTCGCTTTATTCCCCTGACGAGCAGCTCGACCGTCTTGTAGCCCGGCTATATCAACTTCCGCCGCCGCCTCTGCCCCTCATGTCAGCGAAGGACGCTCAGACCTATTCGACCGCGCTTCAAAATTGGGTGCCGGAGCATCCATTCCTCGACGGCGGCCAAAACGCCTCATCTGCAGTGTTTGATGCCGTAATCAGTACCCATGCTCTGAAGACTCAAGGGGGTGTGGACGCTGTGGTTCAAAGAGAACTTCAGAAGGGCATTGCGGCTAACCCTTTCCTTTCGGAATTCTATATTC
>PLTE01000392.1:0-11045 GCA_003164375.1 Hyphomicrobiales bacterium | reverse complement strand
CCTAGAACATTACGATTCGATTCGGAGCAAACAGGAACGCTTCGGTTAGGCGTTTATCTGGAGGATATCGAAATTGACGCGCCACTTTGCAAAGTCGAAATTGGCCCTGGCCCAGAAGCAGTTTTGATCGCCCCAATAAGCATCCAATGTAACGAACTAGTGTTTTCGACCGACAAAGTAATCGCTGAAGCCTCATCAATGGGCAAAGCGGAGGCAGCTATCTATTTAGAGGCGCAGAATTACGCTGGATCACAAGTGGCATACGTTCCAACAGCACGCGGAAATGTGTCGCTAAAGGCGTCATGGCCTGGCGCACAAAGGCACCCGTGGACAACCTACGCTTCGGAACCGCATATCCCCGACGACCCAAGGATCAACGAAGCTTTGCGTCGCTTCCGCAAGTTCATCATATCTTTCAGGTCGCACAGCAAAGGAAATTTGGCGCGTTTTCGAGCCAAACTTGAACATGCTAGAATGACCAAGGGAAGTGGCAAGGCGATTTTAGAGCTGCTTGTCTCCGACAAAATACTGACCTTATCCGGTTCGATGTACTATCTCGATCCGGTTCGCTTAGGCAAAATAACCGGCACGACTTATATCGACTGTATGAATCGGAACTTTGGCGAGGGCGCGATTGCGTTTGTGAAGCGCATATTTAAATAAGAAACACAGTTGCTGATTCCCAATGTTCCCAGCGCTCCCCGCGTGGCGCAAGGAAATCGAATCTGACCTACCCGCGGCGTCCTGGCGACGGCCCCATCGAATGTCGTCCGGCTGTCGCCAGAACCAGCAGGTTACATGGAGAGAGCCTTTTCGAGGGCTTCGACCAGCTCGGCTCGTTTCTTCTTCGTCAGCTTGTCGAGATTCTGCTGTCGCCATTTGACTGCCGGTAGCTCCGCGGCGCCAGCAACTCCAAGGAGCGTCCAATCCGGCGCGCCGCGTTCGAAGGATATAAGAAATCGTCGATGCGATTCCGGCATCTTGCCGACGATTTGACCGATAAGAGCTTCGCGGGCGGCGATCAATTCGTCGCGCGAGACCGGCTGCTCCGTCATACCCTCGAAGCCGTGAAGGAACTCGTCGGAGATATCCTTGCGCGTCGGCGCGAGAACTTCCGACATCGGTCGACCGTGGCTGAGTAGGTAGACGATGAATGCTTTGCGCAAATCGTCGTCGATTCCCTCGTTGGCGAGCAAATCGCGCACGTCAAACAGGTCGCGGGGGTGCTGACGGTCGAGCGCCGCCACGATTTTGCCGGCATAGAGATCGGGAAATGATACGACCGGAATTTCCGCGAATCCAAAGGTGGACTCGACTGCCTCAGACACCGAACGGGTTTCAGGCTCATAGACACAGCCGCGCAAGACAGGAGTCACCTCGATCTTGGTCTGGACGCCGCCTTCCCGGACGATAAGCCGCGTGATGGCTCCCTCCGAGCCCGACATGATGACTTGCGCCTCGGGAATGGCTTTCTTTACGCGCGCCGCGATCCGCTTCATTGCAGCGTCGATCGCGGCCAGAGAAGCGGCGCGGGGCGCTACTAGCACATAGGTTAGGTCGATATCGACCGACAGGCGCGGCATGTCGCGAATGAAGAGATTAATGGCGGTGCCGCCCTTTAGCGCAAAGCAGGACTCTTCCGCGATGAGCGGGAGGATGCGAACGAGCAGCGCGACCTGTCTGCGGTAGATGTCACGAAAGGCCATTCAGATCCTCCGGCACGGTGATCTGATAGGCCTGATCGAGCTTCCCACCCTTCACCAGCATGCGTTTTCCTGTACCGAGGTCGAACTTCTCGTTCTTAAGGGGCTTCAGCCATGCATGGGAATGGCGGTCGGCGAAATAGAAGAACAATCTTTTGACCTTGACGCTTTTGCAATCAACCAGCAGCTTTTGCAGTCTGCGCGGACTGAGATTGGTCATGCCCTGCATCAGCATATCGACTTGATGGAATGTCTCGTGCTTCGGCAATTCGTCCAGCAATTCGAGCAGCGCGCGTTCGGGCGTGGACAGGATCAGGGTCCAATCCCATTGTCCCAAGGGCATCTCGGTCACACTTAGAGCTAAAGAATCCTTGGATTGGGCTTTGCCTTCCCTCAATTTTTTGAATTCTGGCGCAACCAAATGCTTTCGGAACAGTCTTTGGTCATTGTGATATTTGAATTGAGGCCCCAGCTTCAAATTTTTCAACCAGCCCGGCGGCGGCTTCGGTCCATAGAGATGAACTTGCATCTGCTTCTGCGAAAGGTAGTGGGCGTAGCCCTGCAATTCGAGCGCGGTGCGGCCGCCGACGACGAACGGGTAATCGAGAAACGTCTGAAGCGAGACGACGAGCTGCTGCCAGGTAAGCGAACCGCGGGGGCGCCGGTAAACCCCCCTCACAGGTTGGTCGAGCCAGCCTGCACTCACATAATGGCTAAGGAGCTGTCGTGAATAGCCGTGCTCCTTGAGCCACGCCGTGTCGACGAGAACTCCTTCGGGTAATTCCCGCTCCAGTCGGTTTAGGGGTCGGTCATTTGGTCTAAACATGCTTGACAATATAGCACATTTCCAAACCGGAAGCTAGTTTGAAAAAACATAATAAAGTCAAATAGGAATGGACTAAACTGCCAGCTTCCAAACCGCCCTTGTTCGATTATCGCATTGGATTCCTTGTGCCTTTATCTCTCCATCCCCTCCCACATGTTTAGTTGGGTTAGCTAGCCAGGCGGCCGAACGGTCTGACGTTAGCGCCAAATCTCGCCCAGCTTGAACGTCAGGGCCTGCGCCACTGGCCAACCAGCGCGCACAAAGACGTCTAGGCAGTCCATCAAATCGTCCAGCCGGGCGCGATCAGCAAAGACCGCGCGGTAGTCTGCCAAATATCGCTGAACAATCCGCACAATCAGATCAGCGGCCATCGACTCGTTGCTATATCCGCCTTCCTCGGCGGATTTCACTGATTGGGCAATGAGCGCGAATACGCCGGGCGGATCGAGCGGAACGAATGTCTCCAACGTCTGAATAAGATGATGCGCGATCGGGGCGACAATCGCTTTTGCGATCCGTGATAAAATTGGTTTAGCCTCCCAATACAGTCTAGCTCGCTGCGGTGAAACGTTGTCAGTGGAAATCGAGTCGTCGTAACGCGTGCCGGCGGCAAAATGGAGTCGGAGTGACACCTCGTCCAGAACGCCAAACATGTCGCGCACTGCGGCCTGGTCGGTTTCGGGCCAGGTGCTGAACTTCCGGATGTCCAGGAGTGCGGCGCGTCTTTCAATTTCGCAAAAAGCCCGATCGGTGACGGAACGGTAGAAAGCCATGGTCTTGTGTCGAGGACGGTTGTCCGTAGCCTGAGGATTTTCCACGCTTCCCGTCAACAGGTTATCCGAATATCGCGCAATGAGCTGTCGGACGATTTCCGCGTTGCGTTGAACATCGTCCATAATGGCCGTAGCAAAATTGTCTGCTTCAGTATTCGTTTGGCGAATGTGAATATCAAAGATGAGAGATTCTGCGGATGCGCGGCAGCGTGCCATCCCTGCCTTGTTCTTGTTACGATAGCGACGGATCACGCCCTTTGCGGCACGAATGGCGCGTGCAATATCCAGGTAGGCCAAACCGGCAAGAGCACCAATAGCGCTTCCCACCACCCCTCGGGTCACCTCCCTCGCAAGCACGTATTCCACTTCGGACCAGGCCCAGTCCGGATCGAGGACTCCGAGCATCGCAAGGTTCTGAACAATTTGAAGTCGAACTTCAGGCACCCGATCTCTAGCGAGCTTGCGGATGGCGGCCATGATCTGCGGATCGCGTTTTTTAGAAGCGCGCGTTAGATCAAGCAGGCCGTGTGCAGCCGCTGTGCGGGCAGACGGGCCACCCCACGACAGACTTTCGTGGAAGAGGCTTTCGTGTTCGGCATTATAGTGCGGATTTTTGCTGGCGGCAGAAAAGAGCAGAATACGCTTCAATGGTCTCTTAACAGAAGGCGTTGCCAACACCGGAGGTGCAGCCCGGGCAATTCGCCCTGCTGCCTCCGCCATCTGCGCAGTGGCATGTTCAAACAGCTTGTCAGGAACGCTTCCGCGAAAGCGCTTCATCAAGGCCTTTTGAAGCTTGTCGAGGACACCGATCTGCCGCTTCACTGATCTCAAGGAAAGGTCCGGCGCTTCACCGGGCGCGATGAGCGCCTCGACGCCCAGCATCAACTTGCGCAGAGCTGCGCTCTCGGGATCATCGAGCGATACGCCTTCGGACGCCAGATAGGCATCCGTATCAAATGCGCTGACCGTGCTTGTGAATTGAACAGGCGGCACGTTCGGGCGTGTTTTTCCCGCTTGTTCCAACGTTTCGTTATATGTACGCATCTCGGCCGTTGCGATAAGCGCCTTCGGAATGGACCCGGCAAGGGTGGCCTTGCGTCTTTCTCCCGATTTGTCGCCGGGTAGCGCTAAGATTGCGCACTCAATAGCACTGCGCTCGTCCTCCGCGAGATGCGCGTACGCGGCACTGATGAAGGACCCCAGTTGATACCGCGTGTCGGAACTCAGCATGATCGGCGCGGCGCACGCCAAGGGAAGAAGCGTTTGGGCATAGATAGATGGATGCTGCGTGCCGGCGACCAAGAGACTGCCCCAAATGGCCGCGACCACGCTTGGCTCCCGCGATAGGGTTGTCAATATTTGTCCTATCTTTGCGTTGCCATCGCCATCGCTCGCAATGCCACGCAAGAATCCATCAAACTTCTTGAGCAACACTGGCCCGTCCTGAACCGGCTGAAACCCACCGCGATACCAGGAATGGCTCCAGTCAGCTTTGAAACTGGCAGTGGTGGAACCAAGAAGAAACGATCCTGTCGCCGGCTCACCGGGATATGGGTCGAGGTGACGCTCTCTTTGAACATAGCCATCCAAGCCGTGAACGACGGCGCGGACACCCGCCTCGATATTTTTGTTCAGTATGGCAGGGATGGCCTCGGACAGTTGAAACCACGCAGCCTCATAATCCTGGCGCTTATTGGAGCTAAGCGGAAGAAGCACGCTGTTGCTCATGCTGGTGGCGTCGCCAGAGGTTTCTGCATAGCCGTAGGCTGCGCGATAGATATCAATCGCCAAATCGGGGGCGTTCATTTCGATCGTTCTGATCTCTAATGCGATCCAACGCAGTTCCTTGTGACCATGCTCCCTTAAGTGATCAGTTTCGAGCGCCTGTCTGATTAGCGTTGCAGAAGCTACGGGATCACTAGCGAATGTCTTTGCTACTGCTCTCAAACCGTTGATGACCAAGAGATCAAGTCTAGGCGTGCGCCTCCAAGCGAACCGCAAAAGATCGCGTGCAGCCTTTCCGAGGGATGCAATTTGGTCCTGTGTGGCGGTCATAACGCTTCCACCGCTGTGGCAATCAAAGCGCGCACTGCCAACATCAACCGATCCGATCCCACAGCAGCCAGTCGCTCGGCGAACATCATCCATGGGTCGGCACCAGAACCGACTATGGGCACACCGGCGCGCATGCGAACGAAAAGGCCGCCAATCATATTTTGCGCTATGGTCTCGGCGGTGCTCTTCCGGGGGTCCGGACCGTAGAGTGCGGTGAAAATTGGGGTCAGGTCGCCAATTTCTTTTGTCTGTTCGACGGCGACCATAGGCGCTGCGAGTTGCGCCACGCCGGGCAATCCAGTCTCTTGCGCGAGCGCGAAGGCTAGATCCCAGAACGGCTTGCGGTCTTGACCGGAATTCCACGCATCTGCGAGCGCAAGAGTCAGGCTTGGACTTAGCATCAGCGCAAGCTCGCGGCGCGCCCGGAGCAAAGCGACCAGTCGATTGGCTTCGCGGCCGCTCCAGAATACGAGCCGCGCTACGGCATAGTCGAAAAGGATATGATGATTAAAAAGCAGCACGTCTTCGTTCGGTTTTCCACCTTGGTCTTCGGCGCGCAGAATGCCGTGACGCTCCAGGTCGACTAGCGCATCGACATCCACTTTTGGGCGGACATCGGCACGGAGGACCCGAAGCACCTGCGCGTTGATCATTTCGTTAGCCACGGCTGTCAACGTGACCTCGCGCGCATCATGCTTCCCGTCATCTCGCCGGACTCGATAGCGCCAATATCTGTCGAGAAGCTCCGTCTGGGTCGTGATCGCGCTCAGGTCTGAACCAGCAACGCCAGCACGAAGCAACTCTGCCAGCAGGTGCAGATTAAAAATGTTCTGGAGGAGATCACGCAGCTTTTGGGAGGCGTGCTTGTATAATTCCTCCAGCGCCGGGAGCGACCCTGCGATTTGGGATACCTCACTGTCGGTCAAACGGCCGAGAGAGACGTGGCGGACTTGTGAAAACTCGCCGTCAGCATGGGCCGGTATCGGCGGTGAGCCGCGAAACATCATTGACCATTCGGTGCCTTGACGAAGATCGTACTTGCGAACCGATGCGACGATGTTCCATCGCGAACCGGCCATCCTGAGAATTCCGCCAACGACTTCGCGCAATAATCTTTGCGTTTCTGGTTTTCGAGCCGCGTCAAGAGCGTCGAGAACCAGAAGGCCAGATTTAGAGCCGGGCCAATTCGCCAGCACTTCGGTGAGATCATGATGAACGCCGAGTTCGGCTTGAAGACCAGAGAAAGTGTCGCAATTAAGAAGATCGACCGGAAGAAACACTACATCCTGCTTCGCGGCGATCGCGGCTGCCGCGAGCCTGTACATAAGCCCGCTTTTTCCGGCCCCTGGTTCTCCCACCAGGAGCAAAGGTTGAGCATTCGCCGCATCTCGGAAGGAGGGCCACGCGGCGCGCTCGATCGTCAATTGCGGATCATCAGCAAGAAGCCTGGTAAACTTCGGTGCCGGTTCAAGACGCGCCGTCGTCCACTTCCTCAGCGCGGTAACATCACCGCGGAAGTCGGGGAGAGCCGTGAGCCGAATCCCGGCACGCGCTAGCAACCCCAGAAGCGAAGGCCTATCCGTTCCCGATCGCTCGGCGCGGAGGCGCGCCGCGAGTTTGAACAATTCCGAGACAGCGGAGCCTGCCTGCGTGGCGTCTTCCAACAGATTGGCGCGAAACTGTTCGAGAATGAACCTTCGGTCTCGCTTTCCACTTTCGAGGTCAAGCTCCTGTATCCAAATCAGCCGCAGCAGCTCATTGAGCTCCTTCGCGGTTGGAGACTTACGATATGCGGCTTTCCACGAGCGTCTAAGATTGGTCTCAACCGTCTTTGCTACCGCGCGCTCGGATTGCGACACTGCTACCTGTTGCAGCGTGCGCACGTCGCTGCGATCTCTTATGCGGCGCAGAAGTTCAGGGAGCGTTTGCGTGACTTTTGACGAACTGGCGCTGCGGGTGGCGAGGACAAGCCGATCGCGCGCCGGATCAAGCGGCCTCGACCAGGCGTGTTTCGGATCGGCTGCGGCACAGGCCTGAATCTGTCGCACGAATTGGTCGAGGGCGCTGGCAAAGCTCGAAGTTGCAGCCGAACTGATATTCACGCTGCGTTTGGCCTGGACGAAGATGATGCCCGCATCGCTTGTGACCGCGTTAACATCGTCTACGGGCGCGTCCGATTGACAAGTAAATGATACGATCTGCGTATCAGCGTGGAGGTCGAAGGGCGGTTGCGCTTGCCCTCCGAGCAGGACCGAATGGGCGTACCACGTGGCAACTAATGTCTCGTAATTGCTGCCGGACGCTTCGGCCTTGCCACCTGACGATGTTTTTTTCTTCGCCATTTGTTTCTGGGACGCGTTGGCGCGCTCGTGGGTGGAGGGCCGCCAGGCAGAACTGAAATTAGAGAATCATCGAAAGGGCGAATGTGCCACAAGCAGCGCCTTCATTCCATGACGGTAACCGTGATCCCCGAACAGGGACATGCGCATTCCACCGGGCTGGATAAGCATTTTAATAGTTGCTCCATGGCTCGGCTGGCAGCGCGGGAGGTCGCCTCCATGTTGCGTTCATGTTGCGTGGAGTCGCCGACAAAAATCGGTGACCCTTGAAAACACTTGGAAATTTTTGCAACACGACGCAACATGAAAATGGCGCCGCCCCGCTCTTCGGTGGCCTCTATCCCTTTAATTTTATGAGATAAAATTTGGCTGGGGCGCCTGGATTCGANNAAAATCCGCTGCCTTACCACTTGGCTACGCCCCAATGCACCGTGGGAATGCCGGCGGCTTGCCGTCGGCCCGGCGGACCATAACGGCGCGAGTGCTGCGGATCAATCTTTGCCGGCACGCAACGGTCGGCGCCTCCCGTGCATCTATCAACGCCGGCCGCGCCCCTATAATAATAATGTCTCGGGAAGCCGGCGACACTGCCGGCGACGCGTCGGATAGGCTTAATTTCGAGCGTTTAGGGAACATGTCCGAACCAGTCGTGGTCACCGACGACGGCGGCGTCCGCATCATTCGGATGAATCGCCCGGAAAAGAAGAACGCGCTGACCCAACCGATGTATGCGGCGATGACCGCCGCATTGCAGGAGGCCGGGACCAATGCGGCGCTGCGCTGCGTCGTCCTGGCCGGGGCGCCGGGCGCGTTCTGCGCCGGCAGCGACATTGCGGATTTTCTCAAAGCCGCCGAAGGCGGCCTCGAACCGATCACCATCGATTTTCTCTATGCTCTGGCACGAAACCAAAAGCCGCTGGTCGCCGCGGTCGGCGGGCTTGCGGTCGGCATCGGCACCACCATGCTGCTGCATTGCGATCACGTCGTCGCCGCGACGGACGCCGTGTTCTCGACGCCGTTCACGCGGCTCGGCCTTATTCCCGAGGCGGCGTCGAGCCTGCTTGCGCCGATGCGCATGGGCCATGCCCGCGCCTTCGCCATGCTGGTGATGGGCCGACCGCTTAACGCCGAGGAGGCGAAAACGGCCGGCATCGTCAATACCGTGGTCGATGCCGCGGCGGTCGACGACGTTGCGCTTACAGCCGCGCGCGAGATCGCGGCCTTGCCGCCCGGCGCCGTCGCTCTCGGGCGGCAGTTGCTGCGCGGTCCCGTTGACGCCATCGTCCGGCAGGTCGATACCGAAGCAAGCCATTTCAAGGAAAGGCTGCGCTCGGACGAGGCCCGCGCCGCATTTACCGCCTTCCTCGCGCGCAAGACGTGAGAGTGAAAATGGGATCGACCATGTCGCTCGCCGGCAAAACGCTGTTCGTCACCGGCGCTTCGCGCGGCATTGGGCTTTCCATCGCGCTGCGCGCCGCCCGCGACGGCGCCAATATCGCGATCGCCGCCAAAACCGCCGCACCGCATCCGAAGCTTAACGGCACCATCTACACCGCCGCCAAAGAGATCGAGCAAGCCGGCGGCAAGGCGCTGCCGCTCATCGTCGACGTGCGCGACGAAACGCTGGTGAAGGACGCGTTGGCGCAAACCGCGGCGCGGTTCGGCGGCATCGATATCGTGGTCAACAATGCGAGCGCAATCCAGCTCACCAATGTGGCCGAGACCGACATGAAGCGGTTCGACCTTATGCATCAGATCAATGCGCGCGGCACATTCGTGGTGTCGAAATGGGCGATCCCCTATTTGGCGAAAGCCGCCAACCCGCACATTCTCATGCTCTCTCCGCCGCTCGACATGAAAGAGAAATGGTTCGCGCCGTACACCGCCTATGCGATGGCCAAATACGGCATGAGCCTCGTGGTGCTGGGGCTTGCCGGTGAATTGCGGCCGCAAGGCATCGCGGTCAATGCGCTGTGGCCGCGAACTTTGATCGCGACGGCCGCGGTGCAGAACCTTCTTGGTGGCGCGGAAATGATGCGGCATGGCCGCACACCGGACATCGTCGCTGACGCCGCTTATGCGGTCTTCGCCAAGCCCGCACGCGAATTTACCGGCCGCTTTCTGATCGACGATAATGTCCTTGCCGAGAACGGCGTGCAAGACTTCGACCGCTATCGCGTCGATCCGACCCAAGACCTGGTGCCGGATTTTTTCGTGCCCGACGACATTGCGCCGCCAAACCTGAAACTTTCCGATGCTCATGGAGACCGTCCGTGACCTATCGCGCCCCGCTTGCAGATATCGGTTTCGCGCTCAAATACGGCACAGCGCTGAAAGCTACGATCGAGCAAGGCCTGTTCGGCGATCTGACTATCGACGACGTCGACGCCATCGTGGCGGAAGCCGGCCGCTTTGCCGACGAAGTCATCGCGCCGCTCAATCGGATCGGCGACACCTACGGAACGCCATTCAAGGACGGCGTCGTCACCACCGCGCCGGGCTGGAAGGAAGCGTACCGCGCCTGGCGTTTGGCGGGTTGGAATTCCGTCACGGCGCCGGCCGAATGGGGCGGCCAGGCGCTGCCGCAGATCGTCAATGCCGCATGCTCCGAAATGTGGCACGCGGCGTCGATCGCATTCGCCAACGGACCGATGCTGACCATGGCGGCGATCGACGCGCTCAACGCGCATGGCAGCGACGCGCTTAAACGAACCTATCTCGAAAAGCTCGTGTCCGGCGAGTGGATGGGCACGATGCAGCTCACCGAGCCGCAGGCCGGCTCCGACGTCGGCGCCTTGCGCAGCCGCGCCGAGCGCGCCGGCGACGGCAGCTATCGCATCACCGGACAGAAGATATTCATCACCTATGGCGAGCACGATTTCACCGACAACATCATCCATTTCGTGCTGGCGCGCTTGCCGGACGCCCCGCCGGGCACGCGCGGCATTTCGCTGTTCCTGGTGCCGAAATTTCTGCTCAAAGCCGACGGCTCGCTCGGCGCGCGCAACGACGTGCGCTGCGCTTCGANNCGGCATGGCCTGCATGTTCACCATGATGAACCGCGCCCGGCTTGCCGTCGGCCTGCAAGGCGTCGGCGTTGCCGAGCGCGCGACCCAGCAGGCGCTCAGCTATGCGCGCGAGCGCCGGCAGGGCCGTATTGCCGGCACGAAGTCGGCGGAGATGGCGCCCATCATCGCGCATCCCGACGTGCGGCGCATGGTGCTGACGATGCGCGCCTTGACCCAAGGCGCGCGCGCCATCTGCTACGCAACGGCAATAGCGCTCGACCGCAGCGAAAGAAGCAGCGACGAGGCGGCGCGAAAAACCGCGGTTGAACGCGCCTCGCTGC
>PLTE01000011.1 GCA_003164375.1 Hyphomicrobiales bacterium | reverse complement strand
CTTGGCGACGCGTTTGAGCGTGCGGGCACGAAAGAAGTCGACCACGATCGATCCGGCGATGATGAGGAAGGCCGCGGCGCTGGCCTCGACGGCGTGGGCGCGCGCGCCGACCAGGCGCTGCACGGCTTCAAAGATCACGGCGGCGCTCAGCAGAAACAACAACGCGGTTTCGGCGAGCGCGGTGACGCTTTCTATCTTGCCGTGGCCGTATTGATGCTCGGCGTCGGCCGGCTTGCCGGATATTCGCACGGCGAAATACGTCAACACCGTCGCCGAGAGGTCGAGCAGCGAGTGGCCGGCTTCTGACAGGATGGCGAGCGAGCCGGTGAGGAGGCCGACTACCGCCTTCGCGACCGTCAGTCCCGCCGAGGCGGCGATCGATCCCAGCGCGGCCTTTTCCTTGTCGTTCATCTGCGGCCCCTTGCCTAACATGGGGTTAGTCGCGGCTGGTGGGAGCGTCAATGCACGCTTGGCCTGCCGTATGCGCGAGGCTATTACGGAGCAGCCATATTGCCGCCTACCGTCTATTCAATAGAGCTACGTGTTACGCTAGGACGAGCGCCGCGCCCCGTTTGCCGTTCAGACTGCCACTGGTGGGTATAATGCACCGGGGAGACGCCTGTGAGATTAAGGTCAAACCACGGAAATCGGCCGCTGGCGCTTTTGCAAAGCGCCGATGCCGGATGGAGCCAGCTGAGCGAAAATCTTGAACGGATTCTAGTGCCCTTAGATTGGAGCCTGGAGCCTTACGCAGTGCCGCGATGAATCGTTCCCCTATCTATCTCACCGAGGCGGATGTCGCGCGTCTCGTCACTGTCGACGATGCGATCACCGTACTCGAGCAGGCCTTTGGCGCCTGGCATACCGACGGCACGACGAACCTGCCGCGCCAACGCGCGCCGCTTGCCACGGGCAACTTCAATCTCATGGGCGCGTCCTATGGGCCGCGGGGCGTTTACGGCCTTAAAGCTTATTTCGGCGGCAAAGCCGGCGCGCGCTATCACGCGTTAATATATGGCGCCGACAGCGGCATTCTGCTGGCTATGATTGAGGCTGATCTATTCGGCCAATTGCGCACGGGGGCGGCGAGCGGTCTCGCCACAAAGCTGCTCGCCAATTCGGGGGCGCGGACGCTCGCAATCATCGGCGCCGGGAAGCAGGCGCGTGCGCAGGCTTTGGCGGTGTGCGCGGTGAGGCCGATAACGCAGGTGCGCGTTTTTTGTCGCAGCGATGAACGGCGCACAGAATTCGCGAGGATGCTGGAAGCCGAGCTTAAAATCGAGACGCGGCCCGCCCTCACGGCGGCGGCGTGCGTTGGGGGAGCCGAAATAGTTGTAACGATCACCAAATCGGCCGAGCCGGTGTGCCGCTCGGAGTGGCTCGCCGACGGCGTCCATATCAACGCGGCCGGCGCCAATTCCGCCGACCGCCGCGAGGTCGATCCCGCCACCGTTCTGCGAGCCGCTGTGCGCGCGACTGACGACCGTGAGCAGGCGCGCGAGGAAGCCGCCGAATTCCGCGACCTTGTCGGCGCCGGGCGCCTGAGCTGGGATGACGTGGCGGAACTCGGCAGTCTCGTCACCGGCAAAGTCCCTGGGCGTACCTCGCCGTCAGCGGTCACGCTGTTCAAATCGCTCGGCATCGGTCTGGAAGACGTTGCTTTTGCCGATTTGATCCATCGTCGCGCGCTAGAGGCCGGCGTAGGGCGAAATATTTAGCTGGTCGCCAAAATGTTTCGATCTGCTCTGAGGAATGGAATGATCGCCTCGGCTAGCTGATCCGGCGCAGACAGCTGGGGAGCGTGCCCCGTCGGCAATGAAACGACGCGCGCCCCGGGCGACAGGCTCTGCATCAGCCGCTGGACCGGCAGGATGACCGACTTATCGTTCAGGGCTTCGACATAGAGTCGCGGAATGCGCCCAAATCTTCTCGCCGTCGTGCGCATCACGATCGCCCGGCCGCCTTCACCTTGCGGGGTCAAACGACGTGCAGCCGATCGCGCTTCGTCCGCTGTGCAATCATTGAAGAAATGGGTGATCGCCGCCTCCGGTGGCACATGGGTGACCAGGCCGTCAGCGGAATATACAGTCGAAGGGTTCACGCCGACGGCGTCGGGATAGTTCTCAATGGCCTTATCGACGATGTCGACAAAGCTCATGCCATCGGGAAGCATGATTCCGGCGATGTAGATGATCCGGGAAACGAGGTTTGGCCAACGCTCCGAAAACCCAGAAGCCACATTTCCCCCGCCGGAGTGCGCAACGAGACTTACCGGTGCCGTCAATTTGCCAACCACGCCGTAGACATGGTCCAGGTAGCTCTCAAAACTGACCACCGCAGGATCGAGAGCGTCAGAGCCATTGCCAGGCAGATCGATCGCGTGACACGCGAACGCGGCGGCTTCCAAGTGCGGCACCAAGCGGTCCCAAACCCACGATCCCGCCCAGGCGCCATGAATCAACACAACTGGATCGGCCTTTTTGCCTTGTAGCGTCATCTGTGTTGGCCAATGTCATGCGTAAGTCCGACGATACATTTCCTGCAAATGTCCTTCGACGGTCGTTGGCGCATATTTCGGGGTTTCGCCGGGCGCAAGGCACGACGGCAGGCACTCGACCACGTGGTCGATCTGGCCATCGAAAAAGAATGGAACCGAGTATCTTTCCGTGCCGGACGCATTGACGACGCGGTGCACCGTTGAGCGATAACGTTCATTGGTCCAACGGGCGATCATGTCGCCGAGATTCACGACATAGGTGCCCGGAACAGGCGTTGCGTGTATCCATTCGCCTGGCGCACTACCCTGGACTTGCAGACCGCCCACCTTGTCTTGCAGGAGGATGGTCAACGCGCCGAAATCCGTGTGGGCGCCCGCGCCCTTCTCTCCGGGCGCCGCGGTGGCCGGCTGCGGCGGATAATGCAGGAGACGAAGAATTGCATAGGCGTCGTTGCAGAACCGGGCGAAATGGTTCTCGTCGAGTTCCAGCGACAAGGCGATCCCCTTCATGAGGCGTTCGCTGATATCTTGCATGGCCGCAAAATAGGCCTTCATCGTCGGCGCAAAGCCCGGCATGTCGGTCGGCCAAAGATTGCCGCCTTGGTTGAATCGACGCATTACGACGACAGGATCGTCGGGTGCGAGCTCGGTGCCGATGTAGAAGCTCTCTTTTAAGTCGGGTGGCGCACCTGCCTCCAATGTCTGCGCGCGTAAAGGCTCATAGCCGCGATTGCAAGGCGACAGACGCTTGTCCACTTCAGATTTCTGGGCGGGCGTGCGATCGAAAAAGTTCTTCGCCTCGGCGAGGACTGCGTCGATTAGTCCGGCAGGGATGCCGTGATTGGCGACATAGAAAAACCCGTTGTCGAGGCAAGCATCGCGCAGACGTTGACTAACGGCGAGCCGATTTGAACGCAACGTCGACGATAGTCCGCTAATATCAACAACGGGTAGAGCCGCTTCCGAAACGCGGGCGGCCTTAAGCGTGGCGCTCATGACAAACTCCAAATGCTGACGCGGTCGACTCTAGCAAGAAGCAGTCCAATAGCACCGACTGTCGTTCCCATATGTCAGCCAAATATAGGGCAGTCCTCCAATATCGGCCATCCGCCGGCTCTATGGGCATTTACGGCCCAGCCAGGAAGCTCTTCGCGACCGCGCCATGTTCGTGGCGAAGCCGTTTGAGATCGACGCCAATCGGCATGCCGTCGACGACGCGCCAAGTGCCGCCGACCATCACGCGGTCGGCATGGTGTGCCCCGCACAGCACCAGCGCCGCGATCGGATCGCCGGCACCAGAAAACCGCAGTTCGTCGAGGTCGTAGAAGGCCAGGTCTGCCTCGCATCCGACCGCAATTCTGCCGATGTCATCGCGTCCGATGCATCGGGCGGAGCCCTCCGTGGCCCACCGCAAGGCGTCGAGATGAGTCACGCTGGCGGCGTCGTAGCGTAGCCGGCCGATCATCATCGCGTGACGTACGCCCTCCATCAGGTTGGAACTGTCGTTGGATGCGGAACCATCGACGCCGAGGCCAACAATCGCGCCAGCATCCTCGAGATCCTTGGTCCGGCATATGCCTGAGGCCAACACCATGTTGGAGGTCGGGCAATGGCAAACGCCGATCCGGTGGCGGCCGAGCCGTTCGACCTCATCGTTATTAAAGTGAATACCATGCGCGAGCCAAACGCGATCCGTCAGCCAGCCTAATTGCTCGATGTAGTCGAGCGGCCGGCAGCCAAAATGATGCAGACAGTAGTCGTTCTCCTCGATGGTTTCGCCGAGATGGGTGTGCAGACGGCAGTCGTGCCGCGCGGCGAGCGCGGCAGTGTCGATCATGAGCTCTTTAGTGACATTAAACGGCGCGCAGGGCGCTAGCGCCACGGTGCAAAAAGCGCCTGGAGACGCATCGTGATACTTCGCAAGCACGCGCTCGCAGTCGGTGATGACGACGTCGTGCTCCTGCATCAGTCGCTCGTCGGCGATGCCGCCATCGCGCGGACGCAGATTGATCGCGCCGCGTGCCACTGCGATGCGCATGCCAAGCCGCGAGGCTTCGTCCACCTCGATGTCCACGGCATCGCTCATATCAGGACCGAAGGCGTACAGGTGATCGGACGCCGTGGTGCAGCCGGACATCAGAAGTTCGGTCAGAGCGAGACGCACGCCGAGCCGAAAATTATCTCGGTCAAGGTGCGATCCCCAGATGGGATAAAGTGCCTTCAGCCAGGGAAAAAGCTCCTTGTTGATCGCCGCGGGATGGGCACGGGTAAGATTTTGAAAGAAATGGTGGTGGGTGTTGATCAGGCCAGGAATGATCACATACCGGCTGGCATCGAATGTGTTGTGAGCGGTCAAAGAAGGTCCGGAGGCGCCGACCAGTTCTACGATGCGGGTTCCTTCGATAACGATACCTCGCGTCGCTCTTTCGGCCAGCACGGCAATCGGATCGCGTATCCAAGTTCGCATGGCGTTGGCACTCAATTCTTTTATTGATCCTTTTCCGTGCGGCGTTCGTTCGTCAGGTCTCGAGAATATCAGCGCCGGCAAACAAGTCCTCAGGTGCGAAGGCCGTTGTGGTCAGCCCATCGTCACGCATGTAGCGGATGATCGTTTCTAGGGTCGGTTTGTTCTTAGCGAAACCGACCGGCCAATAATCGCCGCCGAGCTTTTGTTCGGTGAATCGCAGGTGTTCCAGCAACCACGGCAGCATCACTGCGACCGCCACGGAATCGGCAAGCTGCGCCTGCGCCGTTCGTTGCGCAGCCGCGAATGCGTCGAACAGGCTGCGTGCGAGATTTGGATGCCGATCGGCCAGCGGCCGCTTCAGCGCCACGACATGCATCGGTGGGAATATCCCGGTCTTGCCGAAATAATCGAGCTCGGCTGCGATTGGATCGGCAAATAGCCGAGCGATATTCGCCGACGGCCAGGTGCTGGGCGCCCGCGCCGTGTACAAAGCGTCAATGGCGCCTGCGTCCAGGAGCTCGGCGAGGCTGCGATCGACGACATGCTCGACGCGGAATTTCGCCGGGTAATATTGCGGATGTTCGTCGCCACGGCGGCGTTCTTCGAGGCCGCCGCTGACGTAGATCGGCGCCGTCCGATCCAGCCCGTAATGATCTTCAAAGATGCCGCGCAGCCAGACCGCCGCCGCCATGTCGAATACTGGGACGCCGACGCGCTTGCCGGCGAGATCAGCCGGTTTGGAGATGCCACTGCCGGTGTGCACGAACACGCAAGAGAGGCGAAAATGGCGCGACGGAAAGATCGGGACCGCGAGATAAGGTCGCGTCGGGTTCTCGAGCGTTCGAATATAGCTCGTCAGCGGGAACTCGCAGCAGTCGAAAACGTGTTCGGTGAGTTGCCTGTTGAACAGCGCCTGGACCGGCATTCGCTCGATTGTGGGGTCAACGCCGGCGATGGTCACTTGCCGATCGAGCAGGGGACGCGTGCGGTCACTGTCACTGACGCCGATGCGCAGAGGGATGGGCGGCATTCGCTACCTTTCGTTTTGTCGAAGGACCTGTGCTCGACGTTTTTCGCCGCGAACGCCCGGGAGACGCGGCGCGGCCGCGAAGCCTCGGCACCAGAATCTCGAGCAATTCCGGTAGCGCCAATGGCGTTGCGTCCGCTCCACCGCGCGCATAGACGCCCTTGGCATGGCTGAGATTGACGCCTAGGCGATACGCCAGCCGGCGAACCGCATCCGCGCATTGTTGTGGCGTTGGCAGGCATTCGATCTGACGGTCGAGCGGCAAGCGATCGTTCGCGCCGATGAGGTCGAGCCGCGCCGAGCCGACGCGGCGCCACGCGGGGACCTTATTGGCGGCGCGCTGGTTGCACGCCAGAATAAAGCTGCGGTGTGTGAGGCCTGGCGCCACCCAAGACACGATATCGGTGTATTTCTCGGCGATACGTGCAATCGTTGCTGCGATAGCCTCGGCCATCGCGTTGTGCATAAGAACATAATGCCGCCGCTCCTCGTCGCCCCACTGCCAACGCGTCGGCGAAACGGCCACCGCGGTGAAATCTGGCCGCCACGGCGACACCGCATTGCCGCGATTCTCGAACAGGCCTGGATCGTCGTAGGCGGTCGCGGGTGACGGCTTGCCGTCGTAGTCGACGATGCATTCGTAGGGCACCAGCGCCAGCGGCTCGGAAATGACCACGCGATGGACGACCGTGCCGCAGCCATCGATTAGCGGCGAAAGATTGAGAACGTCGTCGGAGAACGTATCTTCCAAACGCTCACGCAACTGTTGGGGAAGAAACAAGTCTGCCGTCGGACGAAAGCCCGATTCAATAAGGCGTTGATTAATGTGCTTGTGTTCTGACGAGAACGGATAGGGTTTGGTCTTGGTGCACGGCATCAGCAGCAACACGCGCCGGTCTCCCGGCGGCAGTCTGGGTACATAATCGTGCTGAATGAATCGCAACCAGTCGGCGATGCGCGGATGCGCCAGTGCGTCGACATTATCTTGCGGACTGTAGAGGCAAAGCGTCTCGTCGAGAACGAAGGGGCTTTCGATCTTCTGCCTTGATTCGAGCACACGCTGCACCCGGTTTGCCACCGTCACCATGCGCCACCTATCCGGATATGCGCCGCTTAGACGCCGATGCAGAATCCCGCTGCGTGGGTTCGGATGCTGACGTGTCGAGCTCCGGCTCGCGATAATTCTGCAAGCCCGCAAAATGAGAATCCGCGTCGCTGAGGAAAAGCTCCCGGGTGATGCCGAAGCCGATGCGATCGGTGCCGAATTTCAGCTGCGAGATGCCGGCACTGCAGGCAAGGCTCGGCATGGCCGCATATGTGTAGCAGAATATGTTTTTCAGATACGGCGCCGCACCCGGTACTTTTTCAGTGAACTGGAAGTAGTTCGAGAGGTAAGGAAATGCGCCTAGGACGGCGTGTTCCTCGCCGGCAGGCGGCCGGTAGCGGTCGGACCAGCGCGCGATGTGCGGCGCGATGCGGTCGAGTTCAGGCCGCGCCGAGAAGTCAATGGCGAAACCTGTGCCGACAATCAGGAAGTCGGCATGGTCTACGCCATGCGGCGTTTCCAGTTCGATCGCATTATTCTCGAGGCTGACGCTTTCTATCGGGCTGCCGAGGTGGAGCGTGAAATTGCCGAAGCGGGTACAGCGCTCGAAGGCATCCTGCGGCGGCGGCTGATTCATGTCGAAGATGAGCTTCATGAATCGCCATTTCATTGCGTCGTCGAGGTCGCCGAAGTGGCGCAGAAAGCCGGCGAACTCGATCCAACGGTTCGGATTGATCACCGGTAGTTTTGGTCGGCGGCAGTAAAGGTCAACCGCTGCGGCGCCGTGCTCGAGCGCGGTCGCGGCATTGTCGAAGGCCGAAGCTCCGGCGCCGATAACGCCGATCCGTCGGCCGGCGAGCGCGGTAAAGTCGATCATGTTCGATGTATGGGCGTAGCGCTCGCGCGGCAGCGCGCGTTCGATTATTTCGGGCACGATCCAGCGTCCGGAGCCTTCCATGCCGGTGGCGAGAACGACATTGCGGGCAAACAATGTTTGCCGCGTTCCGCCGATCAGCGCGCCGACCGCGAACAGTCCGCCGTCGATCGGTTCGATATCGCTGATTTCGGCATCGTGGGTCACGTCAATGCCGACAGTGCGGCGAAGCCAGCCGAGATAATCGTGCCAGATCGCCCGCGGAATCTTGCCGAGACCGGCCCAAGCATCCTCGCCGAACCGCGCTTCGTACCAGGCGCGCGCCGAGAGACTTGGAATCCCGAGGTCGGGACCGGTGACGTCCTTTGGTGTGCGCAGCGTGTGCATGCGCGCGAAGGTCACCCACGGTCCTTCGCGTCCATCGCGATTGCGGTCGAGCAGCCGAATGTTGGTTACCCGCTCGCGCAACAGCCAAAACGCGATCGTGATACCGCTCTGTCCGCCGCCGACGACCAGCACGTCGTAAACCGTTTGGTCGCCGTGCCGGCGCGGTATCACCCAAGAACGCGAGGGATAGCCGAGGCAGGCGAGCTCGAACTCGGCGCGCAGCTCCAGTTCCTCTAGACTCCTAGCTACGACCGTCATTACCTGGGCCTTCCAAGAAGATCTTTGGCGAGCAAGTATTGTACCATGAGTAGGCTCATGCGCTGCATGTCGTGACATCCTAACCGCAGCTCGATGCGATCAGGCGTTCGATTCCCATTGGTTCACCTAATAACGACTCGGCGAACGCGACGACTTGCGGTTCGAGCCGCGCCGCCAGCGCCCTGGCATCCGTAATAGTGGTCCGCAGCCGCTCCACCGCGCCGCGCACGCGCTCGCGCAGATCCGCCATGTTGATCGGTCCGATCCGACGGTCTTGCATCACGAAGCGGCCATTCACCATGACGTCGGTGACACAGGCGGAGTCGGCGCAGGTAACAATCTGGTTGATTGGATCGGTCAACGGCACGAAGTCGATGTTGTTCAGATCGAGGAAAACGAAATCGGCGATGGCTCCTTGTTCGATACGTCCGCCGCGTGGCAGGCCGAGCAGATCGGCGCCGCCGCGGGTCGCAAGACGCACGGCTTCGGCTGCGGTCAGCCAGCGGTTGCGCGGACTGGCAAAGGCGCGGGACAGGTAAGACGCGAGCCGCGTCGCCAGCAACATATTCAAGGCGTCGGACGAATTGGCGCCGTCGGTCGCGAGGCCGACGGTGATGCCGCGGTCCAGCATCGGTCGGATCTGCGCAATTCCGGATCCGAGCCGGAGATTGCTGGCCGGCACATGGGCGACCCCCGCGTTGGCGGTCGCCAGGAGGTCGAGGTCTTTATCGTCGAGCCAGATTGCATGGGCGGCGACGAAGCCCGGCCGCAGCACGCCGAGCCGATCGAGATATTCGACGGGTGATGCACCATAGAGCTTGTGTGCCGCAAGCACCTGCAGCCGCGACTCCGCAATATGCATATGGATGCGCAGATTGTAGCGATCCGCGATATCGACGCATTGGCGCAGGAAGTGTTCGGAGCAATGATGCGGGATCGTCGGCGCGATCGCGACGCTGATTCCTTCAGGAAGTTTGCTGCGCTCCGCCATAATGCTTTCGACCGCAGCGATAGTCTCGTCGCCGCCGCCAAGAGCGAATCGCCCGACGGTGTCGCGCAGCTCGGGCGGCAGCGCCGCGAGCAAGCCCGGGACCGCATGAAACAACGACCTGTCGGCGATCATCGGCGCCAGCACCGCGCGCATGCCGACATCGGCATAGGCGCGCGCAACGGCGGCAAAGCCGGCTGCCGTAGGGCGCGGAAACTCGTAGACGAGATCGAAGCAAGCGGTGCAGCCCTTCGACACCATATCGGCGGCACCGAGCAGCGTCGAAAGATACATCGTGTCGGGATCGCGCGCGCCGCCGAGCCACGGACCATTGGTGAGCGAAGCCTCGAGCGTCCAACGATCCGCCACCCCCTTCATGAGATTGGCATGGCCATGAGTGTGCGTGTTGACGAATCCCGGTAGGACGAGACGATCGGTCGCATCGTGAACGGCGGCGCCGGCGCGGTCGATGGTGCCTGGCGCACCGATTTGCGCGATCGTTCCATCGTGCAGCAATAGCTCCATGCGATCGGCGCGGCCCGCAGCCGGATCGACGACGAGCCCGCCGGTGATGAGGAGACCACCACCCGCCATCAGGATTTGTCCTTCGCAGGGTGGACGGCGATCCAGTGCCGGGCGATCTCGGCGCGACCGGCGATCCAGACATCGTCGTGCTTGGCGACCAGGTCGAGGAACCGGACCACAGCATCGAACCGCGCCGGCTGGCCGGAAACGCGACTATGCAAGCTCACGGTCATCATGCGCGGACGCCGCGCGCTCTCGGCGTAAAGCGTGCGAAAGGCCGCGGCGAGGTGGTCGTAAAAGTCGCCACCGGTACCGAGCTTGCCGCCGGGCAGCCGGTTGTCGTTGTTGGTGAAGCTGTGCGGAATCACCAGATGCGGCCGTCCTTCGACCGCGAGCCAATACGGCAGATCGTCCGCGTAACTGTCGGCGTCGTAAAGAAAGCCGCCATGCTCGACGATCAGCCGCCGCGTGCGTTCGCTCGCCGAATAGCGGCTCTGCCAGCCGAGCGGCGCTCGGCCGATCCAGCGAGTGAGGCTCGCGGCGGCGGCGGCGATCGCTGCGCGTTCTTGTTCTTCGCTCATCAGAAAATGGCGCGCGAACCGGTAGCCGTGACAGCACAGGTCGAACCCGGCGTCGCGGATCGCGGCCGCCGCCTGCGCGTTGCGCTCGAGCGCTTTGCCGCAAGCATTGACGGTGAGCGTGATACGGCGTTCAACGAACAAATCGTGGAGGCGCCAGAAGCCGACCCGCGACCCATACTCCCACAGCGATTCCGCGACGAAGTCGCGCTTCCCGCGCGGGACCTCGCCGGGTATGGCGTCGGTCAAGGCCAGTTCACTCGCGTCATCACCGTCGGGGATCGAAGCTTCGGCGCCTTCCTCGACATTTAATACGATGACGAGCGCAAGACGTGCGCCGGACGGCCAACGCGGATCGGGCGGGGAACGCCCGTAGCCGATAAAATCCCGCGCGGCGTGCTCGGCACTCATCATGCCTCAATCATCGATTCTGCCAGCCTGCCGCTCAGTTCCTCCGCGAGCGCAAGCAGATGTTCGTCGCCGCGTGGGCCGGCGATCAGCGACAGCCCGACCGGGCAGCCGTCCACGCGCGTCACCGGCAGATTAACTTGCGGCAGGCGGGTGAGACTCGCGACGCAGGTGAGGGCTAGCGTCTTTTCACGAAACGCAACCTGCGCCGACACCGGCGCCTCGCGCAGCGGCGGTAGATCGTGCGCGGTCGGGATGAGAACGACGCCGTCGTCGCCCAACAACAACGTGAGGCGTCGTGTCAGCAGCTCACGGTGAACCGCAGCGCGCGCCACATCGGCCGGCCGCGGGGTCTGCGACAGTTCGATCCGCTCGCGCACCGCTTGGCTGAGCACGCGGCCGGGCGCTGTCGCCCAAGCACCATGCGTCGACCACAGCTCATTGAGCTGCAGTGGCCGGAACGTATCGAGCCACTCTTCCACGCCATTCGGATAAAGCGCCACCTCCGTTGCGGCGCCAAGCGCGCGAGCGATCGGGAGCAGCGACTCGCCGATGCGCCGCACCGGAATATCGAAGGCGTCGCGTGCGAGCAGAAAGCGGGACCGGCCCTCGCTACGAATCGTGCCGAAATAAACTTCGCCGACGCGGCGCAGCGTCATGGCGTCACGAGCGAGCCAGCCAACCGTGTCGAAACTTGGTGCCATCGGCATCACGCCGGCGGTCGAGATTCGTCCGAAACTCGTGCGCAAGCCGTAGAGGCCACAAAAGCTCGCGGGCACACGGATCGAACCGCCGGTGTCGGTGCCAAGCGCGAAGTCGCAGAGGCCGGCCGCCACCGCCGAGGCGGAGCCACTCGACGAGCCGCCCGGCACGCGTAGCGGCGCCTGCGGATTGATCGGGGTTCCAAAATGCGGGTTCATGCCGAACATGCCGCAGGCGATTTCGTCGGTGTGCGTCTTGCCGACGAGCCGCGCGCCCGCGACGAGCGGCAGCAGGACGGCGGGTGCGGTCGCGACCGCAGCATCCGCTTCGCGCAACCGATCGGGATTGCCCCAGCCGCTACGCGATCCGGCGATATCGAACAGGTCTTTTACCGCGAAGTTCAGCCCCGCGAGCGGACCTTCTCTCGCAAACTGTAAGGGCTCCGGGCCGTGCGCGACAAAAGCCTGCCGGCGCACTTCGTCGCGCTCGATCATCGCCTCACTCCGCCGCCGGTTCGAGTTTTCGCTCGGCGGGCAGATCATAGGTCTGCATGAACTCCTCAACGATACTCTTCGCCGTGCCCCAGTCGAAGAAGCGAAAGGCATTGCCGCGTGTGACGAAACTCGCGCCCGAATAGAACATCTCGTATTGCAGATGGCGTGAGCCGAATTCGGAACCGACCGCGTCCCAGGCAAGCTTCATGAGCTTGACACGCTCGACCGGGCTCGCGATCGAGGAGCGCTGGGTCTTCTGGATGATCGCGTTGGTCCGTGGGTTGTCGAAGTCGGCGTGCGAGGCGGGCAGCATGATCAGGCCGCCGCCCGCCAGTGTGCGGATGCCTTCGATGATCTCCGGATAGGTCGTCTGCGCGATAACCTGAGCGGTACACAACATGCTGCGGTTGGGCACATAATAGCCCTCGAATGCTTCGCCAGCCGCCTCCATTGCCACCACTAGAGCGTCGATATTGTTCACCTTGGCGGCCATCAGGCCGAGCGTTTCGCGCACCTGCGGATAGTTGATGATATTGTTGGTTTCGGCGATCTTGCGCGCGAGGCCGAGCAGGAAACGAAGCTTCACCATCAGTCGAATCATGCACTGGTAATTGTGAAATACGTGGGCGCGGGTATCGTGCCATTGTGCTTGCGCCATTTTCAGATCGCGGCACACGAAGACTCGCTCCCACGGAATTTTGACATCCTCGAAGTACACAACCGCGTCATTCTCATCGAAACGGGCTGCGAGCGGATAGTCGAAAGCAGAGGTTGCATTCTGCTCGTAGCTGCGACGCGACATCAGCGTCAATCCTTTGGCGGAAAGCGGAACCGCGGCAGTAAAGGCATAGGCCTCGTCGCCGGCCTGCAGCGCCTGGAAGCCAGACACCAACAGCTCGTTGGCCATAACGCCGCTGGTCGCCAACATCTTGGCGCCCCGAATCGTGATGCCCAGGGTGTCCTCGTCGACAATCGAGGCGACCAGATGCGCGTCCGGTTGCTCACGAGCTGATCGCGCTTTATCGGCTTGCGGATTGATAATGACGTAGGACAAAAACAGGTCGTTGTCGCGCGCATAGGTGAAATAGTCGTCGAGCGCCGCGGCGCGCGCAGGATCGTAGGCGCGGAAGGTGGCGAGCCCCATGCGGAAGCCGGCGAGCGTCGAGGCGACGTGATCCGGGGAGCGACCGACCATGCCGCATGTGAGCCTGGCCCATTGCTCAAGCGCACGGCGGCGTTGCACGAGCTCGTTGTAATTGCGCGGCAATTGCCAGGCGCGATTGACTTGACCGCCGCTTGTCGGCGAACGAAACGTCATGAGTTCTATGTTGGCCCGTTCCACCTGGAAGTCATACAGCCGCGCCGCGGATGCGACCGCGTTGGCGAACGCGGGATCCTTGGTCACATCGGCCACGCGTCGGCCGTCGATATATACGGTGCGTTCGTCGCGCAGACTCGTCAGATAGATTTGGCCGTCTCTTGCCATGGCGGACCCGCAAATGCTGCCGGACACCGACGCCAGGCCCAACGCCCTTTGCAATCGGAACTTAAAGGCTTGATGGATCGACAGACCGAGCACCGCCCATTTTAGGGTCCGGCCGCTCGCTCGTCGCAAACGTAGGAGTCGCCGCGCGCCGCTGTCAAGCGCCAATGCCGTTGAACGTGATCGATAGAAAATAGCTCGCGCTTGAGCGCCACGAACCGCTGCTGGAACGGACAGATCACCTCTATGCTTAGTTCGCGGCAACGGAGCAATGCGGGGGCAACCGGATGCAAAGCGGACTCGTCACGGACCCTCCGACCTTCGAGATAGACTCTAGCCGATAGTTGCAGGCGGCCGCTTCGTGTGTCACGGCGATCGAGAGGTGTATGAATTGGCCGAGTGCACCTACTGCGGGATGAATTGCGGCCTTCGGATCATAAGGGCAGTTGTGCCATTTTTTCCTCCGAAGAAGGCGAATTCTGTGGGGCGCTCCGGTATTGATAGGAGATTCGCTTGGCAAGTTGACTGGCGCCTACGATTTAGCCAGACGGCGTTAGTTTAGGCATTGGCCAAAAAGCTTGGCTATTCTCCTCGACGACATGAACGGCGCATTGCCGACGCTCACATAAAAGAAACGCCCGATCCGTACCGGCCGTTCTGCGATCGGCGGGCAGAAGAAGGGCCTCCTTACCGACTTGGCGCGGGGATTGCTTGCTGGTGGTGGGTACCGCGGCAGCCGCCGTGGTTCCTTCACGCTCAAGCTTGGAACTGCCGAGGCTGGTCGAAAAACATGAACCCTGTAGGAAATGCAACCGATTCCAAGCCTCGACTCGTGCTCACCGGCATCACGAAACGGTACCCGAGCGTTGTGGCTAATGATGACATTTCGCTCAGTGTGCGGCCGGGCGAGATCCATGCAGTGTTGGGCGAGAATGGTGCCGGCAAAAGCACCCTGATGAAGATCATCTATGGCATCACCAAACCCGATGCCGGAACCATTTTGTGGAACGGCCAGTACGAAACCATCACCACACCATCGCAAGCGCGACGCTTGGGCATCGGCATGGTGTTTCAGCATTTTTCGTTGTTCGAGACGCTGACGGTCTGGGAAAATATCGCCCTGGCGTTGGACGAGCGGGTGTCGTCCGCGAAACTGGCGGCGCAGATCACCGAAGTGTCGGAAAAATACGGTCTTCCGATCGACCCGTACCGTCTCGTTCACAGCATGTCCGTGGGCGAGCGGCAGCGCGTTGAAATCGTGCGTTGCCTGCTGCAGGAGCCCAAGCTTCTGATCATGGACGAGCCCACCTCCGTGCTGACGCCGCAAGCCGTCCTGGTGTTATTCGAGACGCTGCGCCGCCTGGCGTCGGAAGGCTGCAGCATCCTCTATATCAGCCACAAGCTCGATGAAATCCGCGCGCTATGCGACAGCGCGACCGTGCTGCGCGGCGGGCGTGTCAGCGGCACCGCGATTCCAAAGAACGAAACAAACGAGAGTCTGGCCCGTTTGATGATCGGAGGCGAGTTGGCGGTGTGCAGCCTTATGCCGCGCCAACCCGAAGAGGTCAGGCTCGAACTCGATCACCTGTCGCTGCCGACGGCCGATCCATTCGGCACAACGCTCAAGGAAATCAGCCTGACGGTGCGAAGTGGCGAGATTTTGGGCATCGCCGGAGTTTCCGGCAACGGACAGAAGGAGCTGATGGCGGCGCTCTCGGGCGAGCGTTTGAGCACGGGTCCGATGATCAAGCTGCTCGGCCAGCCGGTTGGCGATCTCAACCCTGCCAAGCGCCGCGAGCTTGGGCTCACCTTCGTTCCCGAAGAGCGCCTCGGGCGGGGGGCGGTGCCCCCGATGAGCCTAGCCTACAACGCGCTCCTCACGGGTTCGCGCAAGGGCATGGTGCAAAACGGCATGATCTACCCCACCGTCATGCGCAGTTTTGCCAAGAAGGTGATCGAGCGCTTCAAAGTCAAATGCGGCGATGAGCAGTCGGCGGCATCGAGCCTGTCGGGCGGCAATTTGCAGAAATATATCGTCGGCCGGGAGACCATGCTGGAGCCCAAAATGATGATCGTGGGTCAGCCAACCTGGGGTGTCGATGTCGGCGCGGCGCAATTGATCCGCCAGGCCTTGATCGATCTCCGCGACCAGGGCGTTGCCCTTCTGGTGATCTCCGAGGAACTTGACGAGCTTTTCATTATCAGCGACCGCCTTATGGTGCTGGCCGAGGGGCGCCTGTCGCCCTCGGTTCGGCCCGCCGAGACCTCGATTGGACAAATCGGCACCTGGATGAGCGGCAAATTCAACGAACCGGCGGGCCGCGGCGCGGCCGGCGCGGATCCGCTCCAGGAGGTCGCATGATGTTCGTCCTCGAGCGGCGCGCCAATCCGTCTTTCAGAATGGCGATCGCTTCGCCTATCCTGGCCGCGCTTGGCATGATGGTGACGGGATTTTTTCTGTTCAGCGCCTTGGGCAAGGATCCGGTGGAAGTCTTCTACCTGTTTTTCGTCAAGCCGCTGTCGAGCACCTACGACATTGGCGAGCTCTTGTTAAAGACCACGCCGTTGCTGCTTTGCGGGCTCGGTCTCGCCATGGGATTTCGCGCCAACATCTGGAATATCGGTGCCGAGGGGCAGCTCACCATGGGCGCGATCGCCGGCGGCGGCGTCGCGCTGTGGTTCGGCGACAGCGATTCCATGTGGGCCATGCCGCTGATGTTGCTTGCCGGCGTGCTCGGCGGGATGATTTGGGCCGCCATCCCGGCCTATCTGCGCACGCGCTTTAACACCAACGAAATTCTCGTCACGCTGATGCTCGTTTATATCGCTCAATTGGCGTTGTCCTGGCTGGTGCACGGGCCCTGGCGCGACCCGGAGGGCCAAAACTATCCGCAGTCGCGCGGCTTCGGCGATGCCGAAACCATGTCGGTTCTCATCGACGGCACGCGCGTGACATGGGGTATCGTCTATGCGCTCGGCTTGGCGCTAGTCGCCTGGGTGGTGTCGCAAAAGACTATTGCGGGGTTCCGCATGCAGGTAGCGGGGATGGCGCCGGCCGCTGCGGCCTATGCCGGCTTTTCGGAGAAGCGCAATATCTGGATCGCACTGTTGGTGTGCGGAGCGACCGCCGGTCTCGCCGGCATTTGCGAAGTCGCCGGTCCGATCGGACGGCTGCAGCAGCAGATTTCGCCGGGCTATGGCTTTGCCGCGATCATCGTCGCCTGGATCGGACGGTTGCATCCGATCGGAGTCATCTTCGGCGCGCTGTTGATGTCGCTCCTCTATCTCGGCGGGGAAGCGGCGCAGATGGGGATGAGCTTGCCGTCCGCGATCACCGGATTGTTCCAGGGCTTGTTGCTGTTCTACCTGCTCGCCGCCGATCTGTTCATCACGTTCCGGCTCAAGCGCGTCCGCCCGGCCGAACGCATCGATCCAAAACCGGTAGTCACCTTGAAGAGCGCGGCATGAATCCCATTGTCCCGATGATCGCCAGCACGGTCGTGGCGGCCACGCCGTTGATCTATGCTGCGCTCGGCGAAACCATTGTCGAAAAGGCTGGCGTGCTCAATCTCGGCATCGAAGGCATGATGCTGATCGGCGCGGTGGCGGGGTTTGCTGCAACGCTCGCGACCGGCAGCGATACGGTGGGCTTCATGGCTGCGGCCGGCGCCGGCGTGGCGCTGTCCCTGGCATTCGGCTTTCTCACGCTGAACCTTCAAACCAATCAGGTGGCGACCGGTCTGGCGCTGACCTTGTTCGGGATTGGCCTGTCCGCCTTCGTCGGCCACAATCTGGCCGGCACGCCGTTGCCGCCGTTACCGCCGATCTTTATTCCCGGGCTTAGTAGCATTCCGATCGTCGGCGATCTGTTGTTCCGTTACGACATCATGGTCTACCTGTCACTGGTGCTGTTCGCTGCGGTGGAGTGGTTCCTCATCAAGTCCCATGCCGGCCTGACGCTCCGCGCCATCGGCGAATCGCCAAGCGTCGCCCACGCCATCGGCAAGTCGGTTTTGACGACGCGCTATCTGGCGGTGATGTTCGGTGGCGCCTGCGCTGGTATCGCTGGCGCTTACCTGTCGCTGGTGCAGACGCCGATGTGGGTCGAAGGCATGTCGGCCGGCAAGGGCTGGATCGCGCTGGCGCTGGTCGTTTTCGGGACGTGGAAGCCGGCGCGCGTCGTGCTGGGAGCCTATCTGTTCGGCGGCGTTACCCAGTTTCAGTTGTTCGCGCAAGGCTTCGGTCTGCCGATTCCGACCGAGTTCCTGTCGATGCTGCCCTATGCGGCCACGGTCGTCGTGCTGGTCATCATCTGCCGCGATCCGAAGACCATCTTGCTAAACCAGCCGGCCTCTCTCGGCATCAGTTTTCATGCCGCGGCGTAAAACAGCACCGCGGTCCAAGTCCACCGGCAACCGTTCCATCTCGAACCAAAAGGTAGGCGTCATGCAGCTAAATAAAAAATGGAAATTTCTTCGTCTGAGCATTGCAGCGGGTTTGCTCGCGACGTCGGGGGCGGTCGCTTCCGCCGAGCCGCTCAAGGTCGCTTTCGTCTATCTGGGACCAGTCAAGGACGGCGGTTGGACCCAGATGCACGACGAGGCCCGGCAGAAGCTGGAAAAGGCGATGGGCGACAAGATCAAGACCACGTTCGTGGAGAACGTTCCCGAAACCGCCGATTCCGAGCGGGTGTTTCGCCAGCTTGCCGCCGACGGCAATAAGCTGATCTTCGCGACCTCGTTCGGTTACATGGAGCCGTTGCAGAAAGTCTCCAAGGTATTCCCGAACGTCAAGTTCGAGCACGTCAACGGTTTCAAGACCGCGCCGAACATCGTCGTCTACGAGCCGCGCTTCGAGGAAGGCTTCTATCTGATCGGCACCATCGCCGGTCAGATGACCAAAACCAATACGCTCGGCTTTATCGGCTCGTTCCCGATCCCCAGCGTCATGCGCAACATCGATTCCATGACGCTCGGCGCGCTGGCGCAAAATCCCAAGGTCACGATGAAGCCGATCTGGGTCAACACCTGGTACGATCCGGGCAAGGAGCGCCAAGCGGCCGAAACCCTCATTGCGCAGGGCGCGGACAATGTCGGTCAGAACACCGACTCGCCGGCGTCAATTCAGGTGGCGCAGGAGAAGGGTACCTATGCATTCAGCATCGACGCCGATATGTCGAGCTTTGGGCCGAAGGCGCAGCTCACCGGCACGACCGAAGATTGGAGCGGCTATTACATCGCCGAAACCAAGAAGGTGCTGGACGGCAGCTGGACCGGCAACCGCCACACTCGTTGGGGTCTCAAGGAGGGAATGGTGGTGATGGCGCCGCTTAACCCCGTAATCCCGCCGGCCGCAGTGAAGGTTTTCGAGGACACCAAAGCCAAGATCATCTCCGGCGAACTGAAGCCTTTCGTTGGACCGATCTCGGACAATACCGGAGCCGTCAAAGTCGCGGCCGGCACTGCGATGACGGATACGGATGCCGCTTTCAACTCGGTCAACTGGTACGTCAAGGGTATCGAGGGTAGCGTTCCGCAATAAGTCCCATCGGATGTACCGTTCTGGTCAGCATGATTAGGCCTGACCTGGTCTTTGTGCCGGCGCGACGTCGATAGCGTGGCGCCGGCACAGCGGAACCTCACTTTACGCGTGGCAATAAACCGTGCTGCCGCGGCAGAATGCGGAGCGCCGCCACATAATCGCGTAGTTCCGTCTATCTGGCTACCAGAGCTCCAGCCACCTCGTGCCCGGCAATCCTGCCGAATACAAACGCCAGTGTAGCCGAATCATGCGCTGGCGCCGAACTCGGCGGACAAGCGCCTGGCGGAACCCTGGAGGATTTTAGAGTGTGATTCTTTGGGATTGAATCGATTGGGGATTCCCAAATCGGAGCGGTTCTGATTCAAGATGCTGGCTGGATCGGAGGCCGGCATCAGATGGCACGACCCTATTCCCTTGATCTACGCGAGCGCGTGGTTGCATCGGTTGCGGCCGGCGAGAGCTGCCGCAAGGTTGCGGCCGCTTACAAAGTGAGTGTGGCGAGCGTTGTGAAGTGGTCGCAGCGGTTCCGTGCGACGGGCAGCGCGAAGGCCAAGCGGATGGGCGGCCACCGGCCTCGTTCGCTGGCTAACGAGCGGGACTGGCTTTTGGCGCGCCTCGCGGCGGTTCCAGACCTGACCTTGCGGGCCCTGGTCGTGGAGCTCGGCGAGCGCGGCGTGGTGACGAGCTATGGTTCGGTTTGGCGCACGGTTCACCATGCTGGCATCAGCTTCAAAAAAAACTCTGTTCGCCACCGAGCAGGATCGTCCCGACGTGGCGCGAAGACGTCGGCGGTGGCAGGCGTATCAAGACCGGCTTGATCCGGCTCGCCTGATCTTCATCGATGAGACCTGGGCCAAGACCAACATGACGCGGCTGCGCGGCTGGGCGCCGCGCGGGCACAAGCTACTGGCCAAGGTGCCCCAGGGGCATTGGCGAACGCTGACCTTCCTGGCTGCCCTGCGCCACGATCGCATTGACGCTCCTTGCGTCATCGATGGCCCGATCAATGGCGAGAGCTTCCTGGCCTATGTCGAGCAGATGCTCGTGCCGACGCTCAAAGCCGGCGACATCGTCATCATCGACAATCTCGGCAGCCATAAGAGCAAAGCCGTGCGCCGCGCTATTCGCGCCGCTGGCGCCCGTCTCTTCTTCCTGCCGCCCTACAGCCCCGATCTCAATCCCATCGAGCAGGTCTTCGCCAAGCTCAAGACGCTTCTGCGCAAGGCGGCCGAGCGCACCATCGACGCCACTTGGCGACGCATCGGCGACCTGCTCGGTTCCTTCACCTCGCAGGAATGCGCCAACTACTTCAGGAACGCAGGATATGCTTCAATATAAACGGATCAGACTCTAG
>PLTE01000162.1 GCA_003164375.1 Hyphomicrobiales bacterium | reverse complement strand
GAAGGGTGGTGGAAGGGGCGCGGGAATCGAAGGAAGTGAGACGATGCAAGGAGAGATGGCCAATGACGTTTTCACATCCTTGCAATGGTGACGACACGGCGAGTCAGTCGCCCCTCCCACCNNATGACGACACGCGTCGCGAAAACAAAGGGAGTCACAGAATCCAAGGGCACTGCGAAGCAAAAATCGTCCAGCGGGCGGCCGTTCGACAAGCGCCACGCTTGGGACGAGTCGGTGGAACGGCACAACACGACGCAAAGGTCAGAGGCGCACGCTGACTGCGACCGGCTTCGGCTGTGGCGCAATTGCCCGGCCCCGGGGTGCCTGCGGGTCCGCGGCTGTACCGGCGACCCGCGGCGGTGCCGCGAGCAGCGCCGGCCGGCAGTGGTATCGGAGCGACCGCTCGGTTAGCATCCCGCCACGACCTGGCGGCCAATGCCGGGCGAACGTCTTCTGGGGGGAACATCACATGGCTGCAGAAGCTTTGGCTGCGGGACCGTTGGCTGGGCAAGAATTGGCGGCTTCCGTCAATGCCGGGGCGCGTCTCGACCGGCTGCCGATCTCGTCGTTTCACTATCGCATCTTCTGGCTGGTCGGCGCCGNNCCGGCATGTTCTTCGACGGCTACGATCTTTATGTCGCCTCAGGCGTCTTGGCGGCGACGATCCAGACGAAATTCTCGACGCTGCCGCAAAATCTGCAATTCGTGTCGCTCACCTTCCTCGGCATGACCTTGGGCTCGCTGATCACCGGCTTTGTCGGCGACCGCTTCGGGCGGCGCTTTACCTATCAGATCAATTTGTTGATCTTCGGCGTGGCCTCGCTCGCTGCGGCCTTCGCACAGGACATGCCGCAGCTCATCGTCTGCCGCTTCGTTCAGGGGCTGGGCCTTGGCGCAGAGATCGTGGTCGGCTACTCGACGCTGACCGAATTCGTGCCGCCGGCATCGCGCGGCCGCTGGCTGTCGTTCCTGGCTTTCCTCACGGTATGCGGGTTTCCGGTCACCGCGATCCTCGGCTATCTGATCATTCCGAGCTTCGGCTGGCGGCCGATGTTCGTCATCGCCGGCGTCGGTTCGCTCATCGTCTGGTATCTGCGCAAGAACCTGCCGGAATCGCCGCGCTGGCTGGAAGCGCAGGGCCGCGACGCGGAAGCCGAAGCCTTGCTGCAAGCGATCGAGAAGGAAGCCGCCGGCACCGGCACGCTGCCTGCGCCGGCGCACGCCGCGCCGGTCGTGCAGCTCACGGCGGCGTCGATGTTGCGGCCGCCGATCCTGCAGCGCCTGTTGGTCGGCAGCTGGGTGCTGATCACCATCAACACCTTGATCTTCGGCTTCGTGATCTTCCTGCCGCAGTTCTTCCTGCGGCAGGGACTGACCATCGCCAATTCGCTCGCCTATACGGTGGTGCTGGCGGGAGCCTCGCTGGTCGGCTGCGCGCTTGGCGCCGTGCTGTCGGACTCCATCGGGCGGCGTTGGAGCATCATCGGCGCGTCGCTTCTCACCATCGTCACCGGCTGGTTTTACGCGCACGCCAATGCCGCCTCCGATCCGGCGATCGTTCTCGGCGTCGGCGCCGTGCTGATCGTCGCCATCTATATCCAGACCGCGATCCTGTTCGGCGTCTACACGCCGGAACTGTTCCCGACCGAGATCAGGCTGCGCGCAAACGGCATCTGCAACACGCTCGGCCGCGGCGCCACCGTGATTTCGCCGTTCGTGGTCGGCTTCCTGATGGTCAATTATGGGCTGCCGGGCGTGATCTGGCTGATGATCGGACTGGTCGCGGTGCAGATTGTCGCGGTCTACGCCTGGGGCGTCGAACCGGCGGGGCGGCCGCTCGAGGGTCTCGATCCCGAAGCGGGATAGCGGTGGAGATCGGCGGATTTCGTGCCCGTCCGCGCCCGCGGCGGCTTGAATGGGGCGCTCCACGTCGCGATATGAACGTCGGGCTTAAGCTCCGGCATGGAAAGATTATATGTTCGCATTGTTCAAAAGCTTCGTCACCGATTTCGTCGACGGCGGCAAGCATCCAAGCCAGTTCGCCGAGGATGATTACCGGCTGGCGGCGGCGGCGCTGTTGGTCCACGCCGCCGCGATCGACGGCGAGATGTTGCCGAGCGAGCGCGACAAGCTACGCAGCGTGATCAAGCAACGCTTCGAACTCGATGACAAGGCGACCGACGAGCTGATTGAGAAAGCGACGGCGGCCGAACATGAATCGGTCGATCTCTATCATTTCACGCAAGCGCTCAACCGCGCGCTCGATGAACCGGGCCGGGCGCGCATCATCGAGATGATGTGGGAGATCGTCTATGCCGACGGCAGGCGGGACGAACTCGAGGATAATCTGTTGTGGCGCGCCGCCGACTTGCTCGGCGTCTCGCCGCGCGAGCGCATCGAATTGCGGCGCCGGATCGGCGGTGCCGATGCCGAACCGGGCGCGCAGGGAAGCAATTCATGAAGCCGGTCACGCTGATCACCGGGGCCTCGGCCGGCATCGGCATGGCATTGGCGCGCGTCTTCGCCGCGCATGGCCATGAGCTTGTCTTGGTGGCGCGGCGCGAGGACCGGCTCGCCGCGCTCTCGGACGAGATCGCGGCGTCGGGCCGGCCGCGGCCGGTGGTGCTGGCGGCCGATCTCGAACGCCGCGATGCGGTTGCCGCGATCGCCGCGGAACTCCTGGCGCGCGGGCTTGAGCCCGCGATCGTCGTCAACAATGCAGGCTTCGGCTTGAGCGGCGCGGCCGCCGTGCTGTCCCGCGACGAGCAGCTCGGCATGATCGATCTCAATGTGCGCGCGCTGACCGAACTGTCGCTGACTTTCGTCGACAGCCTGGCCCGCCATGGCGGCGGCATTCTCAACGTGGCCTCGATCGCGGCGTTCATGCCCGGCGCCGGTATGGCGGTCTATTATGCCAGCAAGGCTTATGTGCTGTCGTTCAGCGAGGCGTTGCACCGCGAATTGGCAGGCCGCGGCGTCAGAGTGACCGCGCTTTGTCCGGGGCCGGTGCCGACCGAATTCCAGGCGCGCTCGGGAATGCGGCTGCCCAGCGCCGTTAAAATCTTCGAGCTTCCACCCGACCGCGTGGCGAAGATCGGCTATGACGGCTTCATGCGCGGCAAGCGGGTGGTCATTGCCGGCACCGGCAATAGGATCGCGATTTTCCTGGTCCGCTTTGTGCCTAACGCGCTGTTGCTGTTGGCGAACGATCAAAGCAAGCAGGGCGCGGGTGGAAACTGACCAACTGGCGCATAGTTTGCTTGCAGCGAGGAACGGGCCAGGACTTTCCGAAAGCGCGTTCGAATCGCCGGCATCATGCAACAGCCGATCCTGATCATTCTGCACCAGGAGCACTCCACACCCGGCCGCATCGGCAATGCGCTCCATGATCTGGGCTATCGGCTCGATATCCGCCGGCCCCGTTTTGGCGATGAACTGCCGCCGACCATGGCCGAGCATTCAGCCGCCATCATTTTCGGCGGCCCGATGAGCGCCAACGACGAGGATGATTACATCCGCCGCGAGATCGACTGGATCGGCGTGCCGTTGAAGGCGAACAAGCCGTTTCTCGGCATTTGCCTCGGCGCGCAGATGTGCGCGCGCCAGCTCGGCGGCAGGGTCTTCCGCCATCCGCACGGCCACGCCGAGATCGGCTATTACCCGATCCGGCCGACGCCTGCCGGCCGTGCCGTCGTCGCGACCTGGCCGGAATGCGTTTATCAGTGGCACCGCGAAGGTTTCGAACTGCCGCCGGGCGCCGAGCTTCTGGCCGAAGGCGACACTTTCGAGGTGCAGGCGATCCGCGCCGGGCGCGCTTATGCGCTGCAATTTCACCCCGACGTTACGCACGCCATGATGCACAAATGGACCACGCATAATCACGAGCGCATGGAGCTGCCGGGCGCGCGGCCGCGGCACACCCATTTCGCCGACCGCGCCGTCTACGATTATTCCGCGCGTGCCTGGCTCAGCGTGTTTCTGGAGCGGTGGCTGTGCTGAAAGTTCGGCGGCCCGCGCTAAGCCTACTGCCCGCCGGCGAGCTGTTGCGCGAAATAGGCCACCGTCTTGGTATAGACTTGCGACGCGTTCCACTGCAGCAGCACCTGGAAGTTCTCGGTGCCTTCGCCCCACGGCTGACCGCGCTTCCAGCCGTAGCCTTTCAGATAATTCGCCGTGGACGCGAGCACGTCGGGCACGCTGCGGATGAGATCGCGGCGGCCGTCGCCGTCGTAATCGACCGCGTATTTCAGATAGGACGACGGCAGGAACTGGGTCTGGCCGATCTCGCCCGCCCAGGCGCCGCGCATGTCGCTCGGCGCCATGTCGCCGCGTTCGACGATTTGCAGGGCAGCGATCAGTTCGCCGCGAAACTTGTCGGGCCGGCGGCAATCGTAAGCCAGCGCCGCCAGCGAGCGGATGGTCGGGAATTTGCCGGAATTGGCGCCGAAATCGGTTTCAAGCCCCCAGATGGCGACGATCACCGCGCCGGGCACGCCGTATTGCTGTTCGATCTTACTGAAGGTCGAGCCGTATTGCGCCAGGAGCCCCCGCGCCCGCGCCAGCCGCGGCGGCACCATGCGGCCGGAGAATTGCTCAAAGCTCTGGCGGAACACGCCCTGCGCGTGATCGCGGGCGATGATGCTGGGGTCGTAAGTCACGCCGGCGAGCGCGGACTGGATCGTGCGCTGCGAAATGCCATCCGTCGCCGCCTCCTGTTTGACGCCTTGCAGCCAAGCGCCGAAATCGCCGCCGCAGGGGGCCGCGGCATAGGCCTGAGCCGCCATCGCGCCGAGCGCCAGAACGATCGCCATCGCGCGGATACCGAGCTTTCGCATGCTTGTCCTTCTTTCCTTCTCCGGCACGACCGAGACCCTCGCTATGATGCAGCACGGCGGCGCGCACGGCCAGAGCCATCTACGCAACCCGGCAGTACGCTACTGCGTGCCCGACTCGTAGCGCTGGGCGTCGAACAGCTCGCGAAAAATCTTGGTCGAAATCAGGACGATCGCGATGATGGAAAAGCCGCCGATCAGCACCGAGGATGTGAGGCCGAACAAGGCGGCGGCGGCGCCGGCGCGAAAATCGCCGAGTTGATTCGACGTGATCGTGACCATCGAGTTCACCGCATAGACCCGGCCGCGCATGTCGTCTGGGGTACGGATTTGTACCATGGTCTGGCGGATGACGACGCTGATCGAGTCGGAGGCGCCCATAACGACAAGCGCCGCCAACGCCAACACGAAGCTCGGCGCCAACGCCAGCACGATGGTGGCGACGCCGAAGATCGCAACCGTCGTAAACATCACGCGGCCGAGACGCGACGAGATCGGCCACCGCGCCAGCGCCAGCGCGGTCAAGATGGCGCCGGCGGCCGGCGCCGCGCGCAACAGGCCGAAACCCAACGCCCCGGTCGCGAAGATGTCGCGAGCGAAGATCGGCAGCACTGCCGTGGCGTTGCCCAGCAGCACCGCGAACAGGTCGAGCAGCACCGCGCCAAGCAGGACCTTGTGACGGGTGATGAAGCCGATACCGCTGAACAAAGTTTTCAGATCGACCGGCTTGCGCGGCGCGACGATCCGCTCCACCGCAATGCTGAGCATGACGAGGCCGGCGGAGAGCCAGATCGCCGCGCAGACGCTGAACACCAAGGTCGGGCTGAGCGCGACCAGGACGCCGCCGAGCGCCGGTCCGGCAACGATCGCGGCCTGCGATGCCGAGGTCGAGCCGGCGACGGCGCGCGGTAAAACGTCGGGCGGCACGATGTTCGGCAACACCGATTGCACGCTCGGTTGTTCGAAGGCGCGGCCGGTGCCGACGACAAACGCCATGGCGAGCAGAAGATTTGGCGTGAGCCATCCCATGGTGCTGGCGACGGCGAGAATAGCGACCGCCAGCGCTTCGATCACTTCACCGATGAAGGTGACGGCGCGCCGGTCGTAGCGATCCGCGACATGGCCGGTGAGCAGGAAGAATGCGACGACCGGAACGAATTGCACGAGCCCGATCAGCCCAAGACGGAACGGGCTGCCGGTCAATTCGTACATTTGCCAGCCGACGGCGACGACCTGGATTTGCAGCGCAACCGTGGCGGCAACCCGCACATAAAGGAAACGGACGAAAGCAGGCTGGCGCAATAGCGGCAGCGCCGGGGCGGGATCAGGACTCATCGTAATCATCATAAAACGAAAAACCCGCCTGCGCTCTTCGAGCTACGGCGGGCCACCTTCGCGGAATTAAGGCTGGTGGAGCCGAGGGGAGTTGAACCCCTGACCTCCTCATTGCGAACGAGGCNNGAACGAGGCGCTCTCCCAACTGAGCTACGGCCCCCGCCATCACGCTAGCCAAATAGGCGTAACCGGGTCGAATTGGTGCCGGTTTTGGCGAGTGCCGGCCATTTAGGGCCGCCGTCCCATGCTGTCAAGGATGGGGAGCTGCTCGATCGCATGGCGCTGTAGCGGCAGCTTGTTCCGGCGCGCGTGAACCGCTAGTTTCTGCCGTCCTTAAAGGCGAAACCCATCCATGCGCGCGCTTTTTCTTGTCATCGATTTGGCTCTCCAGCTCTACGTCTGGATCGTGATCGCAATGGCGATCTTTTCCTGGCTTGTGGCGTTCAACGTGGTGAACACGCGCAATCCCGTGGTCGGGATGATCGGCGATTTTCTCTACCGCATCACCGAGCCGGTGTTGCGTCCGATCCGAAACTTTCTGCCCAATCTCGGCGGCATCGACATCTCGCCGGTGATTCTCTTCCTGATCATCGTTTTTATTCGCTACGTGATCGCCCTCTACATCCTGCCCAACGTTTTCTGAACGCGATGGTTGCGAGGCCGTGGACGCAAGCCGCCGACGGCGTCGTGCTCGACGTGCGTGTGACCCCGCGCAGCGCACGCGACGCAATCGACGGGGTCGAGCGACGGGCCGACGGCAGGGCGGTGCTCAAGGCGCGGGTGCGCGCGGCGCCGGTCGAGGGCGAGGCCAATGAAGCGTTGCGGCGGCTCGTCGCCAAGGCGCTCGGCATCGCGCCGCGGCAGGTCGATGTCGCTGGCGGCGCTACGGCGCGCCTCAAGCGGCTGCGGATCTCAGGTGATGCGCAAGCGCTTGCTGCGACGCTGGAACGGTTGACGAAGGTGGCTTCATGACTGCGAAAATAATCGACGGCAAAACGATCGCCGCCGACCTGCGTACCGCGGTCAAGGCCGAGACGCATCGCCTGACCTCGGAACACGGCATGGTGCCGGGGCTGGCGGTCGTCCTGGTCGGTGACAACGCGGCCAGCAAATCCTACGTCACCTCCAAATCGCGCGCCGTCGTCGAAGTCGGCATGCGGCCGTTCGATTATCACTGGCCCGCGGATACCACCGAAGCCGAGCTCATCGCGCTGGTGCAGAAGCTCAATGCCGATCCGGCGGTGCAAGGCATTCTGGTGCAATTGCCGCTGCCGCCGCAGATCAATCCGGCGCGGATTATCGCCAGCATCACTCCGGATAAGGACGTCGACGGATTCCATCCGATCAATGCCGGGCGGTTGATGACGGGCCTGCCGACGCTGATGCCATGCACGCCGATCGCCTGCATCAAGCTGATCAAGTCGGTGCATCCATCGCTCCTGGGGCTCGACGTGCTGATGGTCGGCCGCTCGCACATCGTCGGCAATCCGTTGTCGCAAATTCTGCTCAACGAGAACGCCACCGTCACGGTAGCGCATACGCACACGCGGCATCTTCAGGAACTGTGCCGGCGCGCCGAGATTTTGTGTGTCGCGATCGGCAGCGCCGAATTTGTTCGTGGCGACTGGATCAAGCCGGGCGCGACCGTCATCGACGTCGGCATCAACCGGGTGAACCACGGCGGCAAATCGCACATCGTCGGCGACGTCAATTACGCCGAGGCCGTCAAAGTCGCCGGCGCCATCACGCCGGTGCCTGGCGGCGTCGGGCCGATGACGATCGTATGTCTGCTCGTCAACACGCTGCGCGCGGCGTATATGCAAGCCGGATTGCCGCCGCCATCGGTGTAATCTTGCCGCGGTTCAGCTCTGCCAGCCGTAGGCGACCTTATCGAGCACCCGGGTGCCGAATTTCTCGGATGAGCGGGCGACCGCCTTGCCGCCGAGCGCGCGGTAGAATTCTACCGCGCTTTCATTCTCCGACAGCGCCCATACGATCAGCGACTTGAGCGCGCTCTGCGCCAGATCGCGGCGCGCGGCGGTGAACAAGCGGCGACCGAAGCCGAGCCCTTGGAATTCAGGCCGCAGGTAAAGCTCGTAGATTTCGCCGTCGTAATAGAGGCTGCGCGCCCGGTTGCGCCCGTAATTGGCGTAGCCCGCGATCTTGTCGCCGAATTGCAGCAGCGTGATACGGCTGCCTTTGCGGATGGCGCTCTCCCACCACGCCGGACCGCGGCGGTTGATCAGCCGTTCCAGCTCGGCGCCCGGGATGATGCCCTGATAGGCGGTTCGCCACGCTTCATCGTGAGCATCCGCGACTGCGCCGGCATCGCAGGCGCGGGCGCGACGGATTTCGATCAGGACGGTGCTCATGATGCGCGGCTCATGATGCGATCAAAGCAAGCGATTCACTTGCCTTCAAGGGGCGAGATACACCTTCAGTTAACGCTGTGGATTATAGGCAGATATTCGCGGGGCCGGCCACAACGTCGCGCGCGAAAATGCAAGGCCCACCGCGATCTCTACGGGCTGTTGCTCAGGCGACACGGTACCCGGGAATCTTCACCGCTGCTGGGCGGAGCGGCCAAGGGTGTGACAAGATGGCTCCCGTTCGATGCGGCCGGGCGGCGCTTGAGACGCAAGATCGGCGGCGCGTTGTCGTGCGCCGCTCAGACCCGCTCTGCTCAGACCCGCTCGGCCTCTTTGCGCCGCTCGTCGCGCTTGCGGTCATTCGGATCGAGCAGCTTCTTGCGCAGCCTGATCGATTTCGGCGTCACCTCGACCAGTTCATCGTCCTCGATGTAGGCGAGCGCCTTTTCCAGCGTCATGCGGATGGGCGGGGTGAGCCTGATCGCTTCGTCCTTCGAATGGGTGCGAATGTTGGTGAGTTTCTTGCCCTTGAGCACATTAACTTCGAGGTCGTTGCCGCGGGTATGCTCGCCGACGATCATGCCGCGATACACCTTCCAGCCCGGCTCGATCATCATCGGACCGCGGTCTTCCAGATTCCACATGGCATAGGCGACGGCCTCGCCCTGGTCGGTCGAAATCAATACGCCGTTGCGCCGTCCGACGATGTCGCCACGATGTGGTCCGTAGGCGTGGAACAGCCGATTCATGACCGCGGTGCCGCGGGTGTCGGTGAGGAGTTCGCCCTGATAGCCGATCAGCCCCCGCGTCGGCGCATAGAAGATCAGCCGCACGCGATGGCCACCGGAGGGCCGCATTTCGATCATCTCGCCTTTGCGCTCGGCAAGCTTCTGCACCACGACGCCGGAATGTTCCTCGTCGACGTCGATGACGACTTCCTCGATCGGTTCGAGCAATTCGCCTGTCGCGCCGTGCTGGAACAGTACCTTCGGCCGCGACACTGAAAGCTCAAAACCTTCGCGCCGCATGGTCTCGATCAATATGCCGAGCTGCAATTCGCCGCGGCCGGCGACCTCCATGGAATCCTTCTCGGTGGATTCCGAAATCCGCAGCGCCACATTGCCTTCCGCCTCGCGCAACAGGCGATCACGGATGACCCGGCTTTGCACCTTGTCGCCCTCGGTACCGGCGAGCGGCGAATCATTGATGCGGAAAGTCATGGTTAGGGTGGGCGGATCGATCGGCTGGGCCGGTAGCGGCTCGGTCACCTCGGGCGCACACAACGTGTGCGACACGAAGGCCTCCGGCAAGCCGGCAATGGAGATGATGTCGCCGGCGAAACCTTCATCGATCGGCGTCCGCTCCAAGCCGCGGAACGCCAGCACCTTGGTGACGCGCCCGTTCTCGACCAGGTTGCCGAGCGGGTCGAGCACCTTGACGGGCTGGTTCGGTTTCACGCTGCCGGAAAAGATGCGGCCGGTGACAATGCGGCCGAGATAGGGATTGGCCTCCAGGATCGTTCCCAGCATGCGGAACGGGCCCTCCTCGACCTGAGGCGCCGCGACGTGCCCGACCACCAGCTCGAACAGCGGCGCCATGCCCTGATCTTTCGGCCCGGCGGCATCGTTCGCCATCCAGCCCTGCTTTGCCGAGCCGTAGAGGATGGGGAAATCGAGCTGTTCCTCGGTGGCGTCCAGCGCCGCGAACAGATCGAATACCTCATTGGCGACTTCGGTCGGCCGGGCGTCGGCGCGATCGACCTTGTTGATGACGACGATGGGCTTTAAGCCCATTTTCAGCGCCTTGGAGACGACGAATTTGGTCTGCGGCAGTGGCCCCTCGGCGGCGTCGACCAGTACCAGCGCGCCGTCCACCATATTGAGGATGCGCTCGACCTCGCCGCCG
>PLTE01000073.1 GCA_003164375.1 Hyphomicrobiales bacterium | reverse complement strand
CTCGAGCGCAGTGCTGCCGTCGGTGCGCGTACACTTGAGGCCACCGACGTTCAACCGCGTTCCGGTGTCGGCGTTGCGCGCCCGCACCGGCAAGGCCTGGGTCGCACCGACGGTGAGCTGGGTCAGCTCAGCGGTGCTGGCGGTGGAAGGATCGAGCGTCGCCACCGTCTTGCCGCGGCGCATGATGGTGACCGAATCGGCATAGCGCTTCACCTCATTGAGCTTATGGGTGATCAAGACGACGGCGGTGCCGGTCGCCGCCAGGCGACGCACGGTTTCGAGGAGCCGCTCGGCTTCGGCGTCGGTCAATACCGCCGTGGGCTCGTCCAGAATGAGTATTTTCGCGCCGCCGATCAGAACCTTGACAATCTCGACCTGCTGCTGCTCGGCGACCGTCAGCGTGTTCACGCGCCGGCCGGGATCGATCGTGAATCCGAGCTCGGCGGCTTGCCGTTCGATGGCCGCGCTGATGTCCTTGATNNTGAAATGCTGGTGCACCATGCCGATGCCGTTGGCGCGCGCCTCGGACGGTCCGCTGAGCGAAACGGCTTTGCCGCCGATAAAAATGCGGCCGGCCTCTGGCGCATAGAGGCCGGCCGCAACATTCATCAGCGACGACTTGCCGGCTCCGTTCTCGCCGAGGAGGGCATGAACCTCCCCGGCATTACCGCTGAATCCCGCGTCATCAAGGACTACGACACCGTCAAACGACTTGCGTATTTCCTTAAGCGCGAGAGCCGCAGTCATGAGGCGATAGGCTTGCGGCTACTTTTGGGCGATGACGCCGGGAATATACCAGTCCATCTTCCATAGCCCGCCGTCGTCGAGCGATTTTCCGTCGGCTATCTCTTCCTTGCCCGAAGTATCCGTCATCGGGCCTGTGTAGATCTGCTTGCCGTTGATGATGGCCTGCCGCTCGGCCATGACTTTGGCGACGACATCCTTCGGAACGACGGCGCTGCAGCATGCGATATCGGTACCGCCGTCTTTGATGCCGGGAAACGCCCCATAGGGGTTCGGCTGCCAATTACCGGCCTCGATCTTCTTCAATTCCGGGCTGAGGAATTTGTCCCAGGTCCAAACCGACGAGCAGAGCGTCGCCTTGGGGGCGAATTCGCGAAGATCGCGGTGATGGCCGGTGCCGTAAATGCCGCGCTCCTGCGCGACGATCTGCGGCGTCGGGGTATCGACGTGTTGTCCGATGACGTCGATGCCTTGGTCGGCCAAGGCCGAGGCGGCGGCGCGTTCCTTGACCGGGTCGTTCCACTCGCCGGTGAAGATCACCGTCGTGGTGGCCTTCGGATTGAACTGCTTGGCGCCGAGTTCGTAGGCGTTGATGGTCCAGTTCACCGGACCGATAGGATGCGCGGCGACGAAGCCGAGCTTGCCGCTCTTCGACATCGCACCAGCGACCATGCCGCAGAGATACTGGCTCTCGTAGGTGCGTCCATAAAAGGACTCCAGATTGGGGCCGTTGGTGGTGCCGGAGGCGTTCAGGAACGCCACTTTGGGATATTTCTCCGACAGTTCCTTGAACGTGTCGGAGTAGCCGAAAGCCGTTCCGATGATGATGTTGGAGCCGTGCGAGATAAAGGTCTCGGCCGCGGGTTTGATCTTGCCGGCGACTTCCGGCACGTTTTCCACATATGGAATCTTTTGGCCGACGGCCGCTTCGATTTTCGGCTTGGCTTCGTCGAAGGCCTGGGTCCAGCCGCCGTCATTTTTGTCGGCGAAATAGAGGAAGGCGATCTTCGGAGGGGCCGAAAGCGAGAAGCCAGCGGCATAGGCGACGCTGGTTCCAACTAACGCGGCTACGACGAGGGACGAAGCAAGTCTCCAGCGCATGATCAGGTTTCCTTCTGCAGAAGGGGCAGGGCTTCTGCTGGTAAGAAAGGTTTTTTGTGGCGCCTCATAGTCGCAAAGAGCAATCCAAATAGCGCGCTCATTGTTTAGTCAGATGCGGGCATATTTATAGGCAGCGTATCTCGATTCGTCGCCGGGGAAGCCGTTGCGAGCCTTCTTCGAGTGCGCAGCGTGAAACGATATTCGCAGAGAATACAGGGCTGGACCGCTCGAATATGTGCCGTTACTCAAGGGCGAGGACTGCTAAGATAAGAAGTGTGATTGGCGTCCACCCGTGTGACGTGTGCCGTTCTGATAAGCAATCTTGGCGCGATGTACGCCGTAACCATCCGCGGGCGGACGTCGAGCACGACACTGTCGGCGACCCGTGAACCGCGTTAAACGATCCGCTCCTGCCTCATTTCTCTTGGAAAGAAAAAATGAAGATCGTGGACCTCAGTCACCTGATGAACGTGCATACGCCCGGTTGGGTCGGTTATGCGGGCAATCAGATGTATTATGCGCAGAATCTGCAAACCAAGATGATCGTCGCCCAGCGCATCGACACGGCGCTGCATGTCGGCACGCATATCGACGGTGCCATGCACGGCACGGACGGGATGGGCGACATGGCCTCCTATCCCTTGGATTTTCTGGTGAGCGCCGGCGCCGTCGTTGACGTGTCGAAATACATGGACGACTGGGCCGTCATCACCCCCGAAATGATCGAGGCGGCTCCAGTCGAGGTCAAGGACGGCGACATCCTGATCATTCACACCGGATGGCATCGTTATTGGGAAGGCCAGCCGCAGCAGGATCTGGTGCGTTATTTCTGCATGCATCCGGGCGGCAAGATCGAGCTCTTGGAGTGGATGCTCAAAAAGAAGATCAAATGGTTCGGCATCGACTGCGGCTCCGGCGATCACGCCATGAATACCTCGATCCGCCTGATGCGGCCAGATCTCGCCAAGCGGTTCGAGAAAACCGTCGGCAAGACTTGCGAGGAGTTTTTCGGCGACTTCTCCTACGTCCATAAGAAGTCCGGTCGCCTCGTCACCGAGAACATGTTCCCGTTCCACAGCTGCGCGTTCTCCGAAGGGCTGATCCACGCCGAGAATATTGGCGGCGACATCGACAAGGCCTTGAACCAGCGCTTCATCATCGGCGCCTTTCCGTGGCGTTACGAGGGCCTGGAAGCGTGCCCGTGCCGGATCCTGTGTCTCTCCGATTGCGGCGAAACGGTCGAAGCGGTCGGCGACGTGGCCAAGGCGATCCTGTCGCGCCGCGGATGATCGGCGCGTCGGCCCCGTCAAAATGGGGCGCAAACAAAAGTGAGTCGCGGATAAACATGGAGTCGCGAACAAATATGGACGCGCAAATATCCGCCGCCAAGACGCCAGACGGTCTTCCGGAATGCAGCCTTTTGGAAGTGCGGGTCGGGCAGGTGAAGCGGCTGGGCAACAGCGATATTATGAGCGGAATCGACAAGCTTGCCTGCTTCGGGCCGGTCCGGGTTTCGACGCTCGGCGTGGACGGCGATGAACAGGGCGAGAAAGTGATCCACGGCGGCCCGGAAAAGGCGGTCCTGCAATATGCGCATCATCACTATGCGGCTTGGCGGGAGGAGTTTCCTGGTAGCGCTCACCTCCTGAAGGCGGGCGGCTTCGGGGAAAACCTGGTGGCGTCCGGCTTCGATGAGGACAATGTCTGCATCGGCGACGTCGTTCGGATCGGCAGCGTGGTCGTGCAAGTGGCTCAGCCGCGGCAGCCCTGTTTCAAGCTCAATCACCGCTTCCAGCAGACCGAAATGTCGCGCCGTGCGCAGCAGTCGCATCGCACCGGCTGGTACTACCGGGTTCTGCAGGAAGGCAGTCTCGTTGCAGGCGACGTCATGCGCATTACCGAGCGGCCGCTTCCGCAATGGAGCGTATCCCGCGTGCAATATTATCTCTACGACAACACCCGAGACCGTGCCGCCACGACTGAGCTGGCCGAGCTGAAGCTCTTGGCGGGCGCCATGCGCAAGCTCTTTGAAAAGCGGCTGATGTCGAAAAACGTCGAGCGCTGGGATTCTCGCCTTGCCGACAAAGCAACCGCCGATATCCAGTCGCTCGACCTCGGCCCGCGATCCGATGGCGACGGGAGCAAAGTGCAGTAGAGGCGCCGCTCACATATAACATATAATATGTCTTTCCTCCGCGGAGCACGCTGATGGCTGGCGGCCCCATTGGGCGCTCGGTGAAACGACTGGAGGATCGGCCGCTCCTGACCGGCCGGGGCCGCTTTGCGGCTGACATTTCGTTTCCCGATCAGCTCACCATGCGGGTGGTGCGTTCGCGCGCTGCGCACGGCAGAATACTGTCCATCGATGCGGACGAGGCGCTTGCCTCGCCCGGTGTCTTCGCGGTCTGGAGCGCCGCGGATGTGGCCGACATTCCGCCCATCGACATCCGGCTCACCAAGGTCGAGGGCCTGGCGCCGTATCGCCAGCATGTTCTGGCGCGAGACCGCGTGCGCTATGTGGGCGAGCCGGTCGCCGTGGTGTTTGCGGCCGACGCTTATGTGGCCGAAGACGCCGCCGATCTGGTCGCGGTCGAGATCGACGAACTGCCGACGATCATGAGTGTCGAGGAAGAGCCCGGAGAGTTCTCACCCGGCGTGACGAGCGAGCCGCTCGCCATCCGAAAGGGCTATGGCAATGTCGACGCGGCGTTCTGCTCCGCCACCCATATTGTCGAACTCGACTTGGCGATCGGCCGCCATTCCGGGGTGCCGCTGGAGACCCGCGGCGCCATTGCCCGCTACGACGCGGCGACCGAGCGGCTCGAGATGTACGGCGCCGCCAAAGTGCCGCACTGGAACCGCGACCAGATTGCCAAAATGCTGGGGCGCGAACGTAAATCGGTGGATCTCTATGAAGGCCATGTCGGCGGCGGCTTCGGGGTGCGCGGCGAGCTCTATCCCGAGGACGTGCTGGTCTGCGTCGCCGCGCTGCGCTTCAAGCGCCCGGTGAAGTGGATCGAGGACCGTCGCGAGAACCTGATCGCGTGCAATCACTCGCGCGGGCAGATCCATCGCATTCGCGCCGCGACCGACGAAGCGGGCCGTATCCTCGCCATCGACGACGAGTTCTTTCACGACCAGGGCGCCTATGTGCGCACCCACGGCGCGACGGTACCGGACCTCACAGCCGCGATGCTGCCGGGGCCGTACCGTATCCCGGCCTATCGGGCGACCGGACATATCCGCCTGACCAACAAGACGCCGAGCGGTACCTATCGGGCGCCCGGACGATTCGAGAGCAGCTTCGTGCGCGAGCGACTCCTTGACGCCATCGCTGCCAGGATCGGGATCGATCCGGTCGAAGCGCGACGCCGCAATCTTCTCGGCACAGCCGACATGCCCTACAACGCCCGCGTCGATACGCTCGGCACCGAGGTGATCTACGATTCCGGCGATTACGCCGCGCTGATCGACAAGGCGCTGGCGGGCGGCGACTGGAGCGAGATCCGCAAAGCGGTCATTGCCCGGCGAGCCAAGGGCGAAGCGGTCGGCGTCGGTCTTGCGGTATTTGTCGAGAAGAGTGGGCTCGGCCCTTTCGACGACGTCATCATCGAGATTGCGCCGTCCGGTGCGATCGAGATCGTGACCGGCGCGGCCTCGGTCGGGCAGGGCGTCGAAACGGTGCTGGCGCAGATCTGCGCGGAGACGCTCGGCGTCGGCTACGAATCCATTCGTGTCGTTCATGGCCAGACCGACCGCATCGAACGCGGCCTCGGCGCGTTTGCCTCCCGGGTCACCGTGATGAGCGGCGAAGCGACGCGCCGCGCCGCCGAGACATTGCGGCAGCTCGCGATCGAGACCGCCGCGGAGCTAATGCAGACCCCTGCCGACAAGCTTGTCCTGTCGGACGGCGAGATCATCCGTGCCGACCGCAACGGGCCTTCAATGACGCTCGGTGCGGTCGCAACGGCGCTGGAGAAACAGCACGGACGGTTGCGTGCCGAAGGCACATTCCAATCAAGCCACATGGTTTATCCCTACGGCGTGCATGTCGCCGTCGCCAAGGTCGACCGCGACACCGGCGGCGTCACCGTCGAGCGTTATCTGGTGGCTTACGATATCGGGCGAGCGGTCAATCCGATGCTGGTCGAAGGGCAGATCACCGGCGGCGTGGTGCAAGGCCTCGGCGGCAGCCTCTACGAAGACTTTCTGTACGACGAGCACGGAGAGCCGCTGTCGGTGTCTTTCGCCGACTACCTGATACCGACGGCGCGCGAGGTGCCGCCGATGGACGTCATCATCTCTGAAGATGCGCCGAGCCCGCTCAATCCGCTCGGGCTCAAGGGCGCGGGCGAGGGTGGCATCAACGCCGTCGGGGCCGCCATCGCGGCTGCGATCGACGACGCCCTGGGCATCGCAGGCGCGGTGACGCAACTTCCGGTTCTGCCGCAGCAGCTGAAAGCGATTCTGCGAAAGCGGTCAGGCTAAGCTCACCGGGTGGCTCCGTACAAACGGTGCGTGGCAACGGCCCCGTCTCGGATGATACGACGATGAGCATCGACTGTAATAGGCCAGTCGACGCCGTCGATAACCAAGTCGACTAACTGAACGCGTCCCGTAAAAACGTTAGAAAAAAGCGGCTTTCTAGCTATTGGTGTCGCCCTATACGGCACTCGAATACCACGGTGACGATGCGGCGTGAACTCTGCGCTTTTAGCGGGCTGAACAAAACGGTATTTGAAGGCTGGAACATTATTAGGGGCGCCACTATGCAATTTCGTCGCAGACGGCTTCTCTGTCTGGCCGCGGGTGCGGCAGCATTCGCGGCTTGGTCCCGTGTCGCCGCCGCACTCGATTATCCGACGCGGCCGGTCCGAGTCATCGTCGGCTGGCCCGCAGGCAGCGGACCGGACATCCCGCCGCGTCTGATCGGTCAATGGCTGTCGGAGCGGCTCGGTCAGCAATTCAACGTCGATAACCGTCCGGGAGCGAGTGGCAATATCGGTACCGAACTTGCCGCCAAGGCGCCGCCGGACGGCTACACCTTGTTCGGGATCATTTCGACGAATGCGGTCAATGCTTCGTTCTACACAGATCTTAATTTCGATTTTCTCCACGACATCGTGCCGGTCGGAAGCATTGGCAGCACGCCTTTCGTGTTGCTTGTCAGTCCGTCTTTGGCGGCGAAGACCGTTCCTGAGCTCATCGCCTATGCGCGGGCCAATCCGGGTAAAGTCAACATGGCCTCGCCGGGGATAGGGTCCACCCAGCATGTCAGCGGCGAGCTGTTCAAGATGATGGCCGGCGTCGACCTGGTCCATGTGCCGTATCGAAGCAACTACACGACTGATCTGCTCAACGGGCAGGTGCAGCTTGCTTTCATGCCCATAGCTCAGGCGGTCGAGTACGTCCAAGCCGGCACTTTGCGCGCACTGGCCGTCACCACGGCGACGCGATCGGGTGTGCTGCCGGGGGTTCCGGCGATCGGAGAATTCGTGCCGGGCTACGTCAGCAGCGGCTGGTACGGCATCGGCGCGCCCAAAGGCACTGCTACAGAAATCATCGAATTGCTCAATACCACTATCAACGCCGGCCTCGCCGATCCCGCCGTGAAGGCGCGCCTTGTCGCCTTGGGCCTTGAACCGCGGCCGATGACTGCCGCCGAATTTGCAGATTTCATCGCCGACGAGACCGCGAAATGGGCGAAGGTAATCAAATTCGCCGGCATCAAGCCGGAATAAGCGTCGGGTGCAGCAAGACCGCCAGTGCCCGGCTCACACGTCGGCAAGATGGCTGTGTGCGTGCTTCTCGATCATGCGGGTGGGAGCGCCGCCGCGGTAATTGATGCCTGTCGGGATCCATGTACAGATCTTCGACGGGTCGGCCCATTCGGTCGCGACGGCGCTGGGCACGAAAAATTCCGAGAAGATCATGTCGCCGTCGTCGCCGCCTTTCACCCAGTGCGGCTCGAGGTCTTGATAGTAAATAACGTCGCCGGGCTGTGTCGCCATGACCTGATCAGCGCCCGCATAGCAGGTACCTCGGCCGGCGAGGAAGAACATGAAATGGGCGCCGCCGCGGTGGTGGTGCACCGGGCATTCGGTGCCCGGCGGATAGATGATCATTTCGCCGCGAATGGCCCGGATCCCGAACATCTTCGGCGTGACAATGTAGATGCGCTTGCGGGCGTCGTGCTCGGAGCGCAACACCGGCTCATCGCGCCAGTCGATCAGACGGAACGGCGGCGGATTGCCGCGGATCGTCGGATCGAGCGCATCGACGTTGGGTACGAGAGCGTATAATAGGGTTGCGTCGGCTTCGCTGACCAGCGTGCCGGCGAAGCCGGGCGGCAGTAGCCCGATATGGTTTGCTCCGACCGGGACGTCGTGTCCCGCCGTATGCAGGGTCGCGGCGCCGTCGATCATCTGAAACCAGGCGAGCTCATTGGCCCCGATCGATAGGGCCGCCCGGCCGCCGGGTGCTACCGTCAGGCGATCGGCTTGAAACAGTATTCCGGGCACGCGCGCTGCGTTCAGGAGCGGCTGCCTTGCCACCCCGTTGCCCTCGGGGACGGGTGCTACCTCTCGCTGATTGAAATGAATCGCCATTGACGCGTCCTCACTGATGCTGCTGCAGCAGGGAACGTCGCTCGGACCTCTGTCCGTGCGTTCCCGGGCGGCGCAAGATGCGTGGACCGATCCATTAAGTCAATAAACGCCCTTTCCATTCTCCAGGCGTCATGGAGAAGAAACTTTCAGAAGCGGTCGTTCGCCGATGTCGGCGACACGGGCACCCCTTGCGGGCGTCGTCATCGAAGCTGGCGAGCTGGGCTGCGACGGAGTGAAAGGGGCCCCTTACCAAGTGGAAGATTGTTTCTGCCGCGTCACATCGTGTAGCCAATTTCGCAGGAGTTCGCGGGCACATTGAAAGCCAATTTCATTTGGCGTCCGCTAGGTTGCCGGGTGATTGGAGTATGCGATGAAATCTACAAGAATAATAATGCGCGCCGGAGTCGTGCTTGTTGTCGCAGGGCTCGGTCTGTGCGCCGCGCGGGCTCAAACCTTCCCCGATCATCCGGTGCGGCTAATGATTCCGTTCACGCCGAGCGGCGGCATCGACACACTCGGACGGCTCGTGGCGCAAAGACTTGGCGAGATCTGGGGCCAAACGGTCTTCGTCGAGAACCGCGCGGGGGCCGGCGGCGATATCGGATCTTCTGCAGCGGCAAAGGCCCCGCCTGATGGATACACGCTTGCCCTCGGCGGTCAATTTCTGGCTTCCAACGTGACGATCTTGCCAATGCGGGGCTTCGACCCGGTGAAGGATCTCGATCCGATCGTGCTGCTGGCGACCGGTCAGGATGTGCTGACTGTGCCGCCGAATTCACCGTTCCGCAGCGTCAGAGAACTCGTCGACTACGCCAAGTCCCATCCCGGCGAGTTGACCTATGCCTCGCTCGGCGTCGGCGCGAGCAGTCATCTCTCCGTGCTGCTTCTCAGCGAGATCACCGGCATCTCGTTGCGCCATGTGCCGTACACTTCATTCAGTCAGGCTTTTGCGGATGTCAGCATGGGCCGGGTTTCGCTTTGGATCGCGTCTTTCAGCGGTGCGATCGGACATATCCAGGCCGGCGAGTTGAATGCACTGGCCGTCTCGGGCCACGCTCGCGCCGCGGAGCTGCCGGATGTGCCGACTTTCCGTGACCTTGGCATTCCCTATGATAACGAAAGCTGGTTCGGGCTATTTGCGCCCAAAGGCACGTCACGTGCGATCATCGATCAGCTCAATGCCGATGCGCTCCGCGTCATCGGTAACGAAGACCTGAAGACGAGAGCGGCGACGCTAGGTTTCCGCACCGCCGGCGGCACGCCGGAAGCGCTTGGTCTGCTCTTGCAGAACGAAATTGGGCAGTGGGCGGAGGTCGCCGAACGTAATGACCTTCTGCCGAAGTGAGCGTCGCGCCAGCCAGGCTCATGAGCCCATCGGCAGACCGGCGTCAAATCCGGCACGACATCTGCATTGAGCGTGTGAACGACCGGTCAAAGGACAAATCTTGTCGGGTTTGTCCGGTGATTTGTCGTGATTCCGACGCGTCGTCGGAAACCAAATCGCCAGAGGCGATGAATGTTCGAGCGCGCAGGTCGGTATCGGTCGAGCTTGGCTACCCTCGTCCCGGCTATGCCTGCTGCGATCGAGGATCGGTCAGCATGACCGACCAGATGCTTCGCGCGATCGATGCCGGATTAAACGATGGGCTGGTCATTCCTTATCTTGGGCCAGGCGTGCTCGCGCTCGCCGGCGAAGACTGCCCACAGCCGAGCTCGCCGACGGCCCTCCATAACTATCTGGCGGCGCTGCCGGTGCTGCCGCTCGTCGTTCACGACTGGTACGACGACCTGCCCCAGAAGGCGCTAGCCGTTCGCAGCAGTTGGAGCGTCTGGGGGATGGCGCAGGGCGTGAGTAAGGCCGATCGCTTCGGCCATCGCGTGCAGTATCTGCAGGCCGATGGAAAGTCGGCGCGGGCCATTGCGCCGAATCTGGCCAAAACCTGGGCCACACTGCTGTACCAGCCGCTCGGATCAGTCGCGCCGGTTGCCGAGATCGATAATCAAACGCCGATCCCGGAACTGGTGCAAAGCTTGCGCACCGGGCGTCACTTCCTGTTTCTCGGCTGCCGCTTTACGCGTGAGCGCGACCAGGCCTTCGCGCGACAAATCATGCAGCGATCTTCGGCGACGCATTGGGCGGTGCTGCCCGAGGCGCCGACCCGGAATGAGCTGCGATTCCTAGCCGAGCAGAATATCAAGCGTCTCGATCTGTCGTTGACGGACTTCGTTGCCGCATTGGCAGAAGCCCGAAGTGAGGAGAAGATTCAGCTTTTGCTGGCGTGTTGGTAGCGCGGGCCGGCGTGACGCTGTGGCTGCAATCATGTTCTATGCTGCCGCGGTGTTTACGTCCGCCGCGCCAGCGATCGCAGGAAGCCCTGATATTCGTCGGTCAATTCCATGTCCACCGCGGGAGCAAGCTGGAGAAGGAAATTGGCGATAAAGGACTGATCATTGCGGGTGTCTGCCAGACTCTCACGCAGGATCGGCACGCTGTCCTCAATATGCGCGAGGAAGGCCACGCCTTTTTCCAGGATATCCGTACCGCGCTCGCGGGTCCATTTTGCCAGCGGATACATGATCTCGTGGACGAAATTGGATTTGCGGGCCTTCTCGAAGAACCGCAAACCGGTATTCCAATTTTCCTTCGCACGCAGCGGCGGCGGCGGCAGGTCGCCCGACAACATCTTCTTGCCCGCCTGGCCGACAAAATCGTCGAGTGTCTGCGGAGCGTCGATTGCCGTTCGAAAGTGCCATAAGCCGAACGATCCGGGAAACTCCTTGCCCATGCTTTCAACCAAAGCGGCTTCAACGGTGTCGACCGCGGTCTTGTCGGCTTTCAATGCTGCCGTCATACAGAATGCGAATATGGCGTCGTCGCCGACAGTGCGGACGCCGCCTCTCTTTAACTGATCCGCCGAGAGCGTCGGCGTCATCCCCGAGGGGGGAGCGCTGGCTTCTCCCGCCCGTTGCGCCGTAATAAACGCGGTGATTTCCAACCAGCCCATGAAATTCGCGATGAACGCATCGGGGTCGACGTGCACGATCGCGAGATTGAGCGGCTCCTTGCGCTTCTTCAATTCCGCCATATCCGTCATCGACTTCCCTCCGCTTCGTCGGCCGCGCCGCGCTGAGCGGGCTACGACTAGCAAACGCTGTACCGTAGCGGTCCTTTGTCGCGCTCAAGCGGGAAAGCCCCGGCCGGCGTGGATTTCAGCCGTTCGGCCGCCATTACGCCTTGTTTTGTTTCGGACAGCGCTCCGCGCCGATGTCGACTGCCGGCGCTTCGATGTCGGGTTTGGGACAACCATCCGTTGGCCCTCCGCAACGCGCTATCTACCAGGAACTACAGCAATTTTCGTCGATCATCGACGCTGGCATGGTCGTTGCAGAACCAGTCTCCGCAAGGCGAGAGGCTGCTGACGACGTGCACTGACGAGGAAGAGAAACGTCCGCATCCGCACCGCTGTGTCTGTCGAGATCGAGTAGCGCAACTTTGGCAGCGTTGGGTCAACGCGCGGCCGGTTCACAGGAGCCGGTTCGAAGGAGAGCAAGATGGCG
>PLTE01000414.1 GCA_003164375.1 Hyphomicrobiales bacterium | reverse complement strand
CCGAATGACGTTGGCCCGAATGACGACGGCGCTGCCGTTCCGGAAGAGGTCCTGCACGAGGCCGTGAAGCAGATGGTGATCAACGCGCCGGGTGCGTCCAGGATCGTCGAGCTTCCCGGCAGGACGGCGTGGCTGATCAGGATCGTCGTGCCGGCGATTCGCGGCTATCAGGCCATCGCGGTTGAGTTGTCTCCCGGCTCCGGCGAAGGCGTCGCAATCATCGCCAAACACGTTGAAGCGGTACTGGACGAGGCTAGCGTCGCGCTAAAGCACCTCAAGGCCAAGGAAGCTCTCGAGCAAGCCACCATCAATTATCGAACCGAAATTCTACGCGATGCGCTGGTCGGCGGCGTGTCCAACGAATTGCGCGGTCCGCTCGCGGCGATTTTGGGCAGTTGCAGCGTTCTCGACCGCATGCCCGCGATTGTGAACAATAACGACTCGCACAATCTGGTCGAGGCGATCCACGATCAGGCCGTGCAGCTCGATACGCAGATTCGCGATATGCTCGACGCGGCACGAATCAGCGCCAAGGGCGTTCGTCCCCAATTGGTGTGGACCGACCCCACGGATATCGTCGATGCAGCCATCCGGCAGAAGAAGCGTAGACTGGCCACGCACGAGATCGTTCTCGACTTGCACAGCGACGTGCCACTGGTCCATGTCGATACCGTTCTGGTCGAACAGGCGTTCGGACAGCTGCTGGAGAACGCCGTGAGATATTCGCCGGCAGGAACCGCGATCAAAATAACCAGCCGCTGCGGACAGGATTACGTCGAGCTGGCGGTCACCGATCAGGGCAGCGGGCTGACCGCGGACGAAAAGGAGCAGCTCGGCAAGCGTTGCTACCGGAGCGAACGTCATGCCGCTGTTTCCGGCTCTGGCCTCGGTCTCTGGATCGCCCGCACCTTCGTTGCTGCCAATGGCGGGTCGCTTCACGCCGAGAGCAGAGGCCCGGAACTCGGCGCCACGGTATCGCTGCGCCTGCCGACGGCGTCCACGGCCACGCCGGAGCTTGTGGACGCGTTCAATGACTAAGGTGCTGGTCATCGATGATGAAGCGCAGATCCGGCGCTTTCTTCGCGCCGGCTTCGAGATTCATGGCTATGCCGTGCTCGAAGCCGAAAACGCCATGAGCGGCCTTCGCACCGCGACGATCGAGCGGCCTGACCTGATCATTCTCGACCTTAATCTGCCTGATCTTGAAGGTTCTGGCGTTCTCGAACGCATCCGCTCCTGGTCGAATGTTCCGATTATCGTGCTTTCGATCCAGGCGGATGAGCAGGAAAAGGTCCGCTTGTTGAAGCTGGGGGCGGACGACTATGTCGTCAAGCCGTTCGGGATTTCGGAACTGCTGGCGCGGGGCGAGGCGGCGCTGCGGCGGCATTTGCGCAGCACCGATAAAGATCCGGTTGTCCGAGCCGGTCCGCTGTCGATCGATCTGGTGTCGCGGGTCGTCACGCTCGACGGCAGGCGCGTCCAGCTCACCCGCAAGGAATACACGCTGCTGCACATGCTCGCGACGCACGCCGGGCTTGTGGTGACGCATCTGCAATTGATCCGGGAAATCTGGGGCAGCCGGGCGGGCAACATCCAGTACCTGCGCATCCTGGTCCGCAAGCTGCGGCAAAAGATCGAGATCGACCCCACGCATCCGTTGTTGATCGTGAGCGAATCCGGCGTCGGTTATCGGCTCGATCAAAGTTCGGCCGGGTCGCTGAACGGTCAGGCCGAGATCACATCCGACAGCTTTTTTGCCTGACGACGTCTAGGATCGACGGCAAACTCTGCCAAAATTTGCAACGCATGGCGCGCAAGCCTGCGCTAGATCTCAACTTGACTCCCCAATTCGATCACGCGATTGGGCGGAATTCGGAAGAACTCCGTCGCCGGCAGGGCATTTCGATGCATAACTTCGAACAGCTTGCTCCTGATCCGGTTCAATCGCGACCCCGCGGTGGAAACGATGGTCAGCCGGCCGACGAAAAATGAAGTATCCATAAGGTTGAAATGCAGATTCTGCGAGCTGCAATTATCGAGCGCCTCCGGGATGTTGGGTTGTTCCATGAAGCCGTAGTGAACGACCATCGAATGAAAATCGTCCGTCAGATTGATCACGTCAATGCGTTTAGTGGGAGCGACGTGCGGAACGTTCTCGGTTACGACATGCAGCAGCACGATACGCCGATGGATGACCTTGTTGTGCTTGAGATTGTGCAGCAGCGGAACCGGCACGACGTCGGTTCGGCCAGTCAGATAAACGGCGGTGCCCGAAACGCGCGGCTTGTTGTGAATTTGGACGATGAAATCAGTAAGCGGCAACGTATCGCGTTCGAGCTTTTGCAGCATGAGCTCGCGGTAGCTTCTCCAGGTCCACATAAGGAAGAAGATAACTCCAGCGACCACGAGGGGTACGTAGCCGCCTTGAAACACTTTCATCAGATTGGCGGAAACGAATGACAGGTCGACGACGACGAAAAGTCCGGCGACCGGGAGGCTACTCGCCAAACTCCAGCGCCAAATCTCGCGCATAGCTAGAAATACAAGGATCGAGGTCAAAAACATCGTCAGCGAGACCGCGACGCCGAAAGCCGCCGCAAGGTTATCGGATGAGCGAAAGCCGAGCGTGAGCCCAAGCGTCAGCGCCATCAGCACCCAATTTACGAAGCCCACATAGATCTGACCGTAACCTTCCTGTGAAGTCTGCGTGACATGCAGGCGCGGACACAATCCGAGCTGAATAGCCTGTCGCGTCATCGAGAATGCGCCGCTGATTATCGACTGGCTGGCGATAATAGTTGCAATAGTCGCCAATAAAACCAGCGGCACTTGAAGCAACACCGGACACAACACGAAGAATGGATTGGCATCGTCGACGACTGCGCCGTCGACAACCGCGGCCGCTTGCCCCGCATAGTTTAGGAGCAGCATGGGCAGGACAAGACCATACCAAGCAAGGCGGATCGGCGCGGGCCCAAAATGACCCATATCCGCGTAGAGCGCTTCCGCGCCTGTGGCGCACAGAAACACCGCGCCAAGAACCAGAAACCCCGTAAAGCCGTGGCTGAATAAATAGGCAAAGCCATAGCGCGGATCCAACGCCACCAAGACACTGGGATGCTCGAGAATGCCATTAAACCCGAGTATTCCGATGACGATGAACCACACCGTCATGATCGGGCCGAACAGCTTGCCGATCCGCCCGCTGCCTTGCGGCTGGAGCGCGAACAGCGCGACCAGAACAGCGATGGAAAGCGGCACGACGTAAGGGGCGATTGCCGGCATGGGAAGCTTTAGCCCCTCGAGCGCACTCAACACCGAGATCGCCGGGGTTATCGCCCCGTCACCATAGAGCAGCGCTGCGCCCAGCACGCCAATCGCAATTACGCCGAGCCGATTACCGTGCTTGATTCCGAGCAGCGACATCAGCGCCAAGATGCCACCTTCACCGTCGTTGTCGGCCCGCATCACCACGGCGACATACTTAAGCGAGGTCGTAATGAGAAGCGTCCATACGATCAGCGAAAGCATACCAACCGCGATCTCCGGCGTTGCTCCGCCGCCCCATTCGAGCGCCGTTTTCAACGTATATAGCGGGCTCGTTCCAATATCACCGTAGACTACCCCAAGTGCGCCGAGCGCTAGCGCTCCCACGCCGCCTGGCGACGTCCTGCTGTAGCCGCCATCAATTACTGTCGTACTCATGGGGAGCGCGCCTCTAACATTGCGATGAATTATCCTGTGTTATCTTTCGATCCGAGGCCACTGATCCGAAGTAACATTCGGCGGGCAATTGTCGTTTTTCCCAATGTCCGCCTTGGGTCGAAACCGCCGCGACGCCGTCGTACCGGGGTGTCCGCTTTGCTTCCCCCCATTAGCTCCCGCGTGGGTCGGAGTTGGCGCTATGAAGCTATCAGGAGACCGCGCGTGTGACCGATCAGACTGCTACTGCTCTGATTGAGATGACAGCGCTTCGATCTTGACGCGCTGACGAGCGGATGTCGTCAAGAACACCGTGCCGGGGAAAATCCATGATGCGCGGCCATCACTGAAATGCTGCCGGGCTTCGAGCTCATCATCCCCAGCTCGTGAGGCTACAAATTGACCGACCAACGCCTGACTAACGCATTGATTCTAATACTAAAAGAACTCTGGTGCGGCCGAGAGGACTCGAACCTCCACGGGTTGCCCCATACGGTCCTGAGCCGTACGCGTCTGCCANNCCTTTCGAGCGCTAGCACCTCAAGCTAGTGCGTCTACCAATTCCGCCACGGCCGCATGTGGGGTGGACACGCGTCAGGCCGACGCGCGACGGCGCCGATGTAACAGTTAGGGCTTAAGCGGACAAGGCCCGACAAGCCGCCCATTGCCGCCGCATTGGGGCGTCGCGCCCGGACATGACGGCCGGCAAAGGCAGGCATAGAATCAGGTGCTGGCGGGCGACCGCGGCAGGAGCTGCTTGACCTCGACGGCGATCTTATTGCCGCTGACGATGACCGTGCCCTTCGCCACCGGCATATTATTGGCGAGGATGCTAACCTCGTCCTCCTCGGAAGCGTCGAGTTCGATGATGGCACCGCGGCCGAGGCGGAGCACCTGGTGGATCGGCATATTGCTCGTCCCCAACACGACCGCAATGTCGATCGAGACGTTTTCGAGTGACGGCAAATGGGCCCCCTGATGGTTTTGGCATTGGCGGTTCGACCCGCTCCCTTGTTTCAACATGCTATGGTTACGAGATGGTTAATACCCGCGACGATCTGACGATCGGCCTGTTGCCCGCCGGCGCTGCCGCGCCGGTCGAATGGCGCGTCAGCGATGGTCTGATCGCCTATGACGACGCGCTGGCGGCCATGAGCGCGCGCGCCGAGGCGATTGCACGCGGGCAAGCCCCCGAACTGGTCTGGCTCCTTGAGCACCCTGCCCTCTACACCGCCGGCACCTCGTCGCGGCCGCAGCAATTGCTCGAGGCGCGCTTTCCCGTCCACACCGCGGGCCGCGGCGGCCAATTCACCTATCATGGGCCGGGCCAGCGCGTCGGCTATGTCATGCTCGACCTCAAGCGCCGGGCGCCGGATGTGCGCCGCTTCGTCGCCACGCTGGAGGAATGGATCATCCGCACGCTGGCGGCCTTCAACCTGCGCGGCGAGCGGCGCGAGGACCGCGTCGGCGTCTGGGTGCGCCGGCCCGACAAAGGCGAGGGATACGAAGACAAGATCGCGGCCATCGGCATCCGCATGCGGCAATGGGTAACGCTGCACGGCCTGGCGCTCAATATCGAACCGGAGCTGTCGCATTTTTCCGGCATCGTGCCCTGCGGCGTCAGCGACAGCCGCTACGGCGTGACGTCGCTCACCGATCTCGGCTTGACCGCGTCGATGCCGGAGGTCGACATGGCGCTATGCGCCGCCTTCGAACCGCTGTTCGGCGCCACCGTGGACGCTCAATGGCTGCCGAGCACCGAAAACAATTCGTCGCCCCGGCGCAGCGCCAATTCGTCCGCGCCCGCCTCCCGGTGATCGACAAACTCGACCCGCGCTCCGGGCGGCCCGCACCGGCACGCCTCGATCATGGCCAGGACCGCTTCCTCCAGTCCGGCAAATAGCGCTTCGACCGAGCCGTCGCGGCGATTGCGCACCCAGCCTTGCAGGCCGCGATCGAGCGCCGTCACTTCGGTCCAGGCGCGATAGCCAACACCTTGCACCCAGCCGCGAATGACCACGCAGCGCGCGATTTCTTGACCGTTGGTGTTCAACCGAACTCCTCCAGTTTCCGGTGACCCGCAGCGCGCCGCCCGGTGGGCAGCCAGCTTTCTAAACAGGCTATGTAAGCGATCGGCAATTCCAATTCGCGGGCCGCTTTGACCACGAGCTCCATGTAGCCTGATTTCGGCTGGCCGAGCGGGCGTTGCCGCGCGACATAGACCAGTGCCGAGCGGTGACCGCCGGCGAATTCGACCGGAAGCGTCGCTGACCGATAAAGCCCGCCAGCGATATTTTCCCAGAGGTCGAGCGTCACTCGGTCACGCGGGCTCAGCCGCCACAGCATGCCATAGACGACCTGTCCGCGCGCCGGCTCGACCGAGGCATAGCCATCCGCGGTGATGACAAAGCGATAATGCGTAAGCTCAGCCACGCCGAGCGGCGACGCCGTCGGCGCATGTTTGCGCATGAGTGCGCGATGCATGTTCGACCCATAGGCGAAATGCAGCATCAACGCGTTTCCTCGATCGCGCTCCCCGCGGTCGGCCGCGTCGCCGCCCAGATCGTGAAAACCACCGACACGACGACCGGTAAGACCGCCATCAAAACCAGGATCGCGACCACGACCCAAGCGAGATCGTACTGCATCGAGCCGAGCAAACTCGCAACGACGTAAACGAGCAAGATAAGCCCCAGCGCCCCGGTCGCGTTCGCGTTCCCCATCAGGCCGTCCGACGTATTGAAGAAACCATAGACGAGAATCAACAACAGCGCGATCGACAGCATATAAAGAAGCGCGACGCCAACGGCCAACCCGCTGCCGCGACCGGCATCGTGCATTCGCCTTGCATGCAGCGCGAACCAGATCCAGATCAGAACAAGCTGGACTGCAGTGAACGGCCACAATCCGCCGCGTTCGATGACGTCCGGCGCCGTGAGCAAGTGCGAAGCAAAGCCCGCGAGGTAAACGGCGACGGCGCCATAGATGAAGGGCTTCGGCTCAAGCCGCCCGCCCGGCGAGAAGAAAAAGCGCACAGCCCGCATCGTGGTCGGCCCCGGCAAGGACGGCGTTTTCGTCATTCCGGGGCGGCGCCGGAATAACGGTTAGGCAAATTCCATGATCACGGCATCAACGGCGACGCTGTCGCCTTTCTTCACGCGCACCGTCTTGATGATGCCGTCGCGCTCCGCGCGCAAGATATTTTCCATCTTCATGGCTTCGACCACCGCCAAGGTCTCGCCGGCTTTGACCTCCTGGCCTTCGGCAACCGCCAGCGACACGATCAGGCCCGGCATCGGACAGCGCACCGACTTTTCGCTGCCGGAAAGCTTCTTCAGCGGCATCAGACGCGCGTAACGCGCTTCGCGCTCGGTATAGACGAAGGCCTTCACCTCCACGCCGTGATAGGCGAGCTCGAAGCCGTTCGGCACCGTGCGAACATGCACCGCGATGGGCGCACCGTCGATCGTGCCGGCCCAGACCGGCACGCCGGGAACCCAGTTCGACGCCAACACATGCCTGGCGCCGTCCTCGAACGTCACCGTGACCGCTTTGCCGTCATGATCGACATCGGCTTGGATTTCATCCGGACCGAGCGAGATCGCGCGCCGCCGCTCGCGCGTCAGCGTGGCATTCAATTGGCCTGAGATCTTGCGCTTGCGTTCGCCGAGCACATGGTCGATGGCGGCCGCCACCGCGGCGATCGTGCGCGCCATGGCCCCGGCCGGCGGCACACGCTCAAAGCCTTTTGGAAATTCCTCGGCAATGAAGGCGGTGGAGAGCTTGCCGGCGCGCCAGCGCGGATGCTGCATGATCGCGGCGAGAAACGGGATGTTGTGGCGGATGCCTTCGATGGTGAAGGCGTCGAGCGCCTCGGATTGCGCCTCGATCGCCTCGATGCGCGTCTTGGCATGGGTGACGAGCTTGGCGATCATCGGATCGTAATAGAGCGAAATCTCGCCGCCTTCGAAGACGCCGGTGTCGTTGCGTACCGTGACACCGTCGTCATCGGTGCCCTCGGCGGGCGGTCGATAGCGCACCAAACGTCCGATCGACGGCGCGAAATTGCGATACGGATCCTCGGCATAGATGCGGCTCTCGACCGCCCAGCCGTTGAGCTTCACGTCGCTTTGCTTGAGCGACAGCGGCTCGCCGGCCGCGACCCGGATCATCTGCTCGACGAGATCGATGC
>PLTE01000103.1 GCA_003164375.1 Hyphomicrobiales bacterium | reverse complement strand
GATGCGGTCGGGCTGACCTGGCTCGCGCCGCTCCTCAAGCTCGGCATCATTCTCGGCCTGACGTCGGTGATCCTGGTTGGCCTCCTTGGCCAGCCGCGCATCCTGTATTCGATGGCGCATGACGGCTTGTTTCCGAAGGTCGCTGCCAAGGTGCATCCGCGTTTCCGGACGCCCTACGTCACCACGATCATCACCGGCGGTATCGTCATGATCCTCGCTGGGATCTTGCCGATTGGCCTCGTCGGTGAACTGGTCTCGATCGGCACTTTGTTCGCATTCGCCATCGTCTGCGTCGGCGTGCTGGTTTTGCGCATCAAGGAGCCGCAACTGGAGCGTCCGTTTCGGACGCCCGCCGTCTATATCGTAGCGCCGCTCGGCGCGCTGTCGGCCATCGTCCTGATGTGCGGACTGCCGCTCGACACCTGGCTGCGTCTCGGCATCTGGCTGGTGATCGGGATGGCCGTTTATTGGTTTTACGGGATGCGGCACAGCCGGGTGCAGCACACGAGCGCAAACCCGTCGCTTGCTTAGCGCAAATTCCGTCATTCATCATTGCAGACAATCAGGCGCACGCTCCGCGCGCGCCCGATGGCGTCTCGAAAATGCTGCCCTTGAGAGCCGCCGATTGCGTCGGCGCTAGGCTACCGCGTCTTTGGCGGCCTTGACCGGGCGGGCCCTGATGAGCTTCCGGGCCGGCTTCGCCTTGAATATCGTCGGCTCCTTGGTGAAAGGATTGATGCCCGGCCGCGCCTTGGTGGCCGGCTTCTTGATGACGACGAATTTGGCGAACCCGGGCACGAAGAAGGCACCGGCTTTCTTGAGTTCCTTGTAGCCTATTGCCGCGAGCGACTCGATGACGATTTTAACGTCCTTCCGCGAAATATTGTTCGGATGCTGCTCGGCGATTTTTCCGATGAGTTCCGACTTCGACAACAGCTTGGCCATGATTTTTCCCTGCTTTTCCGAATCGTCTGCGACTACGTAACCCGAAGTTTGCCAAGAAGGAAACTCGGCGGTCGGCTGAAACGCTGAAATTTAGCGGATATTTGTGGGAAAGCGGCCGTTCCGGGCGGGGCGCCGAACCGTCGAAAAGGGCCGGGACGGCGCTTTGGCTCGCGATTGTTGTCTCGATATAGGATACTAACCATTGACAGCAGTCTTTGTTTTAGTTATTTTGGCCAAATCCCGCTCGCGAAGGACGCTTTTCGCGAGGGTACTCCTGAATGCGGAGCGGGGGCGGTCGCTTCGCCTCCCTTCTTTTTGGAGGGGAGGATTTAGGGAATGGCTTTGGTGCGGCACAACCCGGATGCGGAGGCATCGCGAGAACGCTGTCGTTATTTCACCCCACCGCGCGTGCGAGGTAAGCCGCGCGCTGTGCTTTCCGGCAACCACACGCCATGCTAGCAGGGCAAAGCTTTCTTGATCAGAACCGCCTTCTTGAGCAGAACGGCTTCCTCGAGCAGAGACCAGGCGATGGACACGATCTTCGTTACCCACCGTACGGCGGACGCCATTCCGATCTGGTTCGTTACCGCCGCGAGCTACCCGGACGTGCGTAAGACGCTCGGCAAAACGCTGGGAATGGAGGCCGTCTCTTTCGCGGACGCCGCGGGCTTCGAGCCCAAGTCCGGTCGCTTTCTGCTGCTGCCGGGCAAAAACGGGCTCGGCGCCATGCTGTTCGGGCTCGAAGGCAAAGACGACCTCAAGGACCCGTTTCTGCCCGGCCGCTTGCCGCAGCAATTGCCCGACGGCGTCTATCGCTTTGCCAACGAGCCGCATGACGCGCGGCTTGCCGCGCTCGCCTTCGCCCTCGGTTCCTATCGCTTTACGCGCTACCGCAAGGCCGAGCCGCGCGCGGTCAAGCTCGATCTGGCGCAAAGTGTCGATCGCGACGATCTGCAGCGCATCGTCGAAGGCGTGACGCTGACGCGCGATCTGATCAATATGCCGGCCAACGACATGGGGCCGGCGCAACTCGAACAGGCCGCACGCAAGCTTGCTTCGCGCCACGCAGCCACCATCAATGTCGTCATCGGCGACGAGCTGTTGACGCAGAATTTTCCGCTCATCCACGCCGTCGGCCGCGCCGCCACAGGCGAGCCGCGGCTGATCGACATGTCCTGGGGCGACAGTAAGCTTCCCCGTGTGACGCTGGTCGGCAAGGGCGTCTGCTTCGACACCGGCGGTCTCGACATCAAGCCGGATGCTTCGATGTTGAACATGAAGAAGGACATGGGGGGAGCGGCGACCGCGCTCGGGCTCGCGCATATGATCATGGCGCGCGGCTTGAAGCTGCGGCTGCGCGTGCTCATTCCGGCGGTCGAGAATTCGATCTCCGCTTCGAGCTTCCGGCCGCGCGACATTTACACGTCGCGCAAAGGCATCACCGTCGAGATCGGCAATACCGATGCCGAGGGCCGGCTCGTTCTCGCCGACGCGCTGACGCTCGCCGACGAGGACAAGCCCGAACTGATCGCCGATTTCGCCACGCTGACCGGCGCCGCCCGCGTCGCGCTCGGCCCCGACGTACCGGCATTTTTTACCGACGACGATGCGCTGGCCGGCGAGCTGATGGGCTATGCCGAGGCCGAAAACGATCCGCTGTGGCGGCTGCCGTTGTGGCGGCCTTACGAGACCATGCTGGAATCCAAAGTCGCCGACATCAACAATGTCGGCGGCAGCCAGGGCGGTGCCATCACGGCGGCTTTGTTCATGCGGCGCTTCGTGGCAGCGAAATCCTGGCTGCATACCGACTTGTTCGCCTGGACGCCGTCGGCCAAGGCCGGTCGGCCCGAGGGCGGCGAATCCCAGTCCGCACGCGCGCTTTATGCGTTGCTCGCCGCGCGTTACGGCTGAGCGGCAATACACATGCGCGGCTTCGACCCTCGCGTCACTCCGGCCCGCGCCGATGTTGCGGCGAAATACCTCGAAGGCAAAGTCGCTGCGGCGCGCTATGCCGAGGGCCAAGTCATGGAAGTGGTCGAGCCGCAGGCGTCCGTGCGCCGCGAGCCGCGGCCCGATGCTCCGCTCGAAACCGAAGCGCTTAAAGGTGAGCGCGTCACGGTCTACGACAGCGATGGCGAAGGCTGGGCCTGGGGTCAGCTTAACGCCGACAATTATGTCGGCTGGCTCCCGGCAAACGCTCTCGCGCCGGCAGGCCGCCAGCCGACGCACAAAGTCGCGGCGCTGCGCAGCTTGGCGTTTCCCGGCCCCTCGATCAAATTGCCGCCCGTCGAAACGCTGCCCCTCGGCGCCAAGCTTGTCGTCGTCCGCATCGAAGATCGCCTGGCGGTGACGCACTCAAGAAGCTACGTGCCGGCGTCGCATTTGGCGCCGATCGACGAATACGAAACCGACTTCGTCGCGGTGGCGGAGCGATTTGTCGGCACCCCCTATCTGTGGGGCGGCAAGACCTCGCTCGGTCTCGATTGCTCGGGTCTGGTGCAGATAGCGCTCACCGCCTGCGGCATTGCCTGCCCGCGCGACAGCGATATGCAGGAGGCCGCGCTCGGCGCGCCCATCGCTGCCGCCGCGGATTACTCCGACTTGCGGCGCGGCGATCTGATATTTTGGAAAGGTCATGTAGCCATCGCGCGCGACGGCAGAAGCTTGCTCCACGCCAACGCGTTTCATATGGCGGTAGAGGTCGAGCCGTTTGCCGACGCGGTTGCTCGCATCCGCGAGACCGGCGGCACAATCACCGGCGTGCGGCGGCCGGTTGTGCAGAGCTGAGTTCGAGGACCCGTCGGCGTCCGCCTTAGCGGATCTCTCCGGCGATGCGAAGGACGTAAATGAGCACTTCGGCGACCGCGCGATAGAGATCGAGGGGGATCTCCTGATCGAGATCGAGGCGCGACAGTGCCACCGCCAGTTCGAGCCGCTGCGAAATTGGCACGCCGTTGGAATCGGCGAGTTCGACGATTCGTCGCGCCAGTTCGCCGCGGCCGATGGCGGTGACCCGCGGCGCGTCGGGCTTGGTATATTCGAGGGCGACCGCGAGCGCAGTGTGGCCCTCCTTCATGTCGCGCGATCCACAAAAGCGCCGGGCATCGCCAGCGGCGCGGGCGCGGCGCCGCTACGGCAATGCAGCTCGCCGGGTTCGATTTCGACGCCGCGCAAGCCCGCTTCAAGCCGCGGAAGTCCGGCGGCTAAGAACTCGGCGCTACGGCTGCGTTCGGCGTTCAATGTGACGGAGGCGCGCTGGCCGGTCAGCGCGATGCGGACATGCACCGGACCGATCGGCTCGAGATCGATCGAAAACGTCGCACGCCAAACCGGGGCGATGTCCTGGCGGTCGCGGCTGCCGCCGTCGCGTTCGATGGCCATCTGCGCCACTCCGGTGCCTTGCGCCGTCGCGACCGGGATGTCGAATATCAGGCGAGATGAATCGTTTTGCGTCCGCGCCGTGCCGTTTGTTTGCTCTCCGGGCAACGACGCGATGTGCAGCAGGGTCTGCCTGGCGATTGCCGCGTCGGTCTGATTGAGAAGATGAATGGCCTGCTCACGCGGCGTTGCCGCGGCCTGGATCGAGGCCGGAGAAGGTGCCTGCGGCACGGTCGGCGCGCCGCGATAGGGCGGCATCGGCGTGGCAGGTCGCGTCGTCGGCGGTGCTGCGGCCAGATTTTGCTGCGGCTCCGAAACCGCATTTAAATCGGGTTTCATGTCGCGCCAGTCGCTCAAGGCGCGGCGCAGGACGATCAGGGCGGCGCCGACATTGGTGGCCGCCGCGCCTGGCGGCAGTCCACCGGCCGCGACCGGTTCGGCGACGAGACCCGCTCGCATCAAGGCCGCTTTGATATCGCCGGCGCCGATCGCGTCGCCGCTTGCGATGTCGAAGCGCATCGCCAGCATTTGCGTCGCCGCGGCTAAGACCGGTTGCGGGGTGGTCGCTGCCGGCGCGGCGACGATCGTTTCCAGGTTGGCATAAAGCGCAGCCAAGCCGCCTTGCGATGCTGCGGCTCCGCGGACGATGGCCGTCGCGGCCGAAAGTGCGGCTTGCATGATGGCGGAGGCGGGCGTGGTCACGCCCGGCCGTGCCGCAAATTCGGCCGCGTCTGCCTCCGCCGCATTTGCCGGTGTAGGGCTCGCCGCGGACGATGGGCTTGCGTTTGTGCCTGATTGAAATTGGGGATCGCTCAAGATATCCGCCCGTTGCGATCCCTGCGCGCCCGGTCGATCGGAACCGCCGGCGATGGGAGTCACAACGAGTTCGGGTTGCCGCGCGGTGCCTTGAACGCTGATCGCGACGGCCGTGCCGGGCGCCAATTTCGCATCCGCTTTGGCGTCGAACGTTCCGGCTGCGGTTTGCACCCGCAGAGTCATGTCGGCGGTCTGCGCGACGACCAGGCCCGTTATGACTTGTCCGAGTTGCTGGCCGAGTTGCGGCTGTGGCGCTGTCGCCGACGCGGCGCCGGGGACTGTCGTCGTCACTATCGCGGGCACGGTGAGGGCGGTCATGGGTCGGCCGATTATCGAGGCTTCGACACTACGGTCGGAGCATGAAGGAGCTGTTAACCAAAGCTGTTGCCGTGTTTTGCGCAGCGCCGGCGACCCGATCACCGCCGCGTGGCGGGACGTGTGTGAACCAAGCGGCGCACCAGATTCCCGTCAGTTGCATCGGCCTCTTCTGGGCATTGCGAAACTGGGCCTGACCCGACAGGATGCAGGCCTAAAGAGTTTTGGGAGATCCCAAATGTCGTCGCGCCGCAACTTTCTCAAATCCACGCTTGCCGCAGGCGCGAGCGCCATGGCGTCAGCGCCGCTCGTGCGACGCGCCGCGGCGCAGCCCGCGCGGCGCATGATCGTCGATGCGCAGGTCCATCTGTGGAAGACGGAATCGCCGGACTGGCAATGGGTGCCCGGCCTGAAACCGCAACTGCCGGAGCCTTTCACCATCGAGCGTCTGGTGCCGATGATGGACGATGCCGGCGTCGATCGCGTGGTGGTCGTACCGCCGTCATGGCCGGGCGATCGTAACGACTATGGGCTGGAGGCCGCTCACCGTTATCCCGAGCGTTTCCACGTCATGGGCCGTATCCCGCTGCAGAATCCGCAATCCGCCGCGCTGCTGCCGACCTGGAAAGAACAGCCGGGGATGCTCGGCGTCCGCGTCATTTTCAACAACGAAGTCACGATCCCTTGGCTGACGGACGGGACTGCCGACTGGTTGTGGCCGGCAGCCGAAAAGGCGGGCGTGCCCGTCATGTTCTTTGCGCCGGGCCAGGTTTCGAAGTTCGGCCCGATCGCCGAGCGCTACCCGCAATTAACGCTCATCATCGACCACATGGGCTTGACCGCTGCCATGGTGAAGAATAACGCGATCCCGGCGGCGATCGATCAGGCTGTCGCGCTCGCCAAATATCCGAACGTCAGCGTCAAACTGTCGGGTTCGCCCGGCGTTTCGCTCGAACCCTATCCGTTCCGAGACGTTACGGTGCATCTGCACCGCGTGTTCGATGCCTATGGGCCGCAGCGTTGCTATTGGGGCACCGATATGACGAACTCGTTCGCCAAGGCGACTTACCGGCAGCGCATCACTCATTTCACCGAAGAGCTGGGCTTTCTATCGGAGAGCGACAAGGATTGGGTCATGGGACGCGCGATCCTGGCGCGGCTGAAATGGACTTGAATAGCGATTCATCATTGAGCGGGGAGCAGGTGCAATGAGCGGCACAGAGTTAAACCCGGCGACGGCGCCGCACATTCCGCAAGGTGAGCCACCGCACAGATGGCGGCACTTGAACTTTTGGATCTGGGAACTGCCGTTCAGCGCGGTGCTGATCCTGACCATGATCGGCGTTGCCTATACCAGTTTTTCCAAAAAGCCGATTACCGGCTACTGGGAACTGTTGGCGCCGCTGATCGCGCTGGTATGTGTCGGCGCCGGATGGCATCGCGCGAGCGACTCTTCCGCCCGATTGCGATTGATCGCGACCCAGGCGCTGCATTGGGTGGCGTTCCTGGTGGTGATGAACATGCTGCTGTTGTCGAGCGTGCAGCGGGATTTCAGCGCCGCCGCCACCGGGCTTGCCATTTTCACTTTGCTCACGCTCGGCACCTTCACCGCGGGCGTGCACGTGTTGTCATGGCAAGTCTGTCTGCTCGGCGTCATTATGGCGCTTGGCATTCCGGCGATCGCCTGGGTCGAAAACTCGGCCTTGATCCTGGTACTGGTGGCCGGCGTGATCCTTGGAATTGCCGCGGTGGTGTGGTGGCATTTCCACGAAAAACGGGTTCGTAGCGCTTAGTTTCATTCGCGCGGATCGTGGCCTGTGTCACGACGTTGTTTCTGATTGCCCCGGATGCCGGCCGGCGCGTTGCGGCAGAACCAGAATACAAACGACAATAAAAGCGCCGATGACAGCCGTTGCAATCGGACGGCTCAAGGCTAGTCCGCCGTCGCCTTTCGGCTTGTCGAGAAAATCACCGACGGTCGCGCCGAGCGGCCGCGTCAGGATAAAGGCGGCCCAGAACAAAAACACCCGCGAAACGTTTGTCCAAAAATAGGCGCCAGCCAGCAGCGCCAGCGCGCCCGCGAACAACAACGCTCCGCCATCGTAGCCAAGTCCGGTGTCATCGGCCGTCCAGTCGCCGAGCGCGGTACCGAGAGTCTGCGAAAAGGTGATGGCGAGCCAATAGAATGCTTCCACTTTCGGCGTGTTGACGGTCGCGACCGAGATCGACCCGAGCGACCAATACCAGACGCCGAGCGTGGTGATCAGGCAGGCGAACAAGACCGACGTGCCGCCGGCGTAGCCAATGCCCAATGAGCGGTCGGCAAAGTCTGCCATCGTCGTGCCGGCGGTGGTCGAGGCGACGATCGTGGCCCAATACAGGATCGGATGGAATTCCCTAGCCGCGATCTGGAGAAATACGAAAACAATCAGCAGCGACAGA
>PLTE01000110.1 GCA_003164375.1 Hyphomicrobiales bacterium | reverse complement strand
ATGGGCGGCGCCATGGACCTGGTCGGCGGCGTCAAGAAAGTCGTCGTCGTCATGGAGCATTCGGCCAAGGGCGACTCCAAGCTCAAGAAGCGCTGCACGCTGCCGCTCACCGGCGCCGGCGTCGTCGATATGGTGATCACCGATCTCGGCGTATTTACGCTCGACCGCTCGGGCGGCGGGCTGACTTTGATCGAGCTTGCCCCCGACGTGACGCTCGACGACATCAAGGCCAAGACCGAGGCGAGCTTCAAGGTCGCCAATACGCTTCAGCAGTGAGCGCGTTTAGTCGCCTGTGATTGAAATGCGGATCGTGTCGGTGGCAATGCCGCTGAGTTCGACTGTGAACGGTTGCGCCGCCAGATCGAACTTCACGCTTTTGCGGATGCCCTCGCAGCCGGTCGCGCCGGTAAAGCCCGTCGATTTCACGGTGCGGCCGTCCTGCACGACGTCGATCCAGCCTTCGGACGACAAGCTGACCTTATAGCTGCCGCTCTGCGGCGGCGCCGCAACCTGGATGAAGCCGGCAAAGGACGTTGGCGATTTCGGCGCGCGTTCCGGCGCGGTCGGCAACTTGGCGTCGGCGAACGGCACCAGAGCCGCAATCGCGGCAAACGGAATCTTCCACGGCGCGCGATCGCCGGATGCGACCTTCGGCAGGTCCGTGCCGCTGAGCGTCGCGCGCTCCTTGTCGAGCGGCCATTTGAATTTGTCGCAGCCGACCGGCTCCTGCGCTAAGCAGGGTCCTGCTGCCAACAAGCCGATGAGCACGATCAATGCTGATTTCATGTTTCAGTCGATCGCGATCATGACATCGGACGATTTGATGATGGCGACGGCCGCGTCGCCGGGCTTGAGGAAAAGCTCCTCCACCGATTCATTGGTGATCGAAGCCGTGATGACCTGGCCGGGCGCGATTTCAAGGCGCACATGCGATGTCGTGGCGCCCTTTTTCACGTCCAATATCTTGCCCTTGATCTGATTGCGCGCGCTGATTTTCATCGTCATTCCTTCAATAGGACAGGCAGCCCGGCAAGACCGCGCGGGCGGGTGAATTGCATAGGTGTGGCAATGGTTCCGGAAGCGCATTCCGGACGCCACGATGCGCTTACGGCGCATCGGTTGTCGACGACAGTCTAGCAGATATTATCGCCGGCGTAACGCGCTACGCCGAGGCCGGCCGCGCGGGGTGAAACTTCAGCCGCACAAATGACAAGCACCTGCTTTGCCGCTATTGCTTGCTCAAAATTCGACCGGGGAGGCGCTGCAGATCGTCCATCGCAGCGTCAGTGACGCTTCATGAACGACGAGGTGCGCGGTGGCGCCGAGGGGTCGAACGGGGCGGCGATGGCCGCCCACGAGTCTGCAACGGCCTTTGCAGCCTTCGCCGTTCGCGGCGCGCCGCAGCCGCTGACGCATCGGGAAAAGCGGCTGATCGTCGTCAGCATGATGCTGCCGGTGTTCTTAGGCTCGATCGATCAGTCGATCCTCGCCAGTGCGCTGCCGACCATCGGCCGCAATCTCGGNNGATGTGCACAATCTGCCATGGCTGATCACCGCCTTCTTGATCGCCTCGACCGCGCTCACCCCGCTCTACGGCAAGTTCGCCGACATCCACGGCCGCCGCGCCGCGATGTTGATCGGGCTCGCCATCTATATGACGGGCTCGCTGATCTGCGCCGCTTCACCCACCATGCTGATGCTGATCTGCGGCCGCGTCGTGCAAGGCTGCGGCGCGGGCGGGCTGGTCGTGACCGCCAATATGATCCTGGGCGACATCGCGGCTCCTAAGGAGCGCGGCCGCTATTACACCTATTTCTCGATCGCGTTTACCACCGCGGGCGGCAGCGGGCCGGCTTTGGGCGGCTGGATTTCCGATCATCTGCATTGGTCGGTGATCTTTCTGTGGAACTTTCCCTTGTGCGCCATCGCGATGGTGCTCGCGCTCACGGTGCTGCGGCGCTTGCCGCGCTACGAACGGCCGCATCGGCTCGATTTCGCCGGCGCCGTCCTGGTGATGGCGGCAAGCTCGACCTTCATGCTGGCGCTCAATCTCGGCGGCGTGCGCTATGCGTGGCTGTCGCCCCCGATGCTGGCGCTGCTCGGCTGCGCGCTGGTGTTGGGGGCAGGCTTTGTCGCGCGGCTGCTCACCGCCAGGGAGCCGCTCATTCCGATCGCGATCCTCGCCGATCCCGCGGCGCGGCTCGCGATCGCGGCGCACTCGTTCGGCTGGGGTGCGATCGTCGCCTTGAATGTCTTTCTGCCGATGTATCTGCAAAGCATGCTCGGCTGGTCGGCCACCTCGTCGGGATTGAGCCTGATGATCCTGATGGTCACCTTGAACGCAAGCGCGGGCCTTTCCAGCCAGTTGCTCGGCCGGGTTCGGCGCTACAAGATGTTGCCGCTGTTGTGTCTGTGCATCGGCGTCGGCGCGGTCATCGCGCTGGCGGCTTCCGCCGGCACCATGACGACCGGAAAATTCGAGGTCATCTTGTTTCTGATCGGCATCGGCTTCGGGCCGACCGCGCCGCTGACCCAAGTCGCCTTGCAAAACACCGTGCCGGTTCACGATCTGGGCGCGGCGCTCGGCACCATGAATTTCGCGCGCACGCTGATCGGCACGATCCTGATTGCCGTATTCGGCGCCATCGTGCTGGCGACGGCGCCGGTCGGCGCACCGGCCGATACGCTCACCCGGCATTTTTTGGGCGGCGCGTCGGCTGAGACTTTTACCACCGTGTTCGTCGCGGCTGCTGTTACGCTTGCGGTGGCGTTTCTGGCCTTGATTCTGCTGGAGGAGAAGCCTCTGGAAGAGGCGCGGTCGGGTTCGCGCCAAGACCCGATCCCGAAGCTCTGATCCCGATTCTAAGTTTCGCTCCGCACCCTTGCGCCGGAGTGGCGTTCGGGGGCAACGTGGCGCCCGGCAGGATTTCGCCTCGAGACGAAATCCTAAACATCTGAGGATAAAAGAGAAATCTCTGTTTTGATGTCATCTGTCGATCGCCGACGAGATTCTCACGGTCATTTGAACCTTCCGGTCACACCCAGCGACCAATTCATGAGCCGATTTTGAGCGCAATGCAGGCACCGGCAGACGAAACGCTGATCGCCCGGATTGCGCGTGGTGACCGGCTCGCCATGCAGGTGCTGTTCGCGCGGCACCATGTGCGGGTCTATCGCTTCGTCTTGCGTCTGTTGCGCGACGAGATGGCGGCGCAAGACGTCATCGGCGATGTGTTCCTGGACGTGTGGCGCCAAGCCAATCGGTTCGAAGGCCGCAGCGCCGTTTCGACCTGGCTGATCGCGATCGCACGATTCAAGGCGCTGTCGCACATCCGCAAGCGGCGCGAGGACGGGCTTGACGACGACACGGCGGCAGCGATCGAGGAACCTTCAGATGATCCGGAGCTTGCCGCAACAAAACGCGATAAGGGCGAGAAATTGCGAGCGTGCCTCGCCGCGCTGTCGCGCGAGCACCGGGAGATTATCGATCTCGTCTANNTCGTCTATTATCACGAGAAATCGGTCGAAGAGGTGGCCCGGATCGTTGGCATTCCGGAGAACACGGTGAAGACGCGAATGTTCTATGCGCGCAAGAAACTGGGAGAGCTGTGCAGAGTGGCCGGAATCGATCGAGGTTGGCCATGACGTATAGCGACGCCGGGCGCCAAGAGCGCTCCGAACCCAGCGAAATCGAGGCCTTGCTGCCCTGGTACGCCGCCGGCACGCTGCGCCGCCGCGACCGCCAGCGTGTCGAGGAGGCGTTGCGCAAAGAGCCGGATCTTGCCGACATGGTCGATCTGGTGCGCGAAGAATTGGCCGAAACCATTCTGCTCAACGAAACACTCGGCGCGCCGCCGCCGCAGGTTGCCGAGCGGCTGATGGCGGCGATCGACGCCGAAGCGCTGGCCGCGCGCCGGCGGGTGCGAGGCGTCGCCGCCAGTTGGCTGACCGGTTTCTTCGCCAGCCTGTCGCCGCGGACGATGGCGGTGGCCGCGTCGTTCGCCACGCTGGCGATCGCGCTGCAGGCGGTCATGTTGGTGGGTATCTTCACCAAGCCGCAAACCGCGGTCCCGGGCGGCGTGAGCGTTGAGCACAGGAACGGCACCTTCGCCATGGTGCGCTTCGCACGCCAGGCAAGCGCGGCCGAGATCACCAATTTCCTGCAAAATTACCAGGCAGCCCTGGTCGATGGCCCGACGCCCGGCGGGCTTTATCGGGTGCGGATCGCTATGACCTCGCTCGCCAAGGAAGAACTCGCCCGCGTGGTGGCGCGGATGCGGCAGGAGCGGGTCGTGGAGTCCGCCGAGCCGAGCGAGTAGCCGCCCGTCATNNCCATCAACCGTCATTGCGAGCGAAGCGAAGCAATCCACCTCGATGTCGGTATCGCTTTTTTTTGAAAATCGTGCGCTCGATACAGGTGGATTGCTTCGCCATAGCCCGTCGAAGACGGGCGTGAACGCCCTTTCGCCTCGCAAAGACGACGTTCATTCAATCCGATCAGACACCGCTCTAGCCTTTAATCCGAGCGCGGCCGCCCTGGGCAGGTTTCGCCCCAGTGTTCGGCTATTTTGCTGCCGCGCCAAGGCCGGGCAAACGCCGTTAATCTTCCGTTGAACCTTTCCGCCGGTGACCGCGACCAATATGCGGTGGCGGTGACGCTACCATCGGCGCTCTAGTCCCCCCGACGCCCGCGCCGATAATTTAGACCCGCCCGGTCTCGTCCCCACCGGGCGGGTCTTCTTTTTTGTGCGGAGGGCGCGAGGCCGTAGGGTGGATAAAGCGAAGCGTGCCCACCTGCTGACTTTACCCACCCTGCGCTTGCCGCATCGCGGGCCAAAACCCCGCATGCCGCTTCGCTCATGCGGGCTACTTACTGGAAAGGAGCTTGCTGCAAGCGCCATATGGCTAGCGCCTATTGCTCCACGCGAGCGCTCTTTCCCAAGGGGATGTCCGGCCTGCGGAGACCCATCGCAATCCAGGCCGCGATCAGCTTCAACATGAACTTGCCGGAGTAGCCCCTATAATTCGGCAAATCATCCGCAAGCTCGACGCCGGCGCGGCGCTCTTTTGTCATGAGCCGCATTTCAAGTGGTGGCGCGCCCGTCGGAAAGCGCTTCCGGTACATCGACAGCCAGTGCCCTTTGGTGAAATCGACGAACATTGCCGAATTGCAGCACGTGGCAACGACCCGCCGGGTCGGAGAATCGGGCTTCAGTCGATGCTCTTCCAGATGCTCCCGCCCCGTCACGCATTGCACGCGATCCTTACGATATAAGATAAAGCCTGATCCACCGTCGGGATCGAGCACGGCGGGCGCTGAAGCCAGCGCCTCGAACCGGCGTCCGGCTTCTTGGCAGCTCGTGCAATAGCAGGACGCGGTCACAATCGGCGGACCAACGGCCTCGAATTTCACCTTGCCGCATTGGCATGTCGCGGAAAGCTGTTTGTGCTGCTTCTGGTTCACTGCGACTTCCCATTTTTGGATCACATTTTAAAACGCCATTTCGGCAGCGAGCTAGCCCGGGTTGAGCGATAGCGAAACCCGGGGCTGGGAGGGTGAGCTTCGCGATCTTGCCTTGAGCGGCCGGCTGCAAGACGTGGATGGCCGGAACAAGTTCGGCCATGACGGGGAAGGGGCTGCACCCCCCACTCGTCACCACCGGACTTGATCCGGTGGTCCATGCTGACTAGGCCGTGAACCCATAAATCTGCCGGGCGGACGGCTTGGCAGGTCCGCTATGCCCCGAAAGCGACCGCACCCCGTCTCAGGCCCGTTTGTCGCGAAGGGCCAGTTGCGGAAGTGCCAGCTAGATCGAGTGCTGACGCTTTAAGTCGGGTAGCTGTGCCGGTAGATGTATCGTAGCGATCTTTTGAAAGCCCTTTAGAATGGCATTCCGCACCGCAGAGGTGTTTACCTCGGTGTAGGTAGCGAAAGACCACGCACATAGGTAGATCGTGCCGATCAGGACGGCCATATAGACGAACAGGCCGACGCCGAATTGTCGTTGGAACGTAATGCTGCCGACATCGTGAGCCACCGCGACTAGCAAGATCATGATCGGAAAGTGCACAACATAGAGCGAGTAGGAGAAGTCGGCGAAGGTCTTATGCAAGGCACGCGGACCGAACCAAAAGCGGCGCGCATTTCGGAAGCTGTAAAGGCCGACAAGACATCCCGCAGCCACCAGTGCATCGTGCATGAATTGCACGGAGATCGTTTCTTGCCCGCAGTCGTGGCAGTGCCAGATCCGCGCCAGCGCGAGGCCGCCGACGAAGATGGCAAAGCCGAGCACGGGACTGACCCGGAATCGCGCCGTCATGACGAGACGTAGCGCGACACCACCGCACCAAAAGATGCCCCACAACAGCACCTTCGTCGGCAGCAGGGCGAACATCAATCCGAGGGCGCACATGCCACTGTAGCGGCTGAAAACACCGGCCGCCCGCTGGTCTTGCAATACGAACAGGATCATTCCGAAGAGACAGTAATACCACCACTCAAAGGCCAGACTCCAAAGTGGCACGTTAGTGCCGAGACAAGACACAAGCATAGTCTGCAATTGCAGCAGATTTCCGAAGAAGACCTTGAAAGAAAGGTTCAGCGTGAAGCCATCGGCAAGGGACATAGTGTGCAGCAGGCCCGGCCGCGAATAAATTCCGGAGCCATCAAAATGACCGCGACCATAACTGTCGAGAAGCAAACCCAGCACCAAGGCGGGCAGCAGCACGACGTAGATACGGCTGAATCTTTGGAGGAAGTAATCGGAAAAACTGTAGCTGCGCTGCCGCCACGCTTGTAACGCACCGCCGCCTACCAGGAAGCCGCTAATTACGAAGAAAACAATGACGGCTTCGGCACCGAACCCCGTCACGAAATAGAACGCCTTGAGTGACAAACCAGCGTTGGAAATCGCGCTGTAATCGATCGCGGAAATATCACGAACATGAGTCAAGACAACTGCGAACGCGGCAAGCCAGCGGATGAAGTCGAGGCTTGTCGAGAAAACGCGACTGGTATCGGATTTGGCGTTCGCAACGTTCTGCATCGCGTGGCAGTTCTTGACGATACCGTCGGCGAGCGTCAACGAATGCCGCAATTCACCATTAATTCGATAGGCGAAGTCGCGCTCTTTAACCTAGCGTTGAGCCGGTCGAATACCTCGATAAATGGCTGGTCTGGGTCATTCACGACTGGGCCGAGCCAGTAGTAAATCCGACCATGTCCGCTGTTCCGCCGAAAGCGGAAGTAAGTTCAGAGCATCAGTGGCCTTGAGACGAGCTATTGCGGCTTGATGGCGCTGCCCGAGCCGTGATTCAAGCTCCGAAACCGGA
>PLTE01000381.1 GCA_003164375.1 Hyphomicrobiales bacterium | reverse complement strand
CGCTTGACGTATCGGCGAACTAACGGCGTGGGTAAAGCCAAGGCCAATTAGGAAAAGGCGCGGACGCAAGCCCATTAGCCACGAGGCAAAACGCTTTATGCGCTGGAGGAAACGTCATGGTCGGTGAAGTATTTGCGGGCATAAGCGCCTTCAATTCCATGTTCAATACTGCGAAGGCGCTTAGAGAGCTTGACGATACCGTCAAACGGAACGCTGCCGTTTCTGATCTCTGGGAACAAATCATCGCCGCCCAACAACGCTATACGGCGGCGATTGAGCAAGTAAACGAGCTTAAAGAAGAACTCCGCCGTTTTGAAACATGGGATACTGAGAAGTCCCGCTATGAACGCAAGAATGTTGGATACGGTGCTTACGCGTATGTGTTGAAGCCAGAGGAACGCGGAGAGGAACCGCCTCATTGGGCATGCACAAATTGCTATGAGCATAGTCATATAGCGACCCTGCAGTATGTTTTTGTTCCGAAGCGCGGCAGCGTATGGACCTGCCCATCGTGCAAAAACACGATTGAACCTGGAAAATCCAACGCCGTGTGGCCAACTTGACTGAGCCGTGTTCCGGCAGCAACGCACTACAAGGCTACTAGCGCGACTTCTTCGCCTGCGGCTTTAGTCGCTTCGCCTTGGGACTCTTTTTGGCCTTCGCCCTATGCTGCGGCGGAGATTTAGCCACAACGTCAACGGCGCGCTCGAAGCGCTCCCATGCGTCGGTATTCATCTCAATTTTGGGGGGAAGTTTGGTCGTGGCCAAAGATTCTGTTCCGATCAGCGGACTAGCTGCCGCATTGCTTGGTTATAATACCCCAGGACAGGCACCCACGCCCCCAGAAGATGAGCCCTATTTTGCCGCGCTAGGCAGATTTATCACATCGTATGCAATTGCAGAACATCAAGTGCACCTATTAGCGCGTCGCCTTACCCGACTAAACGATGCCAAAGCCAGAATAGTTTTTAGTGGTATGCGCTTAGGCGACCTCGCAGAACGAATCCGCGGCCTATTACGAGTTACTAGAACCACAATAAAACGCTACAACGAGATAGATCTCTGTCTACAGCAACTCGACTTTATTGCGACTCAACGAAACAACTTAGTCCATCGATATGTGATTTATCAGCATGGACAAATCGAGGTGACCAATATCGTTGTATCAAAATCAATCGAGGTATCTGAACGTCAAATTTTTGGCATTGCCGACTTTGAAAGTATGGATTCCGATTGCGCGTCGATTACGCTCAGGCTGCGGGTCGTTTGCGGTGGCCTGGAGGTTCCTCCTCCCTTACTGAAATGGGCGCGGTGGCCATGGCGATATAAACCGCCTCAGCCAGCCCGGAGGCCGAAACAACGCCATTCAACTCTTCGATCACAGAAGCGCCAGCCTCACGCATCGCGCGGCTGACAACTATTTCGGGCGCGCCATCCCCTTTCGGGGCGGCTACCGTATCAACTGTCAGGTGGTGCTTTGTCAAGGTGATAATCCCCGTCCGGTCCCAGGGAGGGAACCAGAATGCGCGCTGCTTACTACGAGCAAAACGGCCCGGCAAACGACGTGCTCAAGCTGGGCGAGGTCGATTCGCCCCGACCCGGACCGGGCGAGGTCCGCGTAAAACTCGCAACATCCGGCGTCAATCCTTCCGACGTTAAGGCGCGCGCGGGGTCGACACGCAAGATTTCCTATTCCCGCGTGATACCGCACAGCGATGGGGCGGGCGACATCGACATGGTCGGTGACGGTGTCCCCGCCGCTCGGCTGGGCGAGCGGGTGTGGGTATGGAACGCGCAATGGCTGCGTGCATTCGGGACCTGCGCCGACTACGTCACGCTCCCCTCCGCGCAAGCGGTCCGGTTGCCAGCGAATACGAGCTTCGAGATCGGCGCGTGTCTTGGGATTCCGGCGATGACCGCCTATCACGCCGTTGCGGTCTCCCGCGCCGCGCCCGGCGTGACGCTTTTGATCGCTGGCGGCGCCGGCTCGGTCGGTCACTACGCGGTGCAGTTCGCCAAGGCGGCGGGCGCCGCCGTCATTGCTACCGTTAGTTCACCGGAGAAGGCGAATGCGGCGCGCGCCGCCGGCGCCGATCACACAATCGACTATAAGCGCGAACCGGTCGGCGAGCGCGTGATGGCCATAACCGATAAGAAGGGCGTCGACGCGGTCATCGAATTGGACATTGCCGCCAACGCCAAACTCATTCCTCACGTTGTGCGCCCGCATGGCATGGTCGTCGTTTATGGAACCGGCGCGGCCGAGGCCGCCGTGCCGCTGGGTTTCTGTTTGCGCAACGCCATCACGTTGCGATTCATTTTTGTCTATGAACTCGACACCGCCGAGCGCGCCGCGGCGCTTGCGGGCATCGAACACGCGCTCGAAACGGGCGGGCTTATCACCAATGTCGGCACGACCTTTCCGCTTGCGAATATCGTCGCCGCCCATGAAGCGGTCGAACAGGGCAAGGTGCTGGGTAATGTCGTGGTGAATATTGGCTAGCTACGCGGCATGATCGGCCGTTTCGCCCGTATCGAGACTCTTTAACGCGGTCACGATCTGTCGTCTGGTCAGCCGCGTGCCGTCATCACCTTCGACCAGCAAAGCGACGCGACCGCCCTTGTTGATATGCCGCGCCCAACCCAGCGCCTCGTCGAAGTTCTGGAACTCTTTGAATAGCATGCAATCCTTCTCCAAAGGTGAGATCGACTCCGAGCCGCGCGGGCCGGAATAGACGCGATAGGTCATCGTCGGCGCTCCCTGCTTCGAATTTGCACTTTGTTGCGGACACAAAATGGCGCGCATGGTTCCGCATCGCCTCAATATCAAGCGAGAATGTGCCGGGCGCGTGTCATTCGACACGCGGCGCGTTGACGCGGCGGCAAATGGGTCATTACCATCGCCTGTGCCGTTTCAGCGGAGATCGATTTTCATGCGCCCAATTCTTCAGCGGTTACCGCTTGGGGCAGCAATTCTGGGGGCGGCACTTGGGCAGGATGCTTTCGCACAAGACAGAGCGGTCTATGTGACCACTTACGTCGAGTTCATGTCGAACGCGGCAACGGCCGGCGCGGCTTTACTCGAAAACTACCGGGATGCCAGCCGCAAGGAGGATGGCAATTTACGCTTTGACGCATTGCAGGAAATCGGTCGCCCAAACCGCTTCGCTACGATGCAAGCGTGGCGGGATCGGGCGGCTCTCGATGCTCACGCCGCGGCCGCAACCACAGTTCAATTTCACGACAAACTTAAGGCGATCGAGACAGCGCCCGAGGACGAGCGGATCAATAATGCGCTCAATGCCGGACGGGGAAAGAGCGCGATGGCACCCCGCACAATCTACGTCGTGACCCATGTGGACGTCATTTCTACCGGCAAGGACGACTGCATGGCGGCGCTCAAAGCCATGGTCATCGATTCCGCAAATGAGGCCGGCAACATCAGTTATGAAGCGTTTCAGCAGGCCAACCGGGGAAATCACTTCACTGTCGTCGAGGCCTGGAGCAACATGACCGCGCTCGACGCCCACGCTAAGTCGGCCTATACTCGCCAGTTCCGCGAAAAACCCATCCCGATCGCCGGCGCGCTCTATGACGAGCGTCTCTATCAGGCGCCGGATTGAGGGCTCGACCTATTTCGGCGGCGTGAAGGATTGATCGCTATAGGGCAGCCAAGTGGGCCGATGGATCGCGATAAATCCATGGTCCAGCGTATGGTGGCAGGCATTGCAGCCGGCGCTGAGCTTGTCGAAAGCCGTGTCGAATCCGGCGCGGTCCTTGACATCGATTGCTTTTTCGAGAGCGGCGATCGGAGCACCGACGTGGCTGTCTACAATATCGCCGCCGAGGAGTTTGGTCACGTCGTCGAACCCCTCCTTCAACTCCCCGATTTCGTAGTCGGCGAGCCGCCAGTTGCCCGCGTGACCGGCAAACCAGAGCTTGATGTGGCGCATCTGTTGCAGTGCCATGATTTCGCCGACGCCGGGGAAATCCGCCGGTTCCGTAGCCGATGACGCGTCGGCAGGCCTCTTATCCTGCGCATTTGCCGTGAGCGTCGTCAGCATGACCGCCGCGATGACCGCTGCAAAACGTGGCCGCATAGAACTTCTCCTTGCGCGACGCCGTGCCCTACCGCTTCGTCGCTTCAGCTCATTGGTGTAAGCGGCTCGCTGCACGCCTTGGGATAAGCTTCCTGACAAGCTTGATAAAGCGCCGGGCATGTTTTGGCCGCGTTGAGCGCCGCATCGATGGTCTTGACGCGGTCACCCGCCGCGAGCGACTGCCCGTCATAGGTAAGAACGGCGTCGACCCGTTCGAGCCCGCGATCGGTCATTAAAAAGCGCTCTGCGCCGCTGAAATACACGGTCGCGATCTTAATCGCGTCGTTGAGCTTCTTTGTGTATTCGGCATTGAGCTTGGGGTCGGGCTTCACCGCACGCGCGTGCACAGCGATATCGGTGTAGAGCACATTGAGCTTGAAGTAGATGCCGCCGCAGTGCGCGAGCGCCAGCCAATACGGCCGGCCAGTGAAAGTACCCGGCGCCGCGACTATGCTGTCGCGCTTATCGGCAGGCACCGCCGGGGCTGGATGCTCGACCTCCTTGGGCTCGCGCTCATGCCGGCGGTGCGTTTGCGCATCCGCAGGCACTGCCACCAAAATCGCTATGGCCAGCAGTATCGTCGTGATAATAATTTTCGACATGGTGCGACTATAGCCCGGCCGCGGAACCAGATTCAAAATCTCCGAGGCCATCAGAACTTCTCAAGCCACGGCCGCAGCTCGATCTCCCAGGCCCAGGCGCTACGGGGCTGTTGCAGAAGATGCAAATAACTCTGCGCTATGGCGTCGGGGTCGAGCATGCTGTCGGGCTTGTCCGGCGGATCGGGCCGGCGTTCGCTGCGAATGCCGCCGTCGACCACGATATGCGCCACGTGAATGCCCTGCGGCGCAAGTTCCCGCGCCATGCTCTGCGCCAGGCCGCGCAGCGCGAACTTGCCCATGGCGAACGGCGCCGACTGGGCGTAGCCCTTTACGCTCGCAGAAGCGCCGGTGAAGAGAATCGCGCCGTGATTTTTCGGCAGCATGCGCTTCACCGCCTCCTGCGCCACCAGAAAACCGCCGAACGCGCTGACCGCGATCGATTTGGCGACCTCGTCGGGATCGAGTTCCACGAACGGCCCCCGCGTGCGGTAGCTGGCATTGTAGACGACCACGTCTGGCGTCCCGAGCGCTGTTTCGACGTCCGCAAAGAGCTTTGCCAGATCGGCGCGATTGGTTGCGTCGCAGGCAAAGCTCTTGGCGCCGGTCTCCTGCGCCAATGCCGTCAGATTGGCGGCGCGCCGTGCGGCGAGCGCGACCTTCAGCCCAGCCTTGCCTAAGAGCCGCGCCAGCGAGGCGGACAGTCCCGACCCGACGCCGACGAGAAGGGCGGTTCGATAGGCCGCTTGCGGCATGGGGCTTCTCTCCTTAATCGATCACTGCGATGGCGTTGATCTCAACCATGCAGCGCGGGTCGGTGGCAAGCCGTACGACCTGAACCGTGGTGGTGGTCGGCTTGGCATCGCCAAAATACTCGCCCCAGACGCGGTTGAGGGCGTCCTGGTCGGTCAAGTCCGTCACAAAGCGATCGGCGGTGACGATGTCGGCGAATGTGGCACCAACGGCTTGCAGGCCGCGCTTGAGGTTCTCCAGCGCCGCCCTCGCCTGCCCCGCCATGTCGCGCGGCATCGAATCGAACTCTTCCGGCCGATGCGGATGGTGATGGTAAACCGGCGCCGCGGTCACGCCGGCGAGGTAGACGGTGGTGCCGCCTTTGACCTTGATCGCCGGCGCATAGGGCATCCACAGATCCGGGGCGTCCGGCCAATGGATGTGCTCGATGGTTTTGGGCATTAAAATCTCCTGGTCGGTACGACGAACGGCGTAAAGCTTCACATCCTGAACACACCAAACCGCGTCTCCGGGATCGGCGCATTGAGCGCAGCGGAAAAGCATAGCGCTAACACGCGCCGCGTCTCGGCGGGCGTGATGATGCCGTCGTCCCACAGCCGCGCGGTGGCGTAATACGGGTTTCCCTCCGCTTCATATTGCTCGCGGATCGGCTGCTTGAATTCTTCTTCCTCGACCTGCGACCATTTCTTGCCCTCGGCCTCGATATTGTCCCGGCGCACGGTTGCGAGTACGCTTGCGGCCTGTTCACCGCCCATCACCGAGATGCGGGCGTTCGGCCAGGTGAACAAAAAGCGCGGACCATAGGCACGGCCGCACATGCCGTAATTTCCGGCGCCGTAGGAGCCGCCGATAATGACGGTAACCTTTGGCACCTGGGCGCAGGCGACGGCGGTCACCATCTTGGCGCCGTCCTTGGCGATGCCGCCGGCCTCGTATTTGCGGCCGACCATGAAGCCGGTGATGTTCTGCAGGAACACCAGCGGTATGCCGCGCTGCGCGCAGAGCTCGATGAAATGCGCGCCCTTCAGCGCGCTTTCGCTGAACAGGATGCCGTTGTTGGCGACGATGCCGACGGGATAGCCCCACAGATGCGCGAAGCCGGTGACCAGCGTCTGGCCATACAGCCGCTTGAACTCGTCGAACTCAGAGCCGTCGACCAGGCGCGCGATGATTTCGCGTACGTCGAACGGTTGCCGGCGATCGGCCGAGACGATACCGTAGATTTCGCACGCGTCGTAATGCGGCGGGACGGGCGCACGCAACGCCAGCGAGGGCGATTTGCGCGTGTTCAGATTAGCGACGATGCGGCGCGCGATGCCGAGCGCGTGCTGGTCGTTCTCCGCCAGATGGTCGGTAACGCCGGAGGTGCGGCTGTGCAGGTCGCCGCCGCCGAGATCCTCGGCGCTGACGATTTCACCCGTCGCCGCCTTCACCAACGGCGGTCCACCAAGAAAGATGGTACCTTGGCCGCGCACGATGATGCTCTCGTCGGCCATCGCCGGGACGTAGGCACCGCCGGCGGTACAGGACCCCATGACGACGGCGATCTGCGCGATGCCGGCGGCCGACATGGTGGCCTGATTGTAGAAGATGCGGCCGAAATGATCGCGGTCGGGAAACACCTCGT
>PLTE01000127.1 GCA_003164375.1 Hyphomicrobiales bacterium | reverse complement strand
AGAACGAAAACGCGGCCGCATTCGCGCTCTTTATTCTCTCCCAAGACGGCCAAGCGATTCTGTCTCGGAACGGCTTCGAGGCGCCGCTGCTGCTGCCGGAGCGGCGATAACGCAGCGGATGCCTTGACCGGCACCGCGAGGCGAAGACCACGAACGAGATGATCTGGGGAAATAGCAGTAAAAACATTCTTTCACCCTGGGGTCGCCTCAAGATGAAATCATTCGCCAAAAAGCTCGGCCTTCAAACAACATTCTCTTATTTTTATTGGTCGCATTGACTCTCATCCGCGCGATGGTGAGATGACGCATCCGATTGTGTTTGTGGTCGGATCGCGGGATTTGCAAAGGGCTTGGTCCCATTGGCAGCTTGCGCCGCGAAACAACGCTAAAACGCCACGAAGCGTCTTCGCGGGCTCCGTAACCATGGAGATGGGCCAATGACAATGCGATTGTGCGTCGCGATTTCCCGACCCTATCGCGAGTTATCGGCGGCGACCGGCGTGTGTTGACCGCGCGGCCCCCAAGCTAACTCGTTCTGCACAGCTTTCTATTTGTCACTTCCGGGGAGCGCCGGTCTTGAGCCGGCGAGAGTATCAACATGTCCAATGCAACTTTAACCGGCCTGGGTCCACACACCGCCGCCGAGCCTGCCGCGCGCCTCAACGAAGCAAAATCCTTCAACGAGGACTGGCTCGCCGTCATCCTCGGCCTTGCCATTTTCGGGCTTGCTCTGGCCGGCCTCGTGCGGATCGACCTCATCGGCTGGGTGGTCAGTACTTCGGTGTGGTCGAATCTCGGCCAAGCGCTGGGGCCGGTTTCGAAGAACTACGCCGCGATCGGCGGGATTGGCGCGTTGCTTGCGACCTATGTCGCGCTGACCATCGTGCTCAGCGCCGGCGCAGCAGCGCTCAAAAGCGACGTGAAGCGCTTCGCGCTAGCGTTTACCGCCGTGTTCTGGATCGCCTATGCCAGCTGGATCGTGGGCAATTACGCCAACTTCGCCGCCGTTACGCTGGCCGACCAGCAGAAATTCGGGATCACCTGGTCGCTGAAGCTCACCAATGAAGGCGCCTATATCTTTGCGCTCATCGTCGGGCTTTTCATCGCCAATTTCCTGCCGCGTTTTGCCGATGCGATCAAAGACGCGGTGCGGCCCGAGCTCTACATCAAGATCGCCATCGTCATTCTCGGCGGCTTTATCGCCGTGACCGCGTCGGGCAAATTAAGCTTCGCGAGCTCGTTGTTGCTGCGCGGCGTCGCCGCCATTGTCGAGGCCTATCTGATCTACTGGGCAGTGGTGTATTTCATCGCACGCAAGTGGCTCGGCTTTTCCCGGGAATGGTCGGCCCCGCTCGCCGCCGGCATTTCGATCTGCGGCATTTCGGCGGCGATCGCGATCGGCGGCGCCATCCGGGCGCGTCCCGTCGTGCCGGCGCTGGTGTCATCGCTGGTTCTGGTTTTCTCGGTGATCGAGTTGCTGATCCTGCCGTTTGCCGCGCAGACTTGGCTGGCGCATGAGCCGCTGGTCGCCGGCGCCTGGATGGGGCTCGCGGTCAAGACCGACGGCGCCGCGGTGGCGGCGGGCGGCATTACCGAGTCGCTCATTCTCGCCAAGAACGCGGCGGAGGGCATTCACTATCAGCCGGGCTGGATCCTCGGCACCGCGGTGACGATCAAGGTGTTCATCGACATCTTCATCGGCGTGTGGGCGTTCATCCTCGGCTATATCTGGACCAACCACATCAACGTCACGCGCGACGCGGAGAAGACCAGGGCGCGGGAAATCTGGGAGCGCTTTCCCAAATTCATCATCGGCTTCGTGATCACGTTCTTCGTCGGACTCTATCTTGTCCTCGGCACGCCTGCCGACATCGCGAGCAAGGTCCCGCCGGCGATCGGCGAAGCCAACACGTTTCGCGTCATCTTCTTTATCCTGACCTTCTTTTCGATCGGCGTGCTCTCGAATTTCAAAGCGCTGTGGCGGGAGGGTCTCGGCAAGCTCGCCTTCGTCTATTTCGTCAGTATCTTCGGCTTTGTGATCTGGGTCGGGCTGGCGATTTCGTACATCTTTTTCCATGGCATCACGCCACCATTAGCTAGCTGACAATTGCTGGCTAAACGCGCTCAAAATTCAGGAGAGACCAATGTCGCAATCGAACATCCGTCCGGAATTACAAGAGGAATTGCGCAGCGCTATCGTCGAGCCGCTACTGCCGATCGAAAAGAAGCTGATCGCCTGGAGTCTGGGCATCGGGCTTACGCTCCTCGTCGTGCTCGCGGCGATCAATCACATGTTCCCGCCGACGCCATAGCACGCCCGTAACCATCGGCTGCCGCAACATCATAGGGCGAGTATTGTCGCCCGACGTTAAGGCATGCTCGGTTCGTGTTTAGCCAGCCGGGCCAGGCCGCAAACGCCAATACCAGTTTTAGTTGCATAGGTTGTGCGCAATTCGTAATGTTGCCCCGGATGGGGGCGCGCGCAATGACAACAGCGACTCAGGATAATTACCAGCAGCCAGGATCACCGCGAGACCATAGTCCCGCGCAGCCATCCGGCTGGCGGGGGCGCATTCGCAAATTTGCGGTACGAAACTGGGCGTGTCTTCTGCAATTCTCGCTCGTGCTATGGATTGTCCGCGTACCATTGTCGACGACCATCTTCGGATTGTTGCTGTTGAGCTTGGCGCCGCAGGCGCAGGACCTCTTTGTCGAGTTCACCCTTAAGCAGCGCTGGGAGCTGCTTCCGTTCTTGTATGTGAAACCGTGGTGGGCGATTTATTTCCTGCTTGTGTTGTTCTTAGTCTGGGCGATGCCGACGCATTACGCGGCGCGGTTACTGGTCGACAGCGATCGCGGAATGAAAGGGGCATTGGCGGCGGAGCGAAATTTAAAGCAACGAGCACCAAAGCAGAAACACAACGCCGTTTGCCTGGAATGTTCGGCAGTGTGGGTACCACGCATATTGGGCTTATTGACCTTCGTGGCTGTCCTGATCGCTATTTGGCGGTCCCGCTCAAATATGCCGACCTTGATCCAATCCGAGGTCACCGCTCCGGTGCACTGGGCGCTTTTCGAAATGGCGCTCCTCGTCATCGCGAGTGCGATAGGATTCGTCGTTTACGTCATCAAGCGGCCGCGCAGCGCCGACGTGCCCGTCCTGCGCACGATCAAGCGTTTAAATTCAAAGGTCTCGCGGTTTTGGAATTACGTATCGCCGGGACGCGATCCCAGCGCGGTCGATGAAGAACAGGCGCGCGACGTCGGCCGACTTTTGCTTCTGATCATTTTCGGTATTTTCGTCGCTATCTTCCTGTTGGGCGCGGAGCGCGTGGGAATGATATTTCCGCGCATAATGGCCGTTCCTTTCGTCCTCGGCGGGTGGCTGCCGTTTTTGTCGTATCTTTCCGGCGTCGGCCGTCAAATACGCGCGCCGCTGATCGTCGGTCTTGTTCTGGCTATCGCCGCGTTCGCGATCATCCTCGGCGACAATCATTCGGTGCGCCTCATCACGGCCGGCAAGGATGTCGATACGAAACCTCTACCGCTTCAAGATGCGGTAACGCAATGGAGGCAGGAGAACGGCTGCGCCAAAACGGCCGAAAATGCGACCGAGATCGCGCCGTGTCCGCGGCCGATCATCGTCGCGGCGGAGGGCGGCGCAAGCCGCGCCGGCTTCTTCATGGCCAGCATCATCGGCTATTTCCTGCAGCCGCAGGAAACCATCAAATACGGGCTCGACCCAAATGACGTGAGCAAGCGCCTATTTGCCATTTCAAGTGTTTCCGGCGGCTCCATGGGCGCCGTCATGGTGACCGCGGCTCTCAATGCGGCGAAGCCCGGCAGCGATAAACTTCCCTGTATTCGCGGCTCCGTGGACCAATGGTGGGGCGAGGACGTGCAATATTGGCGCGACTGCTTTGAGGCGTTGACCAGTGGTGATTTTCTGACGGCGGATTTCCTGGGTTTCGCTTTCAACGACATGCTGCCGTTCGCGTGGCGCGACCGGGCCGCCGTGCTGGAAGACAGCTGGAACAAGCGCTATCGGGAGGTCATCACCGATCCGGATCCGTCCGGCATATTGTGCCCAAGCCAAGACCTGGACTGTCCGCTTCTCGCGCTGCGACCGACCCCAGGGCATTGGATTCCATTGCTGGTTCTCAACGGGACATCGGAAGCCACTGGCGGGCGCATCCTCACCACGGTCTTGGCCAACACTTATCGCCCACAGCTTGGTTGCCCGAGTGCGGTCTCCGCATCGGACTGCCCGCTGTTCACTGAGGCTGACCGCTTTCACGAGCTATTGAAAGGCGAGGCGAAGCCGGGCCGATGGCTGGGCTTATTCGAGCGGATATTTCTGGACCGGGGCGACGACGTCCGCTTGAGCACGGCCGCACACAATTCAGCACGCTTCCCACTGATCTCTCCGCCCGGTTCGATACGCAATAGAAAAGAGAAGATTGTCGACCGCATCCTCGACGGTGGCTATTTCGAAAATTATGGCGCGCTCAGCGCCAGGGAACTGGCTATGGCCGTGCATGCCGTGAATTCCGATTTATATCCGTTGGTGATCGTCATCTCAAACGATCCGGATGATCCCCTCGATCCGAACGATGACGCTGTTTCTAATCAACCAAATCCGCCGCGCCCGGAAGCGGATGCGGTTGAACCGGCGACTGACGTTACTGCCCCGCTGACGACGTTCGCAAACGCACGTACTGCCCACGGTATTTTGAGTGTCGATGAACTGCGCAGGACACTTCACGCTGCCATTCCAGAGTGCCACGTGCTCGCAATCCAAGTTCATGTCTGGCCGGACCAGGACAAGCCACTATCGATGAGCTGGTGGGAATCCTCGTTGGTTCAGCGCCAGTTGCACCGTCAGACCGAAGAAAACGTTGAGAAAAATCTCAATGGCCCGCATTTGCAAGCGATCTGGCAAGAAATGCGGAGCTCGAGTTGCGCGAAGCCGAACAAAGCAAATTGATATTTGTGGCGCCGCTCGATTTTGAGCACGGGGGCGTCATGCTCGCGATTTGATCGACGCCGTGATCGATCCTGCCAACGATTCACGCCGCCAAGCCAGGCATTCCCGATTTTCGACAAAGAACCACGCACCGATGCCGAGAGCGGGCGGAAAGCGCGCAAATACGGAATCTTCCTGTTGCGCAAATGCGATGCCGCCGCTTTGAAGCGTCGCGCGGAGCACTGAGAGCGACCGCACTGAAACGGCATAAACGCCGATAAACGGCAACGACGGGACGGGAAGCCCGGGTGCTAGTTTCAAAAGCACCTCTGGTGCTGTCAATTGGACGCCGCCGCGACCGAGCCGAATGAATCTTCCCGCAGAATTTTGCTTCGCGGGCAGACCGAGAAAGCGGGAAAACCGATTGGCCGCCTCTTCAATATTTTCGGTCGCAATCACGACATCAACGAGCCCCGTGGCTCCGTTAGGATGGGACAGCCAACGTGGCTGCCAGACGGCGGCTTCCGTACGGTGCGTCAGAATCTGGATGCGCCCCTCCACCATCTGCCCGGGTTCGACGCGCACGACGGTGAACTTGGCAATATCCGACCCAACGGCCGTCTCGACCGCGCGCTCCATGTTCACCAATGCACGCATGCGGAATCCGGACGACTCAAGCCGTCGATGAGTTGCGGCCGCGTCACTGACGGAGAACGCCGCAAGATGTACGCCCGGATAGCGAGTCACCGCGACGTCCAGCTCGCGACCGAGCGCGGTATCCGCCGTCTTGTACAAGGCTTCGATATAGCCGCGACGAAGCATGCTCGTCACATTGCCGGTGCCGGTCAATGTTACGCCGCCATAGCCGTCAAGGCTTACCTGGACCGAGCGCGGCGTAGCCGTAAAACCGGCGCGCCTTAAAGCTTCGCTCGCGGCATCTGGATTGGTCACAAAATGCCCGATGTGGTCGAGGAAAACCTCCTCTCCGATCGGAAGCTGGCGATCGATTTCGTTCCCGTGCAACGCTAATGCCATCGTAATATTGCTTTTTACTCGGCGCGACTGGACTCAAGTGTTCAAATTGGACAAGACGACGGCGCCCCCGCAACGATGACGTAGTCAACGCATCCGTTCCAGCGTCCGCCAATCTCAACTCGAAGGCTTGGTACAGGATTTGCTTCGAGCTGGATTAGGCAATTTGCACCGTCGTTGCAATCAATCGCTGGATGAGCGACCGGATCACGAAGGTATGAGATGAATCGGCGCGCTGTCGTTCTGCTCGGGCTTGGATCCCTTTCGATCGGGGTGAAGGGGACCTCGCCGGCTTTTGCCGCATCCGATTACCCGCGACGGCCGATCCGTCTGGTCGTCCCGCGCAGTGCCGGCGGCGTCCTTGATATCATCGGACGATACTGGGCGAATTGGACTGCAGCGAATTTGGGAGCCGTTGTGGTCGAGAACTATGGTGGCGGCGGTGGAATGACCGGCACCGCGATGGTGGCGCATGCGGCAGCCGACGGTTACACGCTACTCCTCGGCAGCACCAGCGACCTCGTCCTTAACCCAACGCTGACGACCGACGAACTGTACGATCCGATCAAGGATTTTTCGGCCGTCTCCGGGCTCGCGATCTCGGTCGCGGCAATTATGGTGAACCCGGCGGTGCCGGCGCATGATCTCAAGGAACTTGTCGCCTACGCCAAAGCCAATCCCGGCAAGCTTTCCTACGGCTCCGCGGGCGCCGGTACGATGTCCAATCTGTGCGGCGAATTGTTCAAGAAACTCGCCGACGTCCCCGACGTCGTCCATATTCCATACAAAGGCGCAGCGGGCGGCTATGGCGATCTAATAGCCGGGAATATCCCGATCATGACGTCCAACATAACTGGGAGCATCCTGGCATTACATCAAGCCGGGCAAATTCGCATCCTGGCCGTAGCGACGGACCACCGCCTATCGGCGGCGCCTGACATTCCGACGACGGCAGAGGCCGGATTTCCCGATCTGATCGCTCAGCTTTTCGTCGGCGTGTTTGCTCCAACCGGAACGCCGCAGCCGGTCATCGACGACCTCGCCAAAGTCAGCCAGCAAGCGGTCGCCGATAAATCGTTCCAAGAAAAGCTGCAAGACGCAGGCTTCGAGTCAGTCGTCGATTTCGGTCCCCAACGCACCACAAAATATCTCGGCGAAGAGCTGGTGCGGTGGACACCGATTCTCAAAGAATCGGGTCTGAAACCTGGGTGATTGAGCCTGCCATGTCGTCGCGCAGCAATGCCATCATTGAACTGGCCTATCGGGATTTTTAGTTCGTTCCTCGGCCAGCCTGCGTAATGAGCTTCGATCGATCTTGTTCGTCGACGCAAGCGGCAGTTTGTCGGTAAACCAGACAAAACGCGGGTGCTGGTATGCCGCGCCGTTGGCCAGCGCGAAGCGTTTGATTTCGTCTTCGGTCGGGTGCCGGCCGGCCCTCGGGACGATGAAAGCGATCGGCTTTTGCCCCTTGATCTCATCGTCGATTGGAACGACGGCAGCCTGACTGACGTCCGGATGTCTTTCCAGCATACGCTCGACGTCGCCCGGATAGACGTTTTCGCCGCCGGAGTTGAACATATCGTCGGTGCGTCCGACGAAGTAATGAAAACCGTCGGTGTCGCGACGGAATACGTCTCCGGTGACGTAGAAGCCATCCGGGGTCATCGGTGTCTCGACATCGGGACGATTGTGATAGCCGAGCATGACAGCGGGAGACTTCATCTCCAGCACGCCCTCGGTGGCGTTCCTGTTGTCGCCGTCAGCCAGACGGAGCTGCACTTTCGGATGCGGATAGCCGACCGACATCTCCGGCACCGGCAGCCCTTGGGGATGCGGTCCGAACACGACCGGGCCGGCCTCGGTCGTACCGTAGGCATTGGTGACGGCGGCCTGGGGCAGCGTTCGCTTTAGCGACGTCATCAAGCTTTGACTGACCGGTGCCGAGCCCATGCGGACGAATTCGACGCTCGACAGATCGGCGTTGGCCAACAGTTCGGCCTCGCGCAGCATCATGGCGATCATCGGCGGCACCGCGGTCAGCCAAGTACAGCGATAGCGGTCGATTGCCGCGACATAAGCCCGCGCTGTGAAATAGGGCAGCAGCACGATGGTGCTGTAGCCGGCGATGGCGAGCTTCGCGAGCGCCGAGGCGTTCATATGGTAAAATGGCGCCGCGATCAAATAGCGGTGCCGCGACGGGTCCTGGCCGGCGAGGCGTGTCTCGACGACCCAAATATGGCTCTGGTGGGATAGCACGACCCCTTTGGGAATTCCGGACGAGCCTGAGGTATAAAGAAACATCGCCGGTTCGTTCGCTGCCGGCACGATCGGGGCGAATGGGCCGGGATCCAGGAATTGATCGAATCCCTCCGCTGCCGCATCGCCGAAGCAGACAGTCGGTAAACTCGCCGGACAGTCCGCGCGCCGCTCGGGATCACAGAACACCAGCTTTGCGCCGGCGTCACGAATAACGAATTCGATCATCTTGCCGGGAAATTTGAAATTAACGGGGACTGCGACCAAACCGGCGCGCATAACCCCGAAATACGCAGCAAGATATTCGGCGCAATTGGCCGATAGGATGGCGACGCGGTCGCCGCGTTCCAACCCACGCCGCGTGAGCGTCCTGGCAACGCCGTCAGCCATGGCGTCGAGAGCGGCATAGCTGAATTCGCGTGGCTTACCCTTCTCGCCCAGATCGATCACGGCGATCTTCGACAGATCGCGGTCTCGGCAAATCAGCTGTCCAAGATTTTGAAACGGCGGCATTGACGCGTCAACTGCATCCATCAAGGCGACACCTATGGTGCGCCTGACGGAAAGCCAAGCGCCGGATGCGCATGATTCGGTCGCGCTGAGCGGGTAGATCAGATCTTTGGCTGCGCATTGAAATAAGTGCCTCGCCCGCTAGCGAGCAGCTTGCCCATTGCATCGAAGACGAACGATTCCGACGAAGAAAACTGGCTGCCAATCTTGAGGGTCTTGCCGCGACAAGTGAGATCGCCCGGCATTGCCGCGCTGTGATAGTCCACGCGCAAGTCGATCGTTGGCACCGGGCGTCCCAGTTTTTTGATCATGGCCCAATCCGCGGTGAGATCGACCAGCGCGGCGAGCACGCCGCCATGGGTATAACGCCGGTCCGGATTGACCACCCATTCCTCGCGCCAAGTTGCGATGAGCTCGATACCGTCGTCATGGACGGCTGTGACCTTGAGTCCGAGCCACTGATGATAGGGCGCACGCGCGATCATCGTTTGCACGCGTTCGACCGTCATTTCCTCGCCCATAGGTTTGTTCTCCGCGTTCACGGCGCCACCACGACTTTGCCGATGACCTCACGGTCGCGAACCAGGCGCAAGCCCTCGACCGCCTGTTCGAGCGGCAGCACCTTGTCAATCACGGGTTTCATCTTGCCAGCTTCGATCAAGGCCATCAGCCCCTTCAAATCTTCATCGTAGAAGCTGTTCGAGCCCTGAATATTGATCTCAAAGCTCCAGACATAGCGTAGATCTTCCTTGGGATCGTGGCCGGCGGTGGCGCCGCACACCAGCAACTTGCCGCCGCGCTTGATGCAGCGCAATGACGGAACCCAGGTATCGCCGCCGGTGAAATTGATGACCACATCGACTCCGCCCTCATAGGAGCGGCGTTGCGGCTTGCCATATTTCTCTACCGCCCATTTCGACCAATCGACCTTGGTATAATCGACCGCCTCGTCGGCGCCCATTTCCTTCAAGCGAGAAAGCTTATGCTCACTCGATGCACAGGCAATCACTTCGGCACCCAACAGCTTTGCAATGATGACGCAACCGGTACCAACGCCGCCGCTGGCACCGAGCACCAAAACCTTATCGCCCTTCTTGACCGTGTTGTGCGTGATCAGCATGCGGTGGGCGGTGCCGTAGGCAACCGGCAGAGAGGCCGCCTCGGCGAATGTAACCCCATCGGGGATGGAGACGAGCTGGTCGGCCGACACCAGGCAATATTCCGCCATGCCGCCGTCGAGCATTTCGCCCATCAGGCCTTTCTTTTTATTGACCGGATTCACCAGAACACGATCGCCGATCTTCCATTGAGTGACACC
>PLTE01000135.1 GCA_003164375.1 Hyphomicrobiales bacterium | reverse complement strand
AGGCTTGGGCTTTCTGTGGTTCAACGCGCCGCCAGCCTCGATATTCATGGGCGACACCGGATCGCTGGCGCTCGGCGGCATGATCGGCGCGGTGGCGGTCGCCACCAAACATGAGATCGTGCTCGCCGTGATCGGCGGGCTGTTCGTGCTCGAAGCGGTTTCTGTCATCGTTCAGGTGGTGTCCTACAAGCTCACCGGAAAGCGCGTGTTCAAAATGGCGCCGANNCGCCGATCCACCATCACTTCGAGCAACTCGGCTGGACTGAGCCGCAGATCGTCATCCGTTTCTGGATCGTCTCGGTCGTGCTCGCGCTGGCGGGATTGTCGACCCTGAAACTGCGGTAGCCTCGTCGTGATTCCGATCACGAGTTTTGCCGGCAAAAAGGTCGCCGTGTTCGGTCTGGGCGGCTCGGGTCTCGTCAGCGCCAGCGCACTCCTCGCCGGTGGTGCCGATGTCGTCGGCAGCGATGACAGCGCGGCAAGCGTGGCGAAAGCCAGCTCAGGGGGTATTCCGACCGCCGATCTGCGCCACGCCGATTGGAGCAAGATCGCCGCTCTGGTGCTTGCGCCAGGCGTGCCGCTGACGCATCCCGAGCCGCATTGGGTCGTAAAGCTCGCGCGACAAGCCGGGGTGGAGGTGATCGGCGATATCGAATTGTTCTGCCGCGAGCGCAGGCTTCATGCGCCCGACGCGCCTTTCGTCGCCATCACCGGCACCAACGGCAAATCGACGACGACCGCGTTGATCGCCCACCTTGCGGCGTCGGCCGGCATGGACGCGCAGCTCGGCGGCAATATCGGCACCGCGATCCTATTGCTTGAACCCCCTGCTGCGGGTCGGGTCCACGTCATCGAGTGCTCGTCCTATCAGATCGATCTGGCACCTTCGCTCGATCCTTCGATCGGCATCCTGATCAATCTCACGGAAGATCACCTCGACCGTCACGGCACGATGCAGCACTACGCGGCGGTGAAGGAGCGCCTTGTCGCCGGTGTGCAGCGGCAAGGCGCCGTGATCATCGGAGTTGACGATCACTGGTGCCGTGCGATCGCGGACCGGATCGAGCGGTCTGCAAAACGTGTCGTTCGCATATCGGCCCACGGGCAACTGAACGATGGGATTTATGTCGACGGAGAGCGAATCATCCGCGCCGGCGCCGCGGGCGCCGTTGCGATCGCCGAACTCGGCGGCATTGGCTCGTTGCGCGGGCTGCACAATGCGCAGAACGCGGCCTGTGCCGCAGCTGCGGCGCTCGCGCTCGGCCTTAAGCCGGCGGCGATCCAGGCCGGTATACGCTCCTTCCCCGGGCTCGCCCACCGCATGGAGGAGGTTCGTCGCCGCGGCGCCGTTTTGTTTGTCAACGATTCCAAGGCAACCAATGCCGATTCGGCCGCTCAGGCGCTGGCCTGTTTCAGCGACATATTCTGGATCGCCGGCGGCAAGCCGAAAACCGGCGGCATCGAGTCGCTGCGGTCCTTCTTTCCGCGCATCCGCAAGGCCTACCTGATCGGCGAGGCGGCGGAGGATTNNTGTCGCCGGCCTGCGCCTCGTTCGACCAGTATCGCAATTTCGAGGTCCGCGGCGATGCGTTCCGCGACCTCGTGCGCGCGCTGCCGGGCGTTAAGGCCTAGATCGAAACGGGCCGGCCTGTCGATTTTAATCCCCTGGAAACCATGCCGGATGCAGGACTAAGGACGGATTCCTGCTCCGGGGAAACTGATGGCATCGCGCGCGCAACCCACGCTGTTCGGCGAATGGTGGTGGACCGTCGACCGGCCGACGCTGGCGGCGCTTGGCGCCTTGATGCTTGGCGGTATCGTGCTGTGCTTGGCCGCCAGCCCGCCGGTCGCAGCCCGCATCGGGCTCGATCCGTTCCATTTCGTCAACCGACAAGTGCTGTTTCTCATTCCCGCTTGCGCCGTATTGGTCGTAACGTCGTTTCTGTCGCCGCGCGATATCCGCAAGGTGGCGCTGGTCGTGTTCGCCGTCAGTCTCGCAATGACGGCGGCGACGCCGTATTTCGGCGCCGAGATCAAGGGCGCCCGGCGCTGGCTCGTCATTCTCGGCATGAACATCCAGCCGTCGGAATTTCTCAAACCCGCTTTTGTCATCCTGATCGCCTGGTTGTTCGGCGAAACGGCGAAGCGTCCGGAAATGCCGGCCAACAGCATGGCGCTAACCCTCCTCGTCGTGGTTGTGGCGCTGTTGGTGCTGCAGCCGGACTTCGGCCAGACCATGTTGATTTCGCTGGTGTGGGGCGCGCTGTTCTATATGGCGGGAATGCGCCTGATCTGGGTGCTGGGACTTGCCGCCACGGCCGGCGTCGGACTGGTGACGGCATTCTTCACCGTTCCCCACGTCGCGCAGCGCATCAATCGCTTCCTCGATCCGACCTCCGGCGACACCTTCAACATCGATATCGCGACCGAATCGTTCTACCGCGGCGGCTGGTTCGGCCGCGGTCCGGGCGAAGGCACGATCAAGCGCAGCCTGCCCGAGGGCCACACCGATTTCGTGTTCGCGGTGGCGGCGGAGGAATTCGGCGTCGTGCTTTGCCTCATTCTGGTCGCGCTGTTCGCTTTCATTGTCATCCGCGCGCTCATCAAGGCGATGCGCACCGACGATCCATTCATTCGTTTCGCCGCCGCAGGATTGGCGATTCTGTTCGGCTTGCAATCGACCATCAATATGGCGGTCAATCTGCATCTGATGCCGGCCAAAGGTATGACCTTGCCGTTCATCTCCTATGGCGGCTCATCGTTGATCTCGCTTGCTTACGGCATGGGCATGCTGCTGGCGCTGACCCGCGAGCGGCCGCGCGCCAAGCTTGCCGGCGATTTTTTGCTCGCTGCGAGTTCGGTGTGATGCAGCCGGTGCTGGTGACGGCCGGCGGCACCGGCGGGCATTTGTTCCCGGCCGAGGCGCTGGCGTCGGTTTTGAGCCGGCGCGGCATCACGGTTCATCTTGCGACTGACCGGCGTGCGGCGCGCTTCGGGGGCGCATTCACCGAAGAGACCATTCATGTCGTCGCCAGCGCCACGCTGCGTGCGCGCAATCCCATCGCATTGACGCGAACCGCCGCCATGCTGGGCACAGGCTTTGTCGAGGCCTGGGCGCTGATCGGCCGGCTCAGGCCCGCGGTGGTCATCGGCTTTGGCGGCTACCCGACCATTCCGCCGCTGCTCGCTGCGGTGTGCCGCAGCGTGCCGAGCCTGATCCATGACGCCAATGCCGTCATTGGACGGGCTAATCGGCTGTTGGCGCCGCGCGTTACCGCGATCGCCACTACCTTTCCTGATGTGTTCAGCGCTACGCCCGATTTGGCGGCTAAGGTGACGCTCACCGGCAATCCGGTTCGCTCAGCGGTCGTTGACGCGGCGGCAGTGCCCTATCCGGCGGCGGCCGATCCATTGCGAATCCTCGTCTTTGGCGGCAGCCAGGGCGCCCGTGTCATGGCCGACATCGTGCCTGACGCGATCGGGCTCCTCGACGCCAGCTTGCGGGCGCGTCTTGCTGTCGTCCAGCAGGCTCGCGACGAAGATCTGGACCGCGTCCGAGCGGCTTACGCGAAGCTTGCCGTTGCCGCTGAGATCGCACCGTTTTTTGGCGATCTGCCGGCGCGCATCGCGGCGAGCCATCTGGTGATTGCGCGTTCGGGGGCATCGACCGTCGCCGAACTCTCAGCGATCGGCAGGCCTTCGATCCTGGTGCCGCTGCCGCACGCCATCGACCAGGACCAATTCGCCAATGCCGGCGTGCTCGAACGCTCGGGCGGCGCACTGCGCCTACTGCAGGAAGCTTTCACGCCGCAGCGGCTCGCGGCCGAGATCGCAAACCTCGCCGTGGCACCGCAGCGCCTTGCCGGCATGGCCGCGGCGGCACGATCTCTGGGCCGGCTCGATGCTGCCGACCGGCTCGCCGATCTTGTGCTGCAGGTGGCGGGAGTAGCCTCGAAGCGATAGTTTCAGCATTATCGATCCGTCATGGCCGGACCAGGTTCCGGCCATCCATGTCTTTTCGGGGAATGCCATGAAGCTGCCGCGCGATATTGGTCCGGTGCATTTTATCGGCATCGGCGGCATCGNNGCGGCAATCCGGAGGCGGAGTTCGTTCTCGACCACAAGCTGCGCTACTGCTCGCTGCCGGAGCTGCTCCATGAATTTTTCATCCGCGGCAAGCGTTCGATTGTCGTCAGCGGCACGCACGGCAAGACCACCACCACGTCGATGGTAGCGACCCTGCTCGATGCCGGCGGCTTCGATCCAACCGTGATCAATGGCGGCATCATCAATGCCTACGGCACCAA
>PLTE01000044.1 GCA_003164375.1 Hyphomicrobiales bacterium | reverse complement strand
CGCCTTTCTCGATCCGCCCTATGGCCAAAACCTCGCCACTCAGGCGTTAGCTGCCGCGCGTGCCGGCGGCTGGCTCGCGCCCGACGCGCTGATCGTGGTCGAAGAGGCGACTAAGGTCGCTTTTGCGGCGCCCGAGGGTTTTACCGAGCTTGAGCGGCGCCGTTACGACGACACCGAATTCTTGTTTTTACGATCGAGCTAGCGTCGCCCAAACAACCGCTCGATATCGTTGAGCTTTAATTCGACATAAGTCGGACGGCCGTGATTACACTGGCCGGAATTGGGCGTCGTTTCCATTTCGCGGAGCAGCGCGTTCATCTCCTCGGGCTTGAGCCGCCGCCCGGCGCGCACCGAGCCGTGGCAGGCCATCGAGGAGGCGACCGCCATCAAGCGACGCTCCAGTGGCAGGGTCTCGTCCCATTCGCTGATATGCTCGGCGAGATCGCGGACGAGGCCGCCGCCGTCGATCTCGCCGAGAAGCGAAGGCGTCTCGCGCAGCGCCACCGCGCCGGGGCCGAAACCCTCGAGAACAAGCCCGAATCGAGCCAACTCGTCGGCGCGAGCCACAAGGCGCTCGACATCGGCTTCGTCGAGCTCGACGATCTCCGGAATGAGCAGAATCTGCCGCGCTACGCCGGCTTTATCGATCGCCGCCTTAAGCCGCTCGTAGACGATGCGCTCGTGGGCGGCGTGCTGGTCGATAATGATCAGCCCGTCGCGGGTCTGCGCCACGACATAAGTGTCATGAACCTGCGCCCGCGCCGCGCCGAGCGGATGATCGAGCAGATCGGCCGCCGGCGCGGCGAGTTCGACGCCCGCGGCAAAACCGTCCGGAAAATCGGCGCGAAGATCGGCCGCAGGTCCGCCGGTATCGAAAGCGGCTTGCGTCGGTTCGGCAAAACCTCCACGCGACGGTGCGAACGGATGCTGTGGATCGCTCGGCCGCGCCGGCGAACGCCGCCAGTCCCAGCCGCGCTGAAAGGACGCGATCGTCGCCGCGCCGCCGGTCGTCGCCGCACGCGTTGCGTCGCGCGCCAACGCGGCTTTCAGCGCGTGCACGATCAGCGCGCGGACCAGGCCCGCATTGCGGAACCGCACTTCGGCTTTGGCCGGATGCACGTTGATATCGACCTCGGGCGCCGGTAACGAAACGAACAAAGCCACCAGCGGATGACGGTCACGCGGCAGATAGTCGGCGTAAGCCGCGCGCACCGCGCCGATCAAAAGCTTGTCGCGCACCGGGCGGCCGTTGACGAAAAGATATTGGCCGAGCGCGTTGGCGCGCGTCAGCGTCGGCAGCGCGGCAAAGCCTTCGATGACGACGCCTTCGCGTTCGGCCGTAATCTCCACCGCGTTGGCGCGGAAGTCCGAACCGAGCACATCGCCGAGCCGGGCGAGCCGCCCGGTCGAGCCCGGCAGCGTCGCGGCAAAGCTTACCGGCGCGCGTTCCTCGCCGGCGAGCGTGAAAGCAACGTCCGGCCGGCTCATGGCGAGCCGGCGCACCACCTCGCGCACAGCTTCCGCCTCGGTGCGGTCCAGTTTCAGGAACTTCAGCCGCGCCGGCGTTGCGTAAAACAGATCGCGCACCTCGACGCGGGTGCCCTCGCCAAGCGCCGCGGGCTTTAATTCGGCTTTCACCCCGGCATCGACTTCGATCGCCCAAGCATGCGGCTCGCTGGCGTGCCGCGTTATGATCGAAAGCCGCGCCACCGCGCCGATCGAGGGCAAGGCCTCGCCGCGGAAACCGAGCGTGCGGATAAGGACGAGATCGTCCTCGGCGAGTTTTGAAGTGGCGTGGCGTTCCACCGCGAGCTTAAGGTCGGCGCGCGTCATACCCTCGCCATCGTCACTGACGCGGATCAGGCGGCGGCCGCCGCCGTCGGTCAAAACATCGATGCGCCGCGCGCCGGCGTCGAGCGCGTTCTCCACCAGTTCCTTGACTACGCTCGCCGGGCGCTCGACCACCTCGCCCGCGGCGATGCGGTTGACGGTGGCTTCGGAAAGCTGACGGACAGGCATGAAAACCGGATTGGCTGGCGACTCGCTGGGCGGCGACGGTAGCCCGGATCGTGCAGGAGCGAAATCCGGGCCGCGTTCGCGGTCTCAATCGAACGCCGGCTTCGTATGCCGCAGCCGCTTGACGCCGGCGCGGCGCTTTTTGCCTTCGATGCGCCGCTCGCGCGACGCCTTGGTCGGCTTGGTCGGGCGTCGCTTCACCGGCCGGACCGCGGCCTGGCGAATGAGTTCGACGAGCCGGTCGAGCGCATCCTGCCGGTTGCGCAACTGGGTGCGATGCCGCTGCGCGGTCAGCACCAGCACGCCATCGTTCGTCAACCGCGAGCCCGCGAGCCGTTCCAGCCGGTTGCGTACCTCGGGCGCCAGCGACGGCGAGCGCCGCACGTCGAAGCGCAACTGAACCGCGGTTGAAAGCTTGTTGACGTTCTGCCCGCCCGGTCCGGAGGCGCGCACGAAAGTCTCTTCGATCTCGCGCTCGTCGAGATCGATTTCGGGGCTGACGCGGATCATGGCCAACACTAGCCCGGGTTGAGCGTCAGCGAAACCCGGGCAGGCTAATTCGCCGTCGTCGACGTCGAGGCTACACCCTCGGGTTTGCCGACCACGGTGACCAACAGGCCGTTATCGAGCAGCCGCTTGGCCACGCGTTTGGCATCGTCGAGCGTCACCGCCGCGATCATCGCCGATCGCTGCGTGAAGTAACCGACGCCGAGATCGTCGAGCTGCAATTGCACGAGCATGCTTGCGATTTTGCTCGATGTGTCGAGATTGAGCACGAAGGAACTGTTGAGATAGTTCTTGGCCTCGGCCAGTTCCGCCGCGGTGGGTCCCGTTTCGGCGAGCCGATGGATTTCCTTCTCGATCACTTCGAGCGTTTCGCCGGTGCGATCGGCGCGGGTCGCCGTGCCGCCGAAGAATAAAGCCGCATGGTCGAGCCATACCAGGCTGTCGGAAACGGAATAGGCGAGACCGCGTTTCTCGCGCACCTCCTGGTAAAGCCGCGACGAAAACACGCCGCCGCCGAGGATGTGATTGACGATATAGGCGGCCATGAAGTCGGGATCCTTGCGGGCAATACCGGGACCGCCGAAATCGACCACCGCTTGCGGCACGTCGAGACTGACGACGATGCGGCGGCCGAGACCTTGCGGCGTGGCATTCGCGACCGGCGTCAGGTCGGGCTTCGCCGGCAGCGCGCCGAACACGCGGTCAAGCAGCGGCTTTAAGGTTTCGGCGTCGATGTCGCCGACCACGGCGATCTTGAGATTGGCTCGCGCCAACACCCGACGGGTATAGGTTTTGAGATCGTCGATGGTGATGTTGGGTACCGATTCGAAGGTGCCGTTGACAGGGCGGCCATAAGGATGTCCCTCGAACGCGGTCTCCCACCAGCGGCGGCTCGCAATATCGCCGGGGCTGGACGTCTGCCGGTGTAGCATCGAGATAATCTGCGCGCGATTTAGTTCGACGTCCGCCGTGTCGAAGCGCGGCTCTGTCAAGGCTAGCCGCAATAGGTCGAACGCCTCGTCGCGATTTTCGCTGAGGGTGCGCATCGAGCCGCGCACATGGTCGCGTTCGGCATTAAAACTCAGCTCGATGGCTTTGCGCTCGAGCCGATCCTGGAACGCCTTGGAATCCATATCGCCGGCACCGTCGTCAAGCAGCGATGCGGCAAGATTGGCGGTACCCGCCTTGCCGGGCGGATCCTGGATCGCACCGCCAATAAAGGCGAAGTCGACGGCAATAAGCGGCACCGCCGGTTCGTGCACCAGCCAAGCTTCGACGCCGCCCGAACTCACCACCCGTTCGATCGTTGTCGCCCGCGCCGGCTGTGCCAACACGGCGAACGCCGCGCACGGCACCAAGATAGCCAGCAAAGCGCGTCGAACGACACGATGGAACGGAGCATGCGTCAAAATATTCACGAATGGCTCTCCTCGGGCTGCAGGCTTTTGACCAGATAGCCCGTCACCGACTTGCGGCGGTCGAGCCAGGTGCGCGCGGCTTGTTGTACGGCGTCCGCGGTCACGGCGCGGATGCGGTCGGGCCAGGTGCGGACCATGTCGACGGTCTGCCCGGTCGCCAGCGCCGCGCCGTACCAGCGTGCCAAGGTCGCCTGATTGTCCTCGGCGTAGACGGCGTCAGCGATCAGCCGGTTCTTGGCGCGATCGAGTTCGTCGGCGGTGATGCCGTGCGCGACGACGTCGTCGATGATGGCGTCGATACCGGCTTCGACCTGGCGCAAAGTCGTTCCCGGCTTCGGTGCGCCATAGACGCCGAATTTGGCGTAGTCGAGCGCGGTGCCGGTATAATAAGCGCCGGCCGACAGCGCGATGCCCTTGTCGACGACCAAGATGCGGTACAGCCGGCAATCCTCGCCGCTGCCAAGTACGTGGGCAAGCACGTCGAGTGCCTCGCTCTCACCGGACTTGGCGGTGGTCTCAGACGGCACCAGGTAGTCGCGGGAAATGCTCGGCTCTTCGACGCGAGCGTCCGCAAGCGTGACGGTGCGCGGCGCCTGTTGCACCGGCTCGGTCGGCCGTTGCCGCGGATTGCTCGGCGCGCGCTCGGCGACTTTGCCGTAGGTCGCCTCGGCGTCGGCCTTGACCTCATCGGCGGTAATGTCGCCGGTAACGACCACGATGGCATTGTTCGGGGTGTAGAAGCGCCGATAGAACGCCAACGCATCGTCGCGATCGAGCTTTTCGATTTCGTGCCGCCAGCCGATCACCGGTCGGCCGTAGGGGTGATTGAGATAGAGCGCCGCGTCCATCTGTTCGCCGAGTCGGGCGCCGGGATTGTTGGCGATGCGCATATTCTGTTCTTCGAGCACGACGTTGAGTTCCGGCCGCACCACCTCGTCGGTCAGTACCAGACCGGTCATGCGGTCGGCTTCGAACGCCATCACCTCCTTGAGATGCTCGCGGGGGACGCGCTGAAAGAAACCGGTGTAGTCGCTCGCGGTGAACGCGTTTTCCTGCCCGCCGCCTTCGGCGACCTGCCGGGAGAACGTCTGGCCGGGATTCTTCTCGGTGCCTTTGAACATCAGATGTTCGAGGAAATGGGCGAGGCCGGATTTGCCGGGGGTCTCGTCGGCAGCGCCGACCTTGTACCAGACCATATGGGTGACGACCGGGGCGCGATGATCGGGCACCACAACGACTTCCAGCCCGTTCGACAACGTGAAATGCGCGACGTCGGGGCCGCTGCCGGCATGTGCGGCGCTGGCGGCAGCCCCGGCCAAGGCGACAATGAGCAGCAGCACTTTCGACAAGCGCATCGACCAATAGATTTGCGACAAGAGATGACCTCCGCGAGCCATAGCGCGCCCCAGAAAGCTTGCAACATTACGCCGTAGATCGGACCCTGCACCACGCCGACGGGTCCATTTCGAGCCGGAAAGCGGGCCGCGCTCGATCTTTAGCCCGGGACCTTGCCGGTTCCGATTAGATCAGACACGGGCTCTGGGATTTTCTCGTAACCACTTTTCGGGATCATGCCCTAGCGCACCGGCTCCAGGCGCTCGCCCAGCGACTTCGGCGTGTAATCCTTGTGTTCCGGAGTGATGCCGTAAGGCTGATCCGGCGACGGCGTCTGATAGCCGGGCGGCGGATCGGTGAGACTCGCCCGCCGCGGCTCGCCGGTGAAGGTGCCGTACTGTTCCTTTTTCATCCAGTCGAAGCTGAAAAAGCTTTTCTTCTGTTCGCCGAGTTGAGACGGCGTACTCTGTTCGGGAGTTCCGGGAGTGGAGACCGTCGGCGCAGGCCTGCCGACGCCGAGCTCGTCCGGGCGCAGCGGCCGCGAGGTTTCCATCACCGAATCGAACGGGCGGATGACCGGCTTGTCGTCTTTGTCTGCCTTTTTCTTTTTCAGATCGGGATCCTTGGGCCAGTCCGGAGCGGGTACCGTCGCCGCCTTCACCGGCGGCGGCAAATTGCGCGACGGCGGCACCACCAGCGGCGAGCGCTCGCTGTAATTGATCTCATATTCGGTGGTGGTGGGATCCTTGACCCCGATCGTGCGCAAAAACTTATCGGTAAACGATTCCTGGGAAGCAATGTCGTCATCGGCGGCGCGGGCGGGCGAATAGCTGGCGCCCACGACCAGCGCGGCCGCCGCAGCGCCCAAAACAAACCGCGTGAGTTTTGTGAACCGCGTTGGACGCGTGTTGCGCATGTTGTGGCCGCCAAGCTTTAAGCGGTCTAACCGATCCTGCGGCATGCCCTCACCCGACTTGCCTGTTATCCTGCCGATGCACGGCGCTTCTCAGGGAAATCCCCGTCTACCCAGCAACAGCTTTATACCCGCGATCAGGGCGCTTTTGCGGCACCCCCATGCCAGAGCGATTCATATAGCAGCCCCACAACCCCCACAACAATGGCCGTGTCGGCGAGATTAAACACGTACCAGTGGAAGCTAAAGCGCGCGGTATCGATGTGAAACAGGACGAAATCCATGACCCCCGGCCAGTGCAGCCGGTCGATCGCATTGCCGACCGCACCGCCGATGATGAGGCCTAACGCCGCGGCCGTCAGCCGCGACGGCGCCCACGTCAGCCAGGCCCAAAGAAAGGCCACTGCCGCGACCTTGANNGGCAAGCAGCGCCCATTGGCCGACCGACCCCTGCTGAGGAAACAGGCCATAGCTGATGCCGGTATTGAAAGTCAGAAAGAGATCGAGAAACGGCGTTAACGCTACCGGCGACCGGCTGGCAAGATCGAAATCGTAGAGCAGCCAAAGCTTGACAGCCTGATCGATCAGGCAGGCGATCGCTGCCACCGCGAGGCCGAATGCGCTGAGCCGGCCCCAGAGATAGGAACCNNCACCTGCTTCTCCACCGGCTCCCTACTCGGCCGCCCTGCGGACAGCTTCCCATTCGCGCAACGCCTGGGCGTCGCGCGGGGTGACATCAGGGAATTGCGGGTCGAGACCGACCGCGAGCGAGATTTTCCATGACCGCGCGCATTTCTTGCCCTGCGCCAATTCCGGCACGACGGCGACACCCGCTACGTCCAGCAGCCGGAACGCCTCGACCGGTCCGCCGCCTTCGACCAGCGCCGCGCCCGAGGTGATGCAGACTTCGGCCAAGTCGACGTCGACCACGGCCGCGAACAGTTCTGGGTCGGATATGTAGACGACCGGATGGGCCTCAAGCGACGAGCCGATGCGCTTTCCGGCACGCTCAAGCTCGAGCGCGCCGGTGACGACGCGCCGCACGTTGCGGACCTTGCGCCATTTTTCGGCCAAAGCGTCGTCGCGCCACGCCGCCGGTACATTGGGGAAGGCTTCGAGGTGGACTGAGGACGCGTCGGAATATCGTGCGAGCCAGGCCTCCTCGGCGGTGAAGCACAACATCGGCGCAAGCCAAGTGACGGTGCAACGGAATACGTAGTCAAGCACCGTGAGGCAGGCCTTGCGCGTGATCGAAGAGTACGGATCGCAATAAAGCGCATCCTTACGGATATCGAAGTAGAAAGCCGATAGATCGACGGTCATGAACGCGGCAATCGCGGCAAAGATGCGTTTATAGTCGAAATCTGCATAGGCCTGCTTCACCAGCGCATCGAGCTCGACCACGCGGTGCAGGATCAAGCGCTCTAGTTCCGGCATGTGCTCGGGCTTAACGCGCTCGCTGTCCTCGAAATGCGCCAGATTGCCGAGCATCCAGCGCAGCGTGTTGCGCAGCTTGCGATAGGTATCGACGGTGGTTTTGAGGATTTCGGCGCCGATGCGCAGATCGTCGGCGTAATCGGCCGCGCACACCCACATGCGCAGAATATCGGCGCCGGACTGTTTGATGACGTCCTGCGGCGCGGTCACATTGCCGAGCGACTTCGACATTTTACGCCCGGTCTCGTCGAGCACGAAGCCGTGGGTGAGCACGGTGTCGAACGGTGCGCGGCCGCGCGTGCCGCAGCTTTCCAGAAGCGAGGACTGAAACCAGCCGCGATGCTGGTCGGAGCCTTCCAGATACATCACAACCTCGTCGCCGCCGTCAGCCTTGCGTTTGATGTAAGCGAGGCTCGGAAAATGCCGCGGGTCTTCGAGCACGAAGGCATGCGTCGAGCCGGAATCGAACCAGACGTCGAGAATATCGTCGACCTTCTGCCAGCCGTCATTGGCGAGCTTGCCGAGGAAGCGCTCACGGGCGCCGGGCTGGTACCAGGCGTCCGCGCCCTCCGCCTCGAAGGCCTCGACGATGCGCACTTTCACCTCGGGATCGTCGAGAATATCGACGGAACCGTCCGGCTTTTCCTTGATGAAGACCGTGATCGGCACGCCCCAAGCGCGCTGCCGTGAGATCACCCAGTCGGGGCGGCTCTCGATCATGCCGTTGATGCGGTTCTCGCCTTGCGCCGGCACCCAGCGCGTCGCCTTGATCGCGGTCAGCGCGCGATGGCGCAGCGTGTCGCGATGGTCGCCGATGTTGTCCATAGCCCTGGGCTCGCCGAGGGCATCGTCGATACGCTTGTCCATCGCAATGAACCATTGCGGCGTGTTGCGGAAAATCACCGGTTTTTTCGAGCGCCAGGAATGCGGATATTGATGCTTGAGCCGGCCGCGCGCGAGCAGCATGCCGGCATCGATCAGAGCCTTGATCACCGCCTCGTTGGCATCGCCCTTCTCGCCTTTGTCGGTGAGCACGCGCTTGCCGGTGAAGCCGGGCGCCTGATCGGTGAGCCGGCCGTCGGCGTCGACGGTGTAGGGAATAACGGTGGCGATGCCCTCCGCCCCGAGCTTTGGCGCGTTCGCCGTCCAAACGTCGAAGTCCTCGCGTCCGTGGCCGGGCGCGGTGTGCACAAACCCGGTGCCGGTATCGTCGGTGACATGATCGCCGGGGAGCAGCGGCACCCGGAAGCCATAGCCGGCGTGGAATTGCGCCAGCGGATGGTGACAGTGACCAACCGCCAAGACCTCGGCAGGGATCGCGCATATTCTCCGATACGCCAATACGCGCGCTTGCCGCATAACGTCGATTGCTAGCCTATCGGCGAGCAATAATTTGTCGCCGCGAATTGCCCAATTACCGTCGGGCGCGTCGGTGACTTCGTACAGGCCATACTCAATTCTCGGGGAAAAACTGACGGCACGATTTCCCGGAATCGTCCAAGGCGTTGTCGTCCAAATGACAATCGACGGTCGATGATCCTTGACGAGTGTGTTCCAGACCACTTGATGGGTATCGATGTCCGCCCCGCTTCGAACAACATGTTGGGCCGGAAACTTCACCCACACCGTGTCCGATGTGTAATCCTCGTACTCAACCTCCGCCTCGGCGAGCGCTGTCTTCTCCACCACCGACCACATCACGGGCTTTGAGCCGCGATAGAGCGTGCCGTTGGCGGCGAACTTCATCAGTTCACGCGCGATCTGCGCCTCGGCGAAATTGTCCATGGTGGTGTAGGGACGCGCCCAGTACCCGACGACGCCGAGCCGTTCGAATTCCGCTTTCTGCACCGTGATCCAGTGCTCGGCGAAGGCCCGGCACTCGCGGCGGAACTCCACGAGTGCCGCGGGATCGGCCAAGTCCGGCTTCGGCTTGCCCTTGGCGCGGTAGTTGTCCTCCTCGATCTTCCATTCGATCGGCAGGCCGTGGCAGTCCCAGCCNNGCGCGTGGCCGATATGGATATTGCCGTTGGCATAAGGCGGCCCGTCGTGCAGCACGAAGCGCGGCCGGCCCTTGCCCGCCGCGCGCAGCCGTTCGTAAAGGCCGAGCTCGCGCCAGCGCGCCAGAAGCTCCGGCTCCTTCTGCGGCAGCCCGGCGCGCATCGGGAAATCGGTCTTGGGTAGAAACAGCGTTTCAGAGTAGTCGCGCGCTTTGGTGTCGGTCATGCCGGCCTTCTTAAGTCCAGGGCGCCTTCTAACAAGCCGGGTGCGGTGCGGAAAGGGTCTCCGGTCGGGGACTTAAGCCGGACCGCGGGAACCGAGCGCTTCGGCCTGGCGTTAATTCACCGAAAGCGGCGGGTGGGACGACGGAGGGTTTCGTGGATTATATCCGGGCCAGGCGCGAAGTCCGCCACGCCCTTGTCATCAGCGATCCGCTGCCGGTCTCAAGCGTCCACAACATCTGGGCCTCGACCGGCCAAGCTGCGACGATCGGCATATTCCTACTGCTGTTCGGCGCCTTTCTCTATATCGGCCACGCCATCCTCTTGCCGATTCTGGCGGCCGCGGTAACGGCACTGACTTTGGCGCCCCTGATCAAGGCGGCCAAGGCTTACGGCATTCCGCCCTGGATTACCGGCGTCGTCATCCTGCTCGTTGCGCTTGGCGTCCTCAGTCTCATCGTCACCGCCCTTGCCGGCCCGGTGAGTCAGTGGATCGGCCGGGCGCCTGAGATCGGGGCCACCATCAAGCAAAAGCTCACGGTGCTCGATCAACCGCTTGCGGCCCTGCATGAACTGGAGAATTCGCTATTCGGCGGCAATGGCCTGCTCAACGTCAACGAGCCGCCGCCCAACGTGGTGTTGCCGGTAGTCGCGTTTCTGACGCCGGCAGCGGGCGAGCTCTTGTTGTTTTTCGCCACCCTATTGTTCTTTCTGGTCGGCCAGATCGAGCTGCGCAACCATATCGTCTCGATGTTTTCCAACCGCGACGCCAAGCTGCGGTTTCTCAAAATCATGCGCGACATCGAGCGCAACCTGGCCGGCTATCTCACGGTGGTGACCATCGTCAATGCAGGCGTCGGCATCATTGTCGCGGTCGGCACCTGGCTGATCGGCTATCCCAATCCGGTGATTTTCGGGCTGTTGGCGGCTTTATTGAATTACATCCCCTATGTCGGACCGGCGGTGATGGTGCTGGCCCTTTTCGGCGTCGGCCTCGTCTCGTTTTCCTCGCTCGGTCACGCCTTCATCGCGCCGCTCGGATTGATCGCGGTCACCACATTGGAAGGACATTTCGTCACGCCAACCATCGTCGGGCGCCGTCTCACCCTCAATCCGCTATTGGTGTTTCTGGCGCTGGCGTTCTGGACCTGGATGTGGGGTCCGATCGGCGCCGTTCTCGCCGTCCCGCTGTCGATCGTCGCGCTGGTCATCGTCAATCATCTGTTTCCGAACGAGGACGTCCGGCTGCCCGATTGAACCGGCTTTTTCGCTGCGACCTGGCCGATGGAACTTCTTGGTTGCCCCAACACTTAACCGGGCAACCGGCCCATTCCAATTCACGGAGTTCACGGCATGAATACCGCTTCAACGGCTTCGCAGAACATTCGCGACACGGCCCAGGAGGCAGCACGGGACGCGCGCGACGGTGTGCACGAAATCGGCAAAGCCGCCTCCGCCGCATCCGGCGATATCGAGAGCGACCTGCAAGCGCTGCGCGAGGACTTCGGTCGGCTTGCCGAACAAGTCGCCGATATCCTCACTAATAAAGGCAGCGCGGCCTGGCAGCGCGCCAAGACCAGCGTCGACGGCATGGTCGCCGACGCCCAGGGCAAGACCCGCGAGGCGGCGGGCGCCGTCCGCGACGTGTCCGATAATTTTGCCGGCGCCATCGACGAGTCGATCAAGAGCCGCCCCTATGCCACGCTCGCGATAGTCGCCGGTCTGGGATTTTTGTTCGGAACGACATGGCGGCGCTGAATTTGCGGCGCTGAAGAATTGGCGGCGTTGAGGAATTGACGATCCGATGCTCAAAACCCTGACCCGCGAGATTACGCTCTCGATCCAGGCCAGAAACGGCGCCAGCGTCGCCGTTCTGGTGTGGCTCGGAGTGATTGCAGCGGCGACGCTCATGGCTTTCGTTTTTCTCTGCGTCGCCGGCTATGACTGGTTGGCGTTGCGATACGGAAGCGTCTCGGCCGGCCTAATAATGGCCGGGCTCTTCGTCACCATCGCGATTGTCGCTGCAATCGTGTGTGTGCTGATCCGCCGCCGGGTCAGGGAGCGCGCCATTCTCGCCCGCGCCGCGCGCGCCCATTCGCCGTCCTGGTTGCTCGATCCGCGGCTATTGAGCGCCGCAGTCGAGGCCGGCCGTTCGATCGGCTGGCAACGCATCGTACCGCTCGCGCTCGTTGGCTTCATGGTGGCGCAGTGGACGCGCGAACACAAAAATCAGGGCAAGCAGCATTTCTGATCACGCCGGCTAAATGGGCGGGAATGCGGCGCCGGCGCGGGCCAAAGCCTCTTTCGCGCGCGCGGTGTCCTCCTGCATCTGCCGCACCAGATCCTTGGCGGAAGCGAAATTCCGCTCCTCGCGCAGCCACGCAATGAAGGCTGTGTCGATACGCGCGCCATAAAGGTCGCCGGAAAAATCGAACAGAAAAATCTCAAGCAGCACCGTGCCGTTATCGAACATCGGCCGGCGGCCGAAATTCGCCACCCCGTCGTAGCGCCGGCCGCCAACGGCGGCGCGTACCGCATAGACGCCGTGGCGCAGCCCACAGGCCGCGTCGAGCTGCAGATTGGCGGTCGGGAAGCCGAGTTCGCGGCCGCGCTTGTCGCCGTGGATGACTTCGCCCGAGACGAACCAAGGATAGCCCAAAAACGCCGCGGCCTGGTCGAGGTCGCCTTCGCCGAGCGCTTTGCGAATCGGGCCGGACGCGATTGCCTGCCCGCCATCCTGCAACGGCGGCACCACATCGACGGCAAAGCCGTGTTTTTTGCCTTCGGCCGCAAGGAAAACGGGCGAGCCGGTCCGATTGGCGCCGAAATGAAAGTTGAAGCCGATCGCAGCCCCGCTGATCGCGAAGCGCTCGACCAGAATGCGGCTGACGAATTCCTCCGCGGTAAGGCTTGCCAGCGCCGCGTCGAAAGTCAGTATGATCGCACCGTCGAGCCCGGTGGCGGCGAGCAGCCGCAATTTAGCGGCCTCATCGGTCAGCCGAAACAGCGGTTCGGCGGGCTTGAAGAAGGCACGCGGATGCGGCTCCAAGGTCAGCGCCGCGGCCGGACGCGACAGCGCCTTGGCGCGATCGAGCGCCGCCGCGATGACGGCTTTATGGCCGCGATGGACGCCATCGAAATTGCCGATCGCGACGACCGCGCCGCGAAGCGCGTCACAAGCCGCGTCATTTGCCGCGTCATCGGGCGCACGATCGCGCACGATGCTGAGACTCTTCGTCATCTGGATTACGTTGGGCTTACTTTGGTTCGGGCTTGCGATGGTTAAGAATATTTATATTTGCGCCGTTACGTGCCGCGGCACCCGGCGCAAAGTCAAGCACGGACAAGCGCAATGGTTGCGGCGGCCGGACCGGCCAACTCCGGCGCGATTAACCCGTTATTCAAACACCCAATGTAGCTTGCCAGGCTGGGAAGGGACGGTCGGAGCGCTGGCCTGCATCGATCTATCAGCCGGCTCAGCACGGCGCCGCGCCGGTCGCGCGCCCTAAGCCGTATCGGCTCCTATCGAATGGGAATCCGTTTTCTGGGAATTTCAATTGCTCATGATCGCTCCGGAAAGCGGTGACGCTGTTCGGGATCATGCTTGAGGACCACAGCAATGCCGCTCGATCCGAATATGTCCGTGCTCGTCGTCGACGACTACAGCACCATGGTGCGCATCATCCGCAATCTGCTGCGCCAGCTTGGTTTCGTCGACATCGACGATGCCTCGGACGGCGTCGCCGCGCTGGAAAAGATGGGCGCCAAGCGCTATGGCCTGGTCATCTCGGATTGGAACATGGAGCCGATGACCGGTTTCGATCTCTTGCAGCGCGTGCGTGCCAATCCGGCGATCGAAACGACGCCGTTCATTATGGTGACGGCCGAATCCAAGACCGAGAACGTGATCGCGGCGAAGAAGGCCGGTGTGAGCAATTACATCGTCAAGCCGTTCAACGCCCAGACGCTCAAGTCCAAGATCGAAGCGGTGTTCGCCGAGAAGCCCGAATTCACGTCCGCCTTCGAGCGCTGACGCGCCAATCGACTTCGTCTGTTATCACCACACCAGCGCCCGCATCATCGCGCGCGGCGCGACCCCGGCGGCACTGAAGATCGCTTTGAGCTTGGCGGCATCGGGGGCGTCGCGCGAGCCGTATTGCTCGGCGTGGATGCCCGAAGTGACGAATACGCAGTCGAGCCCGAAAGCGGTGGCGCCGGCGAGATCGGTGCGCACTGAATCGCCGATGGCGAGCACGCGCCGAAGCTCCAGAGCCCGCCCGCCGCGCAGCGTTACGGCGCTGGCGAGCGTCGTCTGGTAGATCGGCGGGTGCGGCTTGCCGCAATAAAGCACCGTGCCGCCCTGCCCCGCGTAAGCCTCGGCCAAGGCGCCGGCGCAATAGACCAAAGTGTCGCCGCGCTCGACGACGATGTCGGGATTGGCGCAGACCATCAACAGCGAGCGCGCGCGCATTTCGGCGAGCATATCGCGATAGCTGTCGGGCGTTTCGATGGTGTCGTCGAACAGCCCGGAGCACACCACGTAGTCGGCGCGCGCCAAGGGCGCAAAACTCACGCCGAGACCATCGAAAATCGAATGGTCGCGTTCCGGGCCGAGATGAAACACGGTTTCGCCGGGCCGCGCTTCGACGATACCGCGGGTCACGTCGCCCGAGCTTATGATCGCGTCATAGGCTTGGCGCGGCACGCCGAAGCGGTCGAGAATGCGTGCCACAGCTGCGCCCGCCCGCGGCGCATTGGTGACCAGCATTGCCGTGCCGCCCGCCGTGCGAAAGCGCATCAGCGCGTCGCACGCCGCCGGGAAGGCGGTAACGCCGTTATGCACCACGCCCCAGATGTCGCAGAACAGCGCGTCGTATTCGCGGGCGAGCGGCTCGAAACGTTCGATGAAGCTTGGCAAGGGGACTACTTAGCTGCGCCGCGTCCCGGCGCGCGCGAGTTGGGCGAGATTGCCGCCGGCGGGCGTCGGTCCAGGTGCCGGCGCGGAGTTCTTTGCCAGCTCCGCGGCGTCGCCGGCAAGGCCCTGCAGCGCCTCCGCCCGCACCGGGCGCGGCGGCGAGAACAAAAAGCCTTGGCCGAAACGCACGTCGTAATCGAGCAGATCGACCACCATGGATTCGATCTCGATGTGCTCGGCGATCAGATCGATGCCGAAGCGGCCGAGCAGATCGGAGAAATCGGCCGGGTGAATATCGGTCGAGGCGGCGCCGACGCGGTTGAACAAAAGCGCCGCCGGCGCCTTGACGAAGCGGAAGCCGCGCTCGTTGAGTTCGCGCGCTTCGACGCGCAGGTCGGTGAGATTGTCGATCGAGAAGCGGAAGCCGCGCTCGGCGAGCGCGGCCAGACTCTCATTCTCGATCGGCCCCATGGCGCGCACCGCACTCTGGGTGAATTCAAACACCAATGCCGGCGCGATGGCGCGGTTGGCATCCATGAATTCGAGAAACTTCGGAAAGCCGGAATCCGTCAGCGTCGCGCCGGACAGATTGCAGAACAGACCGACATCGCGGTTCTTGAGTAGGAGCCGGCGCACCACCTGAACGCAGCGCAGCGCCGACAGATGATCGAGCTTCGGCATCAGCGAGCCGGCCTCGGCATAGCTGAGAAAATCCCCCGCCGCGACCAGATCGCCAGAGTCGGCCCGAAGCCGCGACAACGCCTCGTAATAACGCACTTTGCGCTGCGGCAGCGTCACGACGGGTTGCAGGTAAAGCTCGATCTTGCTCGCCTCGATGGCGGTGCGGATCGCCGCGATGACAGCGTCGCGGTCCATCCCGGCGAAGGCTGTCGGCTTGCGCTCGATCGGAGCGGGCGGTGGCGCCGATACCGCCGGGACGCTCGCCGAATCCATCGCCGCGGCGGCGGGGCCCGTCGCGTATCCCGCTTCGACCCCGGCAGCCGGCGCCCGGCGCTCGTCGCCGCGATCACTGGCGAGCGCCGCTTCGTGCGCCGCGACGGAATCGGCAAGCTGCTTGACCAGCGTGGAGAGTTCCTCGATTTCGGCGGCAAGCGGCTGGGCGGTAGCCAGCGCCCGATCGATCACCGTATCGACCTTGACCTCCATCGTACTCAGGCGACGGCCGAATTCGGCAAGCTGACGGGCAAGATCGCCCGAACCGCGGGCGAGATTAGCGAGCTGATTGCTGGCTTCCAGGCGGTCGCGCTTGCGCGCCGCGATGGTGTTGTAGACGGCAAGCGCCGTCAGGGCGCCTAGCGCCACCAGTGCCGACTCGGCCCCGGTGAAGCCGAACCGCAAATAGACCACAAAGCCGACCGAGCCGGCGATGAGAACCATGCAGACTGCGATGAAGATGGCGCTGATGCGCACCATGCCGCGGGACCCCCAAAGGACCAGTCACAACGATTCGCGCCCGAACATAAGCAGTGTCCACAAGCGCGGTTTTGCCGCAAGTGCGCGCGCGTGCATAGCCAAGCCTAAAGTGTGCTTTTATAACGCCAAATTCGACAAGCCGCACCCGGCGACCGAAGGCTTGAGATGTTCCAATCCGTCCCCGCGCCAGCACCCCGGTCCGCGTCCGGCGCCGCGACTTCGTGCGGATTGATAGGCTTTATCGAACGCCGGCCACAGGCAGCGTTTTCAGGCTTCCTGGCCTTGCATTTTGCGGTCTGGACCGCGTTGCCGTCGTTGTTTTACGCCAACCTCCCGCTCGATCTGATCGAAGCCCTCACTTATGGCCGCGAATGGCAGCTCGGTTACGACAAGCTGCCGCCGCTGCCGTGGTGGCTGGTTGAGATCATGTACCGGGCGTTTGGCACCGATACCGCGTATTACGCGCTGGCGCAGGCCGCCGTCGTCATTGCTTTTGCTCTGGTCTTTGCCGCCGCGCGGCCGGTCGTCGGCACGCTCGGCGCCTTCATTGCCGTCCTCATCGTCGACGGGTTCCATTACTTCCAGTACACGGCGGTGAAATTCAATCACGATGTCATCCAACTGCCGTTCTGGGCGCTGGCCGGTTACGCTTTTCACGCCGCGGTCAAGCGCGGAAGCCTCGTAAACTGGTTCCTTCTCGGCGTGGCATTTGGCGGCGCGCTGTGGGCGAAATATTTCGTCGTCATGCTGGTGGCGCCCTACGCGCTGTTCATGCTGTTCGACCGCGAGGCGCGGCGGGCTTTTGCCACGCCCGGGCCGTGGCTCGCGCTCGCCGTGGCGTTCATCGTCGCAGCACCGCACGTGATCTGGCTCGTCCAAACCGATTTCCTGCCCTTGGCCTATGCGAGCCACCGGGCCGCCGAGGTGCGCGGCTGGTTCGATCATGTGCTGCATCCGGCGCAATTCGCCACAAGCCAGATCTTCTTCGCGCTGCCGGCGCTTTGCATCGCGGCGGCGCTGTTCTGGCCGCGATCGAAGCCGGTGCCCCGCGCCGGCACCGCGCCGGATAAGGCCGACGCTTTCGATCGCCGCGTCGTGACGCTGTTGGCCTTCGGGCCCGGCCTCGCCACCATCGCGCTCGCCGCCGTGAGCGGCCGCGGCGCCGTGGCGATGTGGGGCTATCCGCTCTGGCTCTATCTTGGCCTTTGGCTCGTCATGATCGCGCCAGCCGCGATCGACACCGTGCGGCTGCGACGGATCGTGATGCTGTGGGTCGCGGTGTTCGCGGGCTTCGTCGTCGTCTTCGTCGCCAATTATGCGCTATTGCCCCGTTTCGACCACCGCTATCGCGCGGTGTTGTTTCCCGGCGACGCGCTCGGCGAGACGTTGACGCAGCGCTTTCGCTCAGCGACCGGCGCGCCGCTGCGCTACGTCATCGGTTCGATGTGGGACGGCGGCAACCTGGCGCATTATTCGCCGGACCAGCCGCAAGTGCTGATCGACGGCGAGCCTGCGCGCGCGCCGTGGATCGATCTCAAGGACCTGGGCAATAAAGGCGCGGTCGTAGTGTGGACGCAGGGCGATGGCAAGACGCTGCCGCCGCAATTCGCGGCCATCGCGTCCAACGCCGAAATCGGCGCGCCGTTCGATCTGCCGATGCGCCGCGGCGATGGCGCGATCCATGTCGGCTGGGCGATCGTAAAGCCGCAATAAGCCGTCTGCGAAGCAGTCGCTGTTGCGTCACAACGTGATTGTAATACACTATCATAAAATTTAAAGTTGTAAAACCCGGCCTCAGCCGGAGATTTTCAAATCGCTATTCCAAACCTTGAGCAGCGGAGGCGGCAATGTCCTTCAATAAGCATCTCGCGGTCGATTATCACCAACAGGACACCGATTATTATTGCGGCGCAGCCTGCGCCCAAATGGTTCTGGACGAGATCGGCATGGGTCTCGTCAGCCAGAACCTGCTCTACAACGACAATCACAGCCACAGCGTTACCGAACCGGGCTGGTACACCGCGCCCGACGGATTGCAGTGGACCATGAACCATCGGCAGCACCACAAGTATTTCGCGCTCGATGCGCTTGCGACCGAGGATGCGATCTCACGCATGATCGTATGGACGATTCATCACTACAAAGTCGCGCCGATTGCCCTCGTCTACGGGTCGGGCCATTGGATCGTGGTGCGCGGCTACAGCGTAAGCGCGGAGCCGAAGAGTTCGACGGACACCGGCTATTCGGTCACGAGCTTCGACGTCAACAACCCTTGGCCACCGTGTCCCTCGTTCAATAGTCTGCCGCCTCCCTTACCTCCGCCGCACTCTCACCACGACAATTGCGGCACCGGCGGCAGTCGCGGTGTCGCCAACGAACACATCAGCTACGCGGCCTGGCAGTCGACCTATATGACCGGTGTGCCAAGTGGCCATTGGGCTGGGAAATTCGTCGCAATCTGCGACCCGGACCCGCCACCCACGGCACCGCCAAGCGTAACCGCGCCGCCCATGAGCCCGCTGGCGGCCGACTATCTGATCCCGTCGGACCAAGCGAAGGTGCAAGCCAGGAAGGGCATCGAAGCCTACAACCTTGGAGAACGCGATAGCTTTAAATCGGCGCTGAGTAGGACCGACACCAAACCTCCTGTACTGGTCGAGCGGCTCGATCGCGCTAACAGCTACTATTACATCGTGCCATTCGGTGAAACGCCGTCGGGCAACGTCCCGCTCGCGGTGATCGTCGACGGGCGCACCGGCATCTACAACCAGTCCGTCATCAGCGCGTCGGGCACAGAAAATATTCTCGATCTCAGCAACGCGGAAGACGTGCGGCGCAAGCTTATTGGCCAAGACATTCAGCTGCCGGGACAACTCGGTCGACTTCACATTCTGTCCGAGACGGTCAGTCAGCATTCGGCGATGGTGTGGAAACCCTGTCGGGAATCGCTTTCACCGTTCTATCCGTTCCATCTGTTCGTCTCCGGCGGTCATCAAATCTACGTACGCAGCGACGGTCGGATCTTTACCGCATTGCACGACCAGGATCGTGGGCTTTAATCTGTGAACCTCGGCGCATGCTCCCCCTGTGCCGGGATAACATGGCAGTGAGCCCGAGGGCGATCGCGCGCGGGAGAGGTCGCGGAGAGATAGTGGAAATTGCCCCCGAGGAAGCGATCCTCCGCGCAAGGGACGCGCTCGGGCTTGCCCCGTCGGTCTCGGGGCAGGCACTGCGCGTCGAGCGACTCGATGCACCGGGCTCGGCGTATTATCTGATCCTGCTCGCGTCTGGCGGGCGCGAGCGGCATGTCGCGCTGGTCGACGCGGGAACCGGTTCCCTCGATCAAGATGCAGCGCTCACTGGCACGACGCCCCACGTGACGGTGAATATGGAGCAGGCGATTGCCGCGGCCAAGCTCAGCGGCCGCGTTTCGGCTCGGCTGGTATGGCGCCCGAGCCGCGCGTCGCAGTCCCCGTTTTATCCGATCTGGGAAATATCCTCCGCGACCGAGCGGCGTTATGTCGACCAGCAGGGGCGGCTTTGGGACGCTTTACCCTCAGCCGGTCGCGGCGGCGGTCGTCCTGGCTAGGTTCGGTCACGCCACCGCGCTGATCGCTCTTCCCAACTTGTCGAAAATCTCGCCGATCTCGGCCTCGGTCGCGATCAAGGGCGGCGACAGCGCGATAGTGTCGCCGGCGACGCGGACCAAAACGCCCTCGTCGCGGAAGGCGTGGTCCATCACCTCATAGCCGCGCAAGCCCGGGCTGCCGGCGCGCGCGGCGAGGTCGATGCCGGCGGCCAATCCCACGGTGCGGATATCGAGCACGCCGGGCAGCGCTTTGAGCGACATCGCGGCATCGGCAAAGCGTGGCTCCAGCGCCAAAGCGCGCTCGAACAGTTTTTCGTCGCGATAAAGATCGAGCGTCGCGAGCCCCGCGGCGCAGGCGAGCGGATGCGCCGAATAGGTATAGCCATGGAACAATTCGATGACGTGCTCGGGCCCGCGCATGAAGGCCTCGTAGATGTTATCGCGCGCGATGACCCCGCCCATCGGCACCGATCCCGACGTGATGCCCTTGGCGAAAGTGATCAGGTCCGGCGTCACGCCGTAACGCTCGGCGGCGAAGGCATGGCCGAGGCGGCCGAAGCCGGTAATCACCTCGTCGAAAATCAGCAAAATGCCATGGCGGTCGCAGATCGCACGCAGCCGCGCCAGATAGTTTTTTGGCGGCGGCAGCACACCGGTGGAACCCGACATGGGCTCAACGATCACGGCGGCGATGGTCGAAGCGTCGTGCAGCGCGACGATGCGTTCGAGCTCGTCGGCGAGGTGGCCGCCCCACTCCGGCTCGCCTTTGGTGAAGGCCTGATGTTCGCGGCTGTAGGTCGCGGGCAGGTGATCGACGCCGGCCAAGAGCGTGCCGAAGAATTTGCGGTTGGGCACGATGCCGCCGACCGCGATGCCGCCGAAGCCGACGCCGTGATAGCCGCGCTCGCGGCCGATCAACCGGGTGCGCGAGCCCTCGCCGCGCACATGATGATAAGCGAGCGCAATCTTGAGCGCGGTGTCGACGGCTTCGGAGCCGGAATTGCAGAAAAACACGCGGTTGAGATCGCCCGGCGCCAAGTCCGCGACCCGGCTCGCCAGTTCGAAGGCTTGCGGCGTGGCGAACTGGAAGGCCGGCGAATAATCGAGATCCTCGGCCTGGCGCTTGATCGCGGCCACGATCGGATCGCGGTTATGGCCGGCATTGGTGCACCACAGCCCGGCGCAGCCGTCGAGCACCGCGCCGCCCTCGGGGGTGAAATAATGCATACCCTTGGCGCGCGCGAACAGCCGCGGCGCGCGCTTGAAAGCGCGGTTCGGCGTGAACGGCAGCCAGAAGGATTCGAGGTCATTAGGTACCGTCGCAGCTGGCATTGGACCTCTCCACGATTGCCAGGTCGTCCGCTGACACCTGTGCAAAATTGAACTGTAAGCGCTATTCGCCCCCATTAGAAATACAAGGGGAAATGCGTACGAGAGAACGGCGAGACGCTCAGATCGGCGCTGCGGCGATTTGATCCTTGTTTTTTGCCGAATAAAACTTCACGTTGCACAATTACCCTATCCCGGCAGCCGCATAAAATCCGTTGCAAGTGTTGCACTGCATAGGAGGAAATTCCCGTGGTTGCCCACGCTGCGCCACCAAACAAAAAGAAAAAAAAGATACCGTTCGATCCCAAGGCTTTTCTCGCCCAAATCGGCGAAGGGAGAACGATCGCCGAGCGTGACCACAATCAAGTCATTTATGCGCAGGGCGACACCGCCGATTCCGTGTATTACATCCTCAACGGCAAGGTGAAGATCACCGTTCTCTCCCAGACCGGCAAGGAAGCTGTGCTCGCCATCCTCGGCGCCGGCGATTTTTTCGGCGAGGGCTGCTTGAACGGTCACACCCGGCGCATGGCGACCGTGACGACGATGACGGAATGCACGCTCATGCGGCTGACCAGGACGACAATGCTGCGCGCGCTCCGCGATGAACCGGCGCTGTCCTCGATGTTTATCATGTATCTGTTGCACCGCAATTACCGCGTCGAAGAAGACCTGGTCGATCAGCTTTTCAATTCCAGCGAAAAACGGCTGGCGCGGATTCTTCTGCTGTTGGCGAATTTCGGCAAGGAAAAAGAATCCGAACTCGTCGCCGCTCCGATCAACCAGGAAACGCTGGCGGAAATGATCGGCACAACCCGCTCGCGCGTCAATTTTTTCATGAACAAATTCCGCCGGCTGGGCTTCATCGATTACAATGGCGGCGGCATCGAGATCCACAATTCACTGCTGCACATGGTTCTGCACGATTAGAGCATGACTGCGTCAGAAATCGCGGCGTTCGCGGGCCCGCCTCTCCCCTTGCGGGGGAGGGCCGCTCGGTATTCAGGCGGCTAAAATAGGGTGAGGGGCCGGGCCACAACCCCTCACCCAGCGGTATTTGTTGAACCTCTGCGCCGCCCTCTCCCACAAGGGGAGAGGGCACAACGACGACGCTCGCCGCCCCAACTTGCCGCCATTCGGCCCGGCTGCTACCACCGCGCCATGAACGACAAGCCGGAAAAATCCAACAAGCTCAAAGCGCGGCTGCCGCGGGGGCTCGCCGACCGCGGCCCCGCCGAGATCGCGGCGACCCGCGCCATGATCGAGAAAATCCGGGCCGTCTACGAGCTCTACGGCTTCGAGCCGGTGGAGACGCCGGCTTTCGAATATACCGACGCGCTCGGCAAATTCCTGCNNACCGCGCCGCTCGCCCGCTATGTCGCGGAGAATTTCGACGCGCTGCCGAAGCCGTATCGCTCGTATCGCGTCGGCCATGTGTATCGCAACGAGAAGCCGGGGCCGGGGCGGTTTCGGCAGTTTATGCAGTTCGATGCAGATACGGTGGGCAGTGCGTCGCCGGCCGCCGATGCCGAGATGTGCATGATGGCGGCCGACGCGATGGAGGCGCTGGGGATTCCGCGCGGCAGTTATGTGGTGAAGGTGAGTAATCGCAAATTGTTGGAAGGATTGAAGGAGTCGTTAGATGTTGTGCAGCCCATCAGTGAAGCAAAATGGCTCGCCGTACTACGGTCTGTAGACAAGCTCGATCGATTGGGTTCACAGGGCGTGTTTCAACTTCTTACAACTGGTCGCAAAGATGAAAGCGGCGACGTTACCAAGGGCGCTGATCTCTCCCCCGCTCAAGCTGACAATGTGATGAGATTTCTCGGCTACGCCCAGGACAGCACATCCGGTCATCCAAATTATCGTCTTGACCCTACATTGAACGAAGCAAGTAAAGACAACATCGCACGGCTAGATTGGATGAACAATAACGTCCAATACGGACCGATTGGAGAACAAGGCGACCAAGAGCTCAGGGATATCGCCGCCCTCGTGCGGAACTCGGGCTACGATGAATCGCGTGTGTTGGTAGACCGCTCCGTCGTCCGCGGCCTCGAATATTACACCGGCCCAGTCTTCGAAGTCGAACTGACCTTCTCGACCGACGGCAAGGACGGCTCGCTGCGCTTCGGCTCGGTCGGCGGCGGCGGGCGTTATGACGGGCTGGTGTCGCGGTTTCGCGGCGAGCCGGTGCCGGCGACCGGATTTTCCATCGGCGTGTCGCGGCTCCTCGCCGCGCTGGAATATCTCGGCAAAGTCGAAGCGAAAGCCGAAGCCGGCCCGGTCGTCGTCACCGTGTTCGACCGCGACCGCATCGCCGACTATCAGGCCATGGTGGCGAAGCTGCGCAATGCCGGCATCCGCGCCGAGCTTTATCTCGGCTCCGGCAAATTCGGCCCGCAAATGAAATACGCCGACAAGCGCAACGCGCCTTGCGTCGTCATCCAGGGCTCCGACGAGAAAGCCAAGGGCGAGGTCACCATCAAGGACCTGACCGTCGGCGCCGAGCTCGCCAAGCTCGAAAAGGGCCGCGACGAATATTTGCAGAAGCAAGCCGAAGCTCAGAGCTCGGTCCCGGAGGCTGAACTAGTCGAGGCCGTGCGCAAGGTCCTCACCCGCCACGGCCACGCGCCGCGCTGACGCCTTCAAATCTTCTCCGAGCCTTCCGCCTTCATCGCCCACAGCATCGCCGCCATCACGCCCTTGCAGCGCGGCAACAGAAACAACGTCAGCCCGACGATCAGCGGCAGATAGATCGCGAGCGCCAGCGCCATCGGCGGCTGGAAATTCATTTCGCTGATAAGAATGAGCGGCACCGTGAGATGACCGACCACCAGGATGGTCAGCCAAGGCGCGGCGTCGTCGGTGCGATAGTGGCCGTAAGGCTCGCCGCAGACGGCGCAGCGGTCGACCATTTTAAGGTAGTGGTGCAACAGCGGGCCTTGGCCGCAGCGCGGGCAGCGCCCGCGCGCGCCGCGCCACAGTGCGGTAAGCAGCGATGGCCGCTTGGTATCGCCCGAGCCTAGCGGCACACTTTGACCCAGACGCAGATTTTCTTGAAATCTTTCCAGTGGCATTGCTGCTCCATCCGGCAGTCTTTGCCCTTGCTCTCCTCCGCGCCCGCTGTTTGAGCGATCGCCGCCCGGGGCACCGCAACCGCGACCGAGGCGAGGATCCCGCAACAAAGAACCAGACAAAGTGCGCGCATTGTCTCCTCCGTTTGATGGGCACGCGATGTGGCGTCAGCGGCAGTCCGACAATGGAATGCCTATTGCGGCTTTCCGTTGGCTGCCCTGCAGACAGCCGTCTTTCCAGGTGCCCTGCAGCGTTTCATTTCCCATCGTCAGCGTGCCGATGCCATTGGGCCTGCCGTCGCGGAATTGACCTTCGTAGCGCAGTTTTTGCAAGGCCAGAACCCCTGCCCCGTTCGGCAGGCCGTCGACGATCTCGCCGTCGAAGCGTCCGCTTGGCCAAATCTGCGCGCCTTTGCCGGACTGCCGGCCGTCGCGCCATGTGCCTTCATTGGTCTCGATGCGAACGCCGGCTTTGAACCATTGCGCGGTGCCGGCGCCGTCGGCATGGCCGTTGGTACAGCCTCCAGACCAGGTGACGGATTCCTCCAATTGAGGATTGGGGTCCCAGACCTGGCAGCCGGAATTGGCGTCGGTGAGCCACTCGCCGGCCTGCGCGGCGGGCGCGGCGAGGAGCAGATACACCCCCACTGCGCCCGCGGCGGCGTGGCGCAAAACCTTTCGTTTGATCCGCATCGCTCCGGGCCTGCTCCACACTCGGTTCAATGCGGCAACAGCGGAACGACGAGGTCGTGGAGCAATTCATCGCGCACGTCGATCATGCGGTCGCGCACTTTGCCGTCGGCATCGACGATCCAGGTGATCGGCACGCCTTCAGGCTGCCCGAAGCCGTCGACCGTCACGTCCTTTAAGAGCGCGACTGGATAAGCCAGCGACGTCATGACTTTGCGGACCTTCGGCAGGTCGCGCTCGCGGTCGACGCTGATGCCGATCAACGCCATGGTCTCTTCATGGCCGCGATAAAACGCATCGAGCTTCGGCATGTCCTTGCGGCATGGCGCGCACCAGGTCGCCCAGTAGTTCACCAGCACGACCTTGCCCTTGAGCTTTGAGAGATCGAAGGTTTTCCCGTCAAGTTCCGTAACGACAAGCGCCGGCGCGGGCTTGTCAATCTCCGGCGCGGCGCGCGCCGGAATCGCCGTAAGCCAAATGGTACCGGCCAGCACGACGGCGCCCGCGCACCGCGCGGCCGTCGTCGATCGTGTTGCGATGACATTCATTGTCAGACTTGCATCGCTGCGTGATACCTGTGTTTGTTCAGAAATTGTAGCTGGTCACCACCTTAATCAAGTAGGGCGCGACGAGCTGACCTTCGGTTCCGTTGTTGTTGGCGGCATTGGCCCGGTAATAGACCGGCACCTCGATGTCGAAATAAGTCTTGAGCACGCGATTGTTGGCCTCGTCGAGCACCTTGGTGAATTCGATGCCCGGCGACAGCATCACTCGGTCGAAGCCAGAGTTTAGCGGATCGGAACCGGTCCCGGTGTCATGATCGCGATGCGATATGATGACCTGGCCCAGCGGCGTGATCTTGTCGAAGCCGAGCACATGATACCAATTGTTGTACAAGATGCCGGCGGCACCATCGACCTGCAGGCCCGGGTGATAGCTTTCCACGACGCCGGCATTGCCGTCGAAGAGGCCCTGAGGGTCCGCCGCGTCCTGATAGAGGAACGGCTGCCGCCACATCGCTTGTGCAAAATACTGCCAGGCGTTGTCGCCGGTGATCATGCCGCGATGGAAACCGCCGAGCAAAAGGTCGGTGCTGCCTGACCCGATCTGGGTGTCGCGGTCGAGCCCGGGGGCGTTGTAAGTGCCGCTCGGCAGCTTGACGCCGAAAACGACGCCGGTCGACATGTCCGGGAAGAACCCGGTGTACATGCCCATGATCTCGATGTCGCCGATGTCGGTGGACCTGAAGGTCTCCGATCCGGGGCCGATCGGTGCCGTGTCGGTGGTCAAAGCGCGGTTGACGGTCGGTATCCGCACCATCACGCCCCAATCGCGATTGAACGAGTATTGGAAGCCGACATTGTACCACTCGGTATTGATCTTGCTGTCCGAATTGAGGCCGCCCGCCGCCTTGGAGCTGCCAACCCAATTGTGGGTCTGATCGCCGGTCCAAAATTCGAAGAACACGCGGCCGCCGTGATCCTGTTCCTGCGGGGTATCAAGGCCGCCGACGTCGAACACGCTGCAGCCGCAGGCGCAGGCGAGCGCGGCGGTGGTGATGCCGAAGAGCGGCACCATGGCCAGGACGCTCGGGACGAGGATCGCGGACAGCGCGGCGGCGACCCGTCCGTTGGGACGGCGGCGAGCCGACGATGACGGGGACATGATCACGGTGGACATGGTTGCTCCAATCGGATGCGGCCGCCGCGACGCAGCCGTATGACGGCGCGCGCGCAAGCTGGCGATGAGGGTGAAGATCAAGCCGGGTGCGAACATGACGGGCTCCCGGCGGTCAGAACTTGAAGTTCAGGCCGGCGCGGGCGACCTGAATGATGAGGTCAGCCGAGCCGTGGAGCGGATTAGTTCCCCCCGGTCCGGTGATCACGCCGGCCACGCTCGTCGTCGGAAAGGCCGAATACAGATATTCGAACTTGACCGTCCAATGGTCGGTCCAGGCATATTCCCAGCCGGCGCCCGCGGTCCACCCCGTCAGGAATTTCGACGCGGTCGCAGCGCCGCTGCCGCCGCCGCTGTCGACGTAGCTCTCGGTGTAGCTCACGTCGGTGAATGCGGCGCCGCCGGTGAGGTAGGCGAAATTACGACCCGCGGCGATACCGATACGCGGACGCACGGTCGCCAGATAATTGGCAGTGAGCGATTGTCCGATGGCGAAGGAATTGAGGCTGGTCGGCAGCGTATTGGTGTTGTTGAAGAAATTCGAATTGCTGTGGAAATAGTCGAAATCGCCTTCAAGGCCGGCGACGATCGTCCCGTTCTGCCAGTTGCAGCCGGCTTGGCCGCCGCCGAGAACATCCGACGTGTTGGCCGATCCGGTTCCATCGTTGGTCACCTCCGCGGGATCGCCACCTAACAGGAAGCCTCCGGCGCCGACCGTGGTGGTCACGTTCGACGCGCTGGCGCCGCCGCCGGCGTTGAGCCCGACATAGCAGCCCGACCATTGATAGGCGGGCGCGGCCGGAGGCACAGCCTTAATCGGCAGGTCAGCCGCTAAGGCGACATCAGCGCCACAGGCAAGCGGCAGAGTCGCTGCGGCGAGATAAGCGGCGACGACCAATGGGCGAACCCGAGGCCGCGCTGCGGTGGATGGATTAGACATAGTTTCTCTCCCGAGAACGAGAGTGGATGTTTGGGCTTTGGCGCATTGCCGTCTCCTCGCGCGATAGCGCTCGGAGTTCGGCTGCTCAGCGATGGAAAAGGGCCAAAATCTTAAGGCCCGCAGAATGCGGCGGCGTCACTCCGCCGACTGGTCATGCCGCGGCGGGGGGACCGCGCGGCCAAGCGCTTTTATTGCTGAAAAGCCCAACCAAACGCGGCGCGGCTACCGCCCACACCGCGTCGTGGAGGACAATGTTGTTCCATTGCGGCGCGCTCGGCGCCGCGCAAGTCACATAGACCGCGCCGGCGAAGCAGAACGCGCAGTGCATATCGCCGGCCGGCGCTTGAGCCGGCGCGCCCGGCACCGTGACACCGCCGCCATCGTGCGTACACAGCGCAAACGTCGTAACATTCGCGCCGTCAGTGGCGGCCGCGATCGCCGCACGGCCGACATCGAGCACAAAGATGAAGCCTTGCAGGGCGAGCGCATAGGCGAGCACGCCGGCGATAACACGTCGCCAGCCGGTGCCAGTCCGTTGCGCCTTCGGCATCATACGACGCCCCATCCCCGATTACCTCGATACTAGGTACGTGTTCGGTACGAAGCAACTTCTGCGTACGCTATTAGGACGACTGTGGCATTTGCGCACCGCCGCAGCACGAACAGCGATCCGGCCTGATCCATGCCGGGTCAGGACGACGGCGCCGTCGCAACCAGGTTCGTCAGTTTATCAAGCGCCGAGGCGTCAGCTTCCTGATAGGCGATAGCGCTCACCAATTTGCCGTCCGGTCCCATCAGATAAATGATGGCGGAATGGTCCATCACGTGGCCGCCGTCATCGGTCGGTACCTTTTTGTAATAGACCCGGTATTCCCGCGCGATCGCGGCGATCTGCTCCGGCGTCCCGGTGAAGCCGCGAATGTGCTTGTCGAAAGACGACAGATAGGCGTGCATGAGTTGCGGCGTGTCACGCTGCGGGTCGACAGTCACGAAGACATAATTGAGCTTGTCGGCATCCGGCCCGAGCTTTTGGATCCAGCGCGACAAATCCAGCAACGTGGTCGGACAAACCTCCGGACAAAACGTGTAGCCGAAATACATCGCGGTGGGCCTGCCGGAGAGCGCGCTTTCGGTGACTGGAGAGCCGCTGTCGTCGACGAGTGTAAACGGGCCGCCGATGGGCCCGACATAGGCGCCATTGCCGGGTTCGCGGGAGGACGCGACGAACGCGACACACAACACGACCGCGGCAAAGCCGGCAATGCCGGCCATCGCCGTCAAGATGATCTGACGCGCGTGCATCACTTCATCTCCATGTTACCCATGCCACCCGGTTTGCCTTCCGGCGTCGCGCTCAAGGCCTGGACCGGTATGGCGACGGAAATATTCCCGGCTTTTTCGAAGGTCAGCGTCAGCGGGAATGTTTCACCGGCGGTAAGCGGTTTCTTCAGTCTGAGCAGCATGATGTGATAGCTGCCGGGCTTGAGCTCGACTGTGCCGCCGGCCGGAATCGGCAGACCCTCGACCAGCTGGCGCATTTGCATAACGCCGTTAACAACTGCCATCTCGTGAATCTGCAAGGTCGCGGCGACGTCCGACGACGCGCCGGTCAGGCGATCGGCGCTGCCGGATTTGTTGTCGAGCGTCATATAGGCCGCACCGGTCTGAGCCCCGGCGGGCGTCGCCCGGGCCCATGGCTTCTCGACTTCTATGCTGGGACTGCCGGTTGCTTGCGCGAAGGCCGGGCAAGCGGCGGCAATCAACATACCCACACAGGCGAGCGTCAGGAAAAAGCGCATGATGTTCTCCGTAAGCGCATGAGTCATGACTCCAAAGAAAAGGAGTCTGTTCGAGCGTCAGACGGAAAAAGTCGGTGGGGCGCGGGGATCGCCGACCGTGCGGCGAAATGGCGGGACGAATAGCTCGTCCGTGAATCGACTGTAGCGAACCGCGAAAACGTCAAATCCGCCATAAACGGCGAACGCCGCTACCGCATCGATCGCCGCAAGGTGACCGGCGCTTTGCGCGGCGACGAAGCAGAACGGGCACTGCGGCCGGGGGGCGGGCTGGTTCTGGCCGCCATCCGTCGCCGGTACATGAGAGCTCGGCCCGGAGACGAAACTGCAGATAACGAAGCCAGCTTGCCCAGGCGTCGCGGCAGCCGACATGCCCAGTCCGACGCTTACAAGCAAAGCTTGGATGGCGAGCGAATAGGCGACGCACAGCGCCAATGCGCCGCCCGACCAACGATTCCGAACGAGGTGCCGCACGCGCTTCATCGACTCAAGAATAACACATAAACATCTGCTGCGCGCGTCAAATTGGCGACCGCCCGATACGTTTGCAGAGAATTCATAAACCCCGAGCTGGAGTAGCTATTCCGGACTGCGGCGCACAAAATTTTGATGCCGGACAGCAGCTGACCCGATATAGTTCAGTGCAACCAATAATGATACTTGCCCAAACATGGAGTCCGGTATGAAGGCGATCTTGCTGCCTGCCATGTTAGCAACAAACATCCTCCTCGCGCTTCCAGCGCATGCCGGGGTAGCCGGCGGATTTCCAAGTCCGTTCATGTGGCCTTATCCGGATTATGGCTGCAACGCACGATGCATTATCAGGGCCGAGCTGGCGCACGACGCGCTGGTTCGTGGCCAAGCCGGGCGGCACTCCGCCACACGAAATCCGATGCACACGTCGCGTTGACAACTCACCAAGTGTCGGCGGGCGGCCTGAACGGCCAAACCAGCGGCTGCAACATGCGGCATCGCCGCCAATGAACTTTTGAGGTCACCCCATGCGAATGGTTCTCGCCGTTGCGTCGTGCATCTTCGTTGCGGCCACCTCGCTCGCAGATGCCCACGCGTTGCTCGACCACGCGAGCCCGCCAGTCGACGGCACAGTGCCGGCGACGCCGCACGAGGTGTCACTGACCTTCACCGAAAACCTGGAGCCTGCATTCAGCACCGTCGAGGTGACTGAGGCAAACGGCACGCGCGTCGATCAGGGCAAGGCGCAGATCAGCGACAACACCATGCGGATCGGCGTGAAGGCGCTGTCGCCCGGCAGCTACAAGGTACGCTGGCGCGCGCTATCGGTCGACACCCATAGCACCGAGGGCAATTTCACCTTCCACGTCGGCGCCCCATAAGCGAAGCCCGGCGATGGATTGGCACGACACCATGGTTTATGTGCGCGCGATCCACTTCGCCGCGACCGTGCTGACCGCGGGCGTTGTGTTCTTTGCGGTTTTTATCGCCGCACCGGCATTGGCTGAATGCGGCGCCGCGAACGGCGCGCGCGCTTTCCGATCGCGGCTCGCGGCGATTGCGTGGACGAGCCTCGCGCTGTGTGTGGTGTCGGGTGCGGCCTGGCTCCTCCTCACCGCGCAGGCAATGAGCCAACAGCCGCTGCCGCAAGTGTGGTCGCAGGGCGTGATCTGGACCGTGCTGTTGCAGACCCATTTCGGCAACGACTGGCTCGTCCGCCTGGTTATCGCGGGTCTCCTTGCCGGAACATTGGTCCGATTGCTGCAACCACGTCGGAGTGCCCGGCCATGGCTTGCGACAGCGGCCGTAGTTTTGGCCGCAGCGCTGATCGGCAGTTTGGCCTGGGCCGGCCACGCCATCGGCGCATCGGGCATCGAGGGCATTCTTCACCCGGCCGCAGACGTATTGCATCTGGTCGCCGCGGCAGCCTGGGTCGGCACGCTGCCCTTGCTGGCGCTGCTCCTCGCTACGGCCGAACGCGAAGCCGCCTCGGCGGCGATGGCCAAAGTGGCGACGTTGCGTTTTTCCACGCTCGGTATCGTCAGCGTCGGCACTCTCCTGGCAACCGGCATCGTCAATAGCTGGTACCTCGTCGGCGGCATGACGGCGCTCGTCGGAACGACGTACGGCCGGCTGCTGATTGTCAAAGTGGCGCTGTTCTTCGGCATGGTCGCTATCGCCGCCGCCAATCGGTTCCGCTTCACGCCAAGGTTAGCAGGGGACCACACCACCACGACAGCGCTAGGTAAGCTGCGCCGCAACGCCGTCATTGAGACGCTTGGCGGCGCCGTCATCCTTGTCATCGTCGCGATGCTCGGAACCATGCCGCCTGCCGGCCACGCCCATCACCACCCGGTCTACGGCGCGGTTCCCGCCGATGCCGCATTCGTGCATATCCACACCGAACAGGGCATGGCGGACGTGACGATCATGCCCGGGCGCGCGGGCCCGGCGCGGGCGACGATCCGGCTTTGGGACGCCGACTTCGCTTCGCTTGCCGCGAAGTACCTGACGGTCACGCTCACGCCGCCCGCAGCCGGAAGCACGCCGATAACACGCTATGCATCGCAAGACGCCAGCGAAGCGTGGCAGGTTGACGACATCGAATTATCGCAACCGGGCGTCTGGACGGTGGAGGTGCGCGTACTGCTCGGAACAAACCAGCGTCTGGTCCTCGACGCTCCGATCGTGATCGAGCCCGAACAGTAGCGCGGTTCAGAACTGCGTGTGCAAGCGCGCGCCAATGACCGAGACCGGGCCGCGATCCTCGTTGTAGGCCGGATTGACGATGAACTGATAGTCGAACGTCACGATCCAGCTGTAAACCGGGAACTCGTAATAGGCCTCGATAATCTGTTCGGGACCAGGATGCGGCAGCATGCTGTCGCCAATCAGAATGCCGAGCCCGCCGTTGTTAAGATATTCCTCGTGGATTTTTGAAATGCCATTCACGATGCCGGCAAGACCAACGCTGTCGTCGGGGCGGCCCCATTGCTTGCCGGTGAGCGAAAGGCCGGCCGCGACGGTGCGGTCGACGTCGGTATATTCGTAGGGTTCGACGTCGCCGTTGGCCCAGCCGGCACGCACGAACATGCCGAGATCGGCAGTGATCTCTTGCTCGAGATTCAAATCCAAGCCCCCGCGGCTGCGGTATTGCCGGACCAGGGCGGTGTCCGGAGCGGTGCCGGCCGTCTGCGCCAACTCAATCGCATCTTCGAAGGTGCCCATGCGGCCGCGGCTCAAAAAGCCGGTGATGGCGAGCTTGCCGGGATGGCCCCACAAGGCGTAGCGACGCTCGATTTCGCCGAGCCACTGGAACTGCGCAAAGCTCGGGTCGAGCTCGGTTGAGTTGGGGACGATCGAGAGATCGAACAGACCGCCGCGAAAGGTCCAGTCACCGCGGTACCATTCCGCCGAGGCGCCATAGCTGTAACCCCACGCATCGGCGGCATAATCGAAGGTGCCGGCGTCGATCAGCGCCCAGTTCATGAAATCCTTGCGCGGATTCTGCGCATATTTGTTGGTGTCGAACACGTCCGAGACGGAGAATTTGCCGACCGTGACAACCAGCCGATCGGCGGTCTGCGCGCCGGCGAATTGATTTTGGTCGGCCTCCACCTTCTGCTGATCGCCGCCAAGGTCGATCGTCTGCCGCACAAATGCGCGCTGGATCCGCGGGTAAGGCACCGAGGCGCCGATCTTGAACGCGGCCCCGCTGGGGAAGCCGGCGACGCCTTCGGTATTGCTCAAGCCAAAACCTTGATCGATTTCCGGATCGATCCAGAACTCGGCGCCCTGCCATAACCGTAATCCGGCGAACAACGTGGTATCCCAGGTCTCGCGTCCGGTATTCGAGGCAAGACTGTTCACGCCGCCATATGGCGCGTGGAACGGCGGCGCATATTGCTCGATGAAGGTTGTCTGGCCGTGCACGGCGAACCAGTCGAGGTCGAGCGACGACGGTCCTTTGGTCAAGAGTTCAGGATCGACGCCGTCATGACCGAGCCGGTAATCGAGGCCGACCCTCACGGTCTCAACGGCAAGATCGGACGTGAAGCGCTGCGCGCCATTGGGAAAATCCACCACGCGCGAGGCGTAGTCGGTGTAGAGATATTCCAGCCGCGCCATCCAGCGTGGCGTCAGCGCCAATTCGACGCCGGCACCGACGACGCCACCGGTACGCGGCACCATGAACAGATTCTCAACCGTCCCCGGCGTTGCGGTGCCGCCCGCGGCGACACCCGCGATTTGCGTGCGCGTCAACTGGTCGTAGCCGTACGCAAAGCCGCCGGTCGCATAGAACAACCAATTGCGCGGCGCATAGCCGATGCGGCCGCGCAGGGTGCCTGAAAATTCCACTTGATCCTGATAACTCGCCTGGCCGATCAGCGGCGACGCGATCGTCTGGCTGCCGCGCAAAAGACTAGGGAACGACACATCGGCCTCGACACCAAGGAGAAGCCGCGACGCCAACATGTAACTGTACCCGGCTTGCAGACCGAACACGTCGCTTCCGCTGCCTTTGAAGACGTCGAAGGAATTGAACAGATCGAGCGAGCCGCTCAAACTCGGCGATGCCGCAAGCCCTTGCGTCGCCGTATAATTCGACGATCCAGCCGCGTCGCCGAAATGGCCGCCGAGATAGAAGCCGGTCCAATCATAGGCAGCCGGCGCCGCTGCCGGCGGCGGCGCCTTGGTCGGCAGCACGGCCGTGAGGTCGGCAGCCTGGGCGCTCCCGATGAGCGCAATCAGCCAGAAGCCGGCTAGACTTGGTCCCCTCATCCCCGACTCCCGGCAGCACGACGCAATACGACCGACCTTGCTGCCATCGTGAACACGACAATAGCGTGACAAGGACGGCCGGGCGTCAACGAAAGTGGCGCCGCTTTTTCGTACGACCTCTGCAGAATTGAGCGGCCCGCGATGCGGGACTCGACATCCCCAGCGCCGCCCCCTATACCATACCCCCTACCCTATAATCTGGCGAGGCGTCAACCGTGTCGCATACCAAAACCGAGAAGGCCAAGCTCCTCAACCGGGTCCGCCGCGTGCGCGGCCAGATCGAGGCGGTCGAGCGCGCGCTCGAAGACGAGAAGGGCTGCGCCATCGTGCTGCATCTGATCGTCGCCGCCCGCGGCGCCATGAACAGCCTGATGACCGAAGTGATCGAGCATCATATCAGGCTTCACGTCGTTGCGCCGCTCAAGGACGCCGAGCGGGCGAGTGGCGCCGAAGAGCTGATCGAGGCAATGCAAACTTACCTGAAGTGAAGTCTGGGAGCATGAGCATGTCCGATACGGACTCGGCTAGTCACAGCCACGTTTTCCTCGGTGCGGGCCATCACGAGAACGAGCGGCGCACCTGGCTGGTGATATGGCTCTGCAGTTTCATGATGGTCGCCGAGATCGTCGGCGGCTTGCTGTTCGGCTCGATCGCACTTATCGCCGACGGACTGCACATGTCGACCCATGCCAGCGCGCTCCTGCTCGCCGCGCTCGCCTATCGCTATGCGCGCCAGCATGCGCAAGATCGCCGCTTCACCTTCGGCACCGGCAAGCTCGGCGATCTCGCCGGGTTCACCAGCGCCATTGTGCTGGCGATGATCGCGCTCTTGATTTGCTACGAGGCGGCGTCGCGTTTCGTCGCCCCGGTACCGATCAGCTTCAACGAAGCCATCCCGATCGCGGTCCTTGGGCTTGCCGTGAACGTCGCGAGCGTATTGTTGCTGAGCGGCGGCGAGCACCACCATCATCATGGCCACGGGCACGCCGGTGACGCGCATCACCACGACACTGTCCAGCGCATCGAGACCGGCGCCGGCGCTTTGCAGCTTGAGATCTTCGAGGACGGCGTACCGCCGCGCTTCCGGCTCTCATTCGCAGGCGAAACCAAGCCGCGCTCGGGCGAGATTACGGTCGAAACCGAACGGCCAGGCGGTGCCCGGCAGGTATTCGCACTTGCCGATCGCGGCCGTCATTTCGAATCGATCGACGAAATCCCCGAACCGCATGCGTTCGACGCGCATATCAGGCTCGTCCCTGGCGCACAGCCCTATTCGGTCGCGTTCCGGGAGCATGAGCACGCTCCGGCGGCGGCGCATCGCGATAACAATATGCGGGCTGCCGTAATCCACGTATTGGCGGACGCCGCCGTTTCGGTGCTGGTGATTGTCGGGCTCTTGCTGGCGCGGTTCCTCGGCTGGGTCTTTATGGATCCGCTCGCCGGCATCGGCGGTGCCATCGTCATCGCGGCCTGGTCGTACAGTCTCATTCGCGACACCGGGGCGATTCTCCTCGACATGTGCCCGGACGGCGCGCTGGAACAGCGCCTGCGCGATACGATCGAAGTCGATGGCGACCGCCTGACGGACCTGCATTTGTGGCGTTTAGGGCCCGGACACTTGGGCGCGATCCTGTCGGTGCGCACCGCCAAGCAAAGAGGCCCGGACTATTACCGACAGCTGCTCGATCGATTCCGCGCCCTGTCGCATGTGACTGTCGAGATCGAGCCACGCTGAGATGGGATCGGCCATCAGAACAGAGCCGCTACGCCATCACGCCACCCGGCGTGGCGGCAGGGCATCAGTCTCTCCGGTACGGATCCGCACCGCCTGCTCCAAGTCGCACACGAATATCTTGCCGTCGCCGATGTGGCCGGTGCGCGCCGCCCGGAAGATGGCGTCAGTGACTTTGTCCAGTTCATCGCTGCCAACCGCGATTTCGAGCTTGAGCATCGGCACGAATGTCGAGACATATTCGGCGCCGCGAAAAAACTGCGAATGCCCCTTGTCCCGGCCGTAGCCTTTGGCTTCGGTGACGGTCAAACCATCGACATCGACGCGGGCGAGCGCCTGCACGATCTCGTCAAGCTTGAACGGCTTCACGATCGCGATCACGTATTTCATAGATGGGCGCATGATTTGTCAGCTCGATTTCTAAGATGCATCTATGTGCACCCCAACCGCATATAAATGCGAGACGGATCGACGTCCCGTTTTCATAAAGGCGATATAGGCAAAGGAGCGGGCCGCAATCCGCAACACCGCCGTCGCGCAAGCGTGCGACTCAGAACTCGGCGTGCAGCCGGCCGGCAAAAATATGGACCGGGCCGCGATCGGCGTTGTAGGCGGGGTTATCGACGAACTGATAATCGAAGGTGAGAGCCGACCAGGCGGTGAGACGATAGGAATAATAGGTTTCGATAATTTTTTCTGGCTGGTAATTGAGCGCGCCGTCCCCGATCAATAATCCGAGCCCTCCGGCGACGAAATAGGCGCGCGCCTCCGCCGATAGGCCCTCAAGAACTCCTGCAATGCCGACCGTGTCGTTCGGCCGTCCCCACGCCGTTCCTTTGAGCGCGGCGCCTAAGGAGGCGCTCTCGTCGACATCGGTCCAGCCGATGATTTCGTCCTGGCCCGGGCTCCAACTGACGCGCGCGAACAGGCCGAGATCGGCGCTGATCGCCTGTTCGAGATTGACCGCGAGGCCATAATTCGTGCGCACCGCGCGGGTCAGCGTTACGTCGGGATAGGTCGGGATGGCGGCCGGCTCCACCAGCGCTGCGGCATAGGTGCCCATCACCGCGTGGTTGGCCCAGGCCATCAGCCGCAATTTGCCGGGCTCCGCGAACAACGAATAACGCAGTTCGAGTTCGCTGATATATTCGCCGTCCGGCAGACGCGTATCGAGATCGTCGGAATTCGATACCACCGGGACCAGGAAATAACCGGCGCGGAACGCCCAGAACTTCTGGTTCAGATCGGCCATGGCGCCCCAGGTGTAGCCTGGCTGGTCCATGGTGATGTCGTAGGAGCCGCAGCAATAAAGCTGCCAGTTCATAAATTGCGTGCGCCCGTCATGCGCATAGGCATTGTTGTCGAAGAAGTCGGTGACCTGGACTTTGCCGGCGATCAGCGTCAGCCGTGAAATGTCCTCTTTGGCCGCGATTTGGTTGGGACCATCCTCGATGGTCTCCTGTTCGCCGCCGAAGCCGAAGGTCTGCCGCACATAGACGTGCGTCACGTCCACGCGCGGGAATGGGTAGCCCGTCTTTTGCGCCTCGGTATTGGGGAAGCCGGCGATGCCGAAAGTCTCGTTCAGGCCGAATCCCTGATCGATCTCGGGATCGATATAGATATCGGTGCCGTCCCACGGCCGAAAGCCGACAAACGCAGTCGCACTCGTGGTGTTTTTGGCCTGGTTGGCGCCGGAGAGACTGTTGGCACCTTCGTATGGCGAGCGAAACGCCGGGTAGCCCTGCTCGATATAGGTGAATTGGCCGTGGACATTCCAACTGCCGGGTGCGAGCGGCCACGGATCGCTGCTCGCCTGCGTCGCCGTATTGGCATTCGTGACGCCGAGTTTGTAGTTGAGCCCCAGCCGCAGCATCTGAATGTCGAAGGCCGACTGGTATCCAGTGCCCGAGGGAAAGACGCCTGCAACGCTGCCGAAGCTGTCGTTGAGATATTCGACGCGCACCGTCCAGTCCCGCGCGATGGCGAGTTCGGCACCCAGCCCGAGCGTCCAGCCAGTGCGGGTGAAAAGAATCTTGTCCTCGGCGCTGGCGACACCGGGCGTCTCGCCAAAGCGCGCCTGCGACCAGGCGAAGCCGCCGGTACCGTAAATCAGCCAATGATCGAAGGCGTAGCCTAAGCGACCGCGCAGCGTCGCGATATAATCGATCTGGTCGGTGACACTGGTGCCGGCGGGCGTCGCTGCCGTATAGATCGTGCCGTCCTCGAAGTAATTCGGAAACGTAATATCGGCTTCGGCACCAAGCAGGAGCCGCGACGGCAACACGTAATTATAACCGCCCTGCACGCCGCCATAGAGGCTGCTGAACGAATTCACCGCGCCCGTCGGTGCGGGATCGGACAGCGTGCTGGTCACCCCGCCCCGGCTGTAGGCGACGTGACCGCCGACATAGAAGCCGCTCCAGTCGTAAGGCGCAGGCGTTGCGACTGGTGCCTTGAACGGCAATGGCGTCCCTTGCTGTGGCGCGGTCATGTCCGCGGCTTCCGTCGAGATCGCGCAAGCGCAGACGGACGCCAAACTCAGACCGGCCAGAACCGCGGCACCAGCGATCCCCCCGCATGGCCGCGAGGATTTGTTGTTCGGTGAGTCAGGCATCAGAACAGGCATGACGGACTCCATCCGTGTGACATCTCGATTTGTCACCACAGCGGAAGTCCGCCCCGAACGCGCACCCCGTGCGCCGGAAGGATGACTCGCTCAGGCAGGTCTCCTGGCTTGCGGGTCATCACCCTTCTCAACCTTCCCAGGCTTTGCTGCGCAAAGCCCAGTGGTATCTTAGAGAAGAATTCGCCGCTTACAGTTGCGGGGGCAGCTCCGGACTTGGCTCGCCGTTGCAACGGCGAAACACACCGGATTCCCTCTTGGCCGATCAACGCGACCGGCACACCTGAACGACTGCAATTGAATGAGTCCGTATCGTGTGAGTCAAGCCATCGGGTTCCGCGCCGTTGCGGAGCGGCGACTTGCTCCGCCCGTCCCCGCTGCCATTCGCGTCCCTCACGCCCCTCACGCCGCATTGCACTTCACTCGCTTAATTGTTTTACTTTATTACAAAGTAAAACATGAGTCATTCCAGTCGCTTCGGCTAACAAGAAAAAGAAATGTCTGCAATACCTCAGATAAACTCTGGAATTGTTCAAATAACTACCTGCTCGCGTGGTCAGCTTGCTTCATCTTCTGCATCGCCATTGACTGAGCAACGCGACCCCCCATCAGACCTCAAATTACAGCATATAGCCTCGGCTACACTTTGCAATATAGCCTACATGTATAGGTTTCTGTGTGAGCAGGGGATGTGATGTTATAACGTTCCAAATATAGTGTGTGGCGCATCGGAAAACTGCACAATTATCCTGCGAATGGCGGCGTCAATTTCATGTTTCATAAAATCATGGAATGGCATCGCCTATGGAACGGCTTCGACCTGGAACAGGCCTTCGGTCGCCATCACCGCGTCATAGCGCCCGCGCGGATCCAATTCCTTGTTCATCGGACCAAGCTTTGCCAATGCCGCCATTGGAATTGCGTACTTGAAGCCCGGTCCTCCCTGACGTGGACGGATAACAATCACCGCCGCCACTCCCGGCGGCGCTTTCTCGGGCGCGATGGTCAAAGTGCGCTGCCCCACGGAAGCGTAGGTCGCAATAGCGATGCCATCGGCAAAGCAGGCGCAGGGCGAAGTGTCGCTGTCGTAATAAAGCACTGTCAACTCGCGCGGCTTCGCATTGAGCCGGTTGACGGCGTCAAGACCGATTTTAATGCCGAGCGGGATGAAGGCCCCGAAAGCGCCGTGCACGCGCGCGCCTAGCGCAATCCATTCGTCCGGCGTTTCGGCGCTGGCGGCGGTGACGCACGAACCGGCAAGAACGATGGCAAGCAATCTGCCCTTGATCCCGATCATAAGACGCTCCGCGAGTATGCAAATTTATAAAAAACATCATACCGAAAACCACGATGAAGGGAAATGCGGGCCCTTGACGCCGCAGAACAGTGCGGGACGCAATGACAATAGCGTGTAGAATAGCGGCCTCGGCATCAATGAGGGCGGCCGTGCAGCGCATTACGATCACCGTCGACGACGACCTTGCCGCGGAGCTCGATCGCTTCATGGCCGCTCGCGGCTATGCCAACCGCTCCGAGGCGATCCGTGACCTTGCTCGCTCCGGTTTGCAACAAGCCGCCGCCGAGGTCGGCGGACCACAGCTGTGCCTTGCCGCATTGATCTACATCTACGAGCACGAAGCGCGCGATTTGCCGAAGCGGCTGACGCGCGACTTTCATGACCGCCACGATCTCGCTCAAGCGACTCTGCACATGCATATCGATCACGACAGCTGCATGGAGGTCACCGTACTGAAGGGGCGCGGCGCCGACGTGCAGCAGTTTGCCAACCGCATCGTCGCCGAACGCGGTGTCCGTCATGGCCGGGTGGTCTACCTGCCGGCTGACGGCGCGCATTCCCACGGTCGCGGCGAGACCCACAGCCATAGCAGCGCTCGCAGCCGGCCTAGGAGCGGACGGTAAGAACATAGTAGTGCCATTCCTGCGGGCAGCGACTGGGCAACAGAAGGCGCGATCCTTCGACTCCGATGCGTACGGTGCCGACGACAGCTCCTGCGCTTATTTTTGTGCCTGCCTGCGGTGCCCCGTTTATCATCGGCCGCGACGACGCGGTGGCGTAGAGTGATGACGCTTCGATAAATTGACGCCGCGCGAACGGGTTTCTCTCGCCGCGAGACCACCATCCGGCTACCCGCATCAAATCGATCGATCGCATTTGAACTAATTTTTCGACGAACACGACCCGCATTCGCCGTAGTCTTTACGCGATCTTGCTTCAAAGGCTGCGTGCCGATTTAGCGGGGCCGCAAAAGCTTTGTGGAACAAATGACCTCAACGGACGGGGGTCAAATCCATGAAAAGGTTTCTGCGTGATATGGCGCCGCGCGCGCTGGCGTTGATTTGGGCGACGGCGATTTTCACCTGCGTCTGCGCGGTGCAGGGCCACAGCAACGACTACCCGCGTTTCATCCGCATCGGCAGCGAAGTGAAAACGCCGATCGGCTGGACGCAATTTTGCGCGACCTACGCTTCGGAATGCGCCACCAAGCCGGTTGAACCGCGCGACGTCGTGCTCGACGACAAAGCTTGGGCGACTTTGGTCCGCATCAACAAATTGGCCAACGATTCGATCAGGCCCATGACCGACATGGACCACTACGGCATGATTCAATGGTGGCGTTACCCTGACGACGGCGCCGGCGCCTGCCACAGCTACGCGCTTCTCAAGCGGCGCATGCTGATGCAAGCCGGCTGGCCGCGCTCGGCGCTATTGATGACCATCGTGCACGAAGCCAATGGCGACGGCCATGCCGTGCTCACCGTCAAGACCGACAAGGGCGAGTTCATCCTCGACAATCTCAACGAAAGGATCCTGCCCTGGTCGGCGACGCCCTATCAATATTACAAGCGGCAATCGCAGGCCGACCCCAATGTCTGGATGATGCTCGACGATCGCCGTGACGGCATCGCAACAATAACATCCAGCATGCGCTGAGCCGGCCGTAATCCGATGCCGCGATCGGCTCGATCGACTGTCACTGCAGGCCGGCGAACACGTCTGGCACCGATGAAGTCTGCCATGGCGCCAGCGTCGCCGACTTTGCCGCAGCCGGAGCTTTAAGCGGCATATTGCTGTTGGTGCCGCTGTCGCCTTTGCCGGGCACCGGGAACGCATAGCCGATAATCAACTTGGTGATGAAGCGATCCGATCCCGCCGTGAAACCGTAGCCGGCGCCGAGCTCGATATCGAACACACCGGCCTTGAAGTCGGTGACGGCGAACAATTCCTGCTGCTGTTGATTGAACGGGAGAAAATCTCCGATCTTGCCGTAGTCAGCGTAGTATTCGGCGCCGACAAAAAAGTCGTGCCCGAGATTGCGCGCAAGCCGCACCGCCGGAGCAAAATCCGCCTCGCCCAAAGCGCCGAAGCTGGCGTCGACAATCGGATTGACGATAAATTCCCATTCCGAATTGCGCACCCCGATGATCGGACGGATTTCGAGCGCATATTGGGTCTGGGCAAATGGCGACGTCTCGTAGCTCCACTCGAAATTGATGCCATAGAAGAAATTGCGATCGGCCGCATTGGGCGACACGAACAGATTGCGGATCTTGCCGGCGTTCGACAGAACCTGGCCGCCGCCGGAGACCGCGAATGGGGCGTAGAAGCCGAGTTCCCACCAGGGGGTGATGCCGTAGGCCAGTTCCGGCGTACCGTTGAGACTATGGTTGGGGACAAGGCCGCCGGGAAAATCCGGCTGCGTTCGCCCAATCCAGGTGTAATTGAGATGTTGCTCGATCGTCCATTGGCCGACCTCCGCAATTTCCGCGTTGTAGACCTGGATTTCGTCGGTGGCCCACGCCTGCGCCGACGCGTAAAGCGAAATCAGCACGACGAGCCAAAGTGTCGCTCGAATTCGCATCGCTCCACCGCCATTCGGACCAGCCGGACGCTTCGCCGACCCGAGGCCCTGCGGACGAATATCATTGACCGCGAATCACATCGTAATCCAACGCTATAAAATCACATAGCAGCTTTGAGCGACGGCGGTCTGACGGAGTTCATATCTTCTTTGAAATTCCGATGAAGTAGCCGCGGCGCGGCCCGTATTGCGGCGCGAATACGCCGATGCCGGTACCGCTTCTGATTTGGTAGATGGTGTCAGCCAAGTTGACGACGTCGAAGCGCACCGTCAGCGGCTTGCCGTCGGGCGTATCGAATTGGTGCGAGATGCCGGCGTTGAACTGCGCGTAAGGCGATTCGGTGCCGATATTGGCGTCGCCGGTGCGCAGCCCCGAGCCATAGATCATGTCGGCGGAGAGTTTTGTTCCGCACCAGGTGTCCCACCACTGTTCGCCGGGGCTCGAGGCCCGGCCGCAAAATTGATAAGCCGCGCCGGCGGAGCCGGTCACAATCTGAGTGTGGTCGGTGTAGATCCAGTGGCTGTCGATGTATTGCAGTTCCGTCAAACCGCCGAGATCGGCAAGCGGCGTGACATTGTTGAACAAATATTGGTTCGAGACCACGTCGGTGGCTCGTTCCTCGCCGACGGCGAGATTGCCGTAAGCCTGAAAACCGCCGGCCTTGAATTTGGCGCTGAACTCGACGCCTTCGACATAGCCCTTGGCATAGTTGAAGGCGCTGAGCACCAGCGCCTGGCCGAAATTGCCGTTATCGATCAGGTCCGTTGCGATTTTGTAATAGGCGTCGAGGCCGAGGTCGAGCGTCGGGCAGTCGTTTGCCACCGCGGTATCGCAGCGCAGCGGTATTTTCTGATCGACCCCGGCGTCGAAGTAATGCGACCGCTCTGGCAGCACCGGATTGGTCCCGCCGCTCGGCGACGCGCCGGTGGTGCCGTTGAACAGCGCGATATTGGCCGGCGCCGCCTCGACCAGAACCGGCGGCGTGAAGTAGCGCGCATAGCCGGCATGGAAGGTCGTAGTGTCCCACGGCTTGTAGGTAAAGCTCAGTCGCGGACTTAGCTGGTTGGCGTCGGTATATTCCCACATCTGGTCGAAACGCGCGCCGTAATTCATCGTCAGCTTGTCGGTGAGCTTCCACTCGTCTTGCGCATAGATGCCGGCGAGCCAGCCGAGCTTGTCGACGTCGTCGGTCATAGCCACCGGCGCTCCGCCGTCGGTACCGTCGCAGGCCGTGCACGGCTGGACCAGCGACGTATTGTCGACCCAGGTCTGTTCGGCCGACACCGTGAAGCCCACGCGCAGCGTATGCGCCGGATTGATCGCATAGGACGCGTCGCCCTGCACGCCGTTGGTATAGGCTTGCCGGCTGATGTCCGAGGCGATGCCGTTCAACAACAGGTCGCCGGCCGGATCCGGCATGAAGTGCAGATTGTCGTAACGGGTGAAATAGGAAATCTGCCCGTCGAATCCGTTCACCGATCGCTGCAGCGCCAGCGCGCCGAATTGGGTGTCCTCGGTCTGATTTTCGTTGAGCTTCGATGAATCGAAGGTGCTCATTCCGAACACCGGCGGAGTAACCGCGGCATTCAGAGGTGCGCCGGGGGTGTTGGGAATCTGGAAAGCATTGGTCGCGGTGCCGGCGATCAGGCTCAGGCGCGTATAGGGGTCGACGAAGGTCGACATATAGGCGAAGCCTTTTTCCTGCTGCGAGAAATCGTGAATGGCGTTGAGCGTCGGCTGCGTATTTTCGATGCCTTCGGAGTTCTGCAGATAGCTGCCGGTGAAAAAATATTGCACGCCGCCGAAACAGATCGAGCTCGATGGCTTTGCCGTTGCAGCCCCGCCGCTCGCCGCCGGACAATTGGCGCCGAATGTGCCGCCATATTCGAAGCTAGGCTGAATGGTGCTGCGACTACCGCCGTAATAACTGATGCTACCGGAATTATTGAAAATGTCGTTGCGCGTCGTGATGTCGATGAGCCCCACCGTGCGCTGCCCGAACTCCGCCGGCAGCGCGCCGGTGACCAGCGCAATGGTGCCGATCAGTTCGGTATTGAGGACGCTGCCAAAGCCGGTGACGCCGTCGGGCAGCATCACGCCGTTGATGCGGAACTGCACATTGGCGTGGTCGTTGCGAACATGAAAGAGCCCGCTTGCCGCGGAATCCTGCGAGACGCCGGGCGCTTGCAGCAGCACTTTTTCGACCGTCGCATTGCCGCCTTGCGGCAGCGCCTCGATGGTGTCGTGGCTGATGGTATCGGAGGTGGTCCCAGCGGTGGTGAAGAGATTGCTGCGCGCCTGATCGAAGCCGGTATTTTTGGCGTTGAGCTGATCGCCCGCCGAGACCGGCGACGCCGACGGCGTGGTGCGGCGCGCGACGGCACGCGTTGCCGGCTTCCTCAACTGTCCCCGCACGGTGAGCTGGGGAAGCTGAATTCCGCGCGACCCCGCTTGCGGCCCCTGCTCGGGGGTTGGCTGAATTTGGGAAGGCTGAGTTTGGGAAGACTGATCTTGTGCTGGTTGAGATTGCGTCGGCTGAGATTGTGTCGGCTGAGATTGTGTCGGTAGATCTTGGGCGTTCGCAGGCGGCCCGAAAGCGACCAGCGCCAACAGCGCGGCACCACCCAGGACAGTCGCGCGATAAGCGCGATAAACAGGAACTGACATGACACTCCGCCAAAAACTGTAGTGAACGATCCAGGCTCGCCGGCGGTCGTGCTGTCGCGGTTCATCGAAACGTGAGGAGATGCCGCGTTCGATCTTGCGAGACTTTGCCAGGCGCAGCAAGAAAAAATCGCGCCGGCTCACGCCGCAGATCGGCACCGACCGCCGATCAGGCGGTGGGCGGAGCGCGCGACTGGAAGGCGACGCGCCGCGTCGTGACAATACCGTCGGCGGTGTCAAACACGCGCACGACGCGCTCGAATTCGACCGGTAGGGGCAACAGCGGCGGCTGCGAGATCAAGGACGTCGAGGCGAGATAGATTGAAGCGCAAATCGCGCAATAATCGTCGTCGTCGCCGGGATTTTGCGCCGGCATTTGCCGCGACGATTGCGCGACCGCGGCCGTCTCCGGGGCTACGGCCCTGTGGGCCGCGGCGGAGCCGATGCCGTCGAGATTCGCTTTCCCGACATGCACATGCACGGGATGGACATGCCCGAAGGCCAGCACGATTTGCAGCGCAAGCGCCGCAAGCGCCAGGAACCCGCCATACCGCTTATGGCAACGAACCCATCCCATCGCTCTATGCTAACGTTATAATATTACATTAAGCAAGAGGGGCACTCCGCAGCTCCGCGGCGCGCCGGCCAAGCGTTAACGCCGCCCCTCGATCTTCATCGAATAGCGACACGTCCCGTGCTAAATGGCCGCGGCAGCGAGTCATTACCATGTCGAACGTCACGCCGAACTTGGCACAGAACGGTCCGGACCCGCGGGCGCAGGCGCTCGTCTCGTCCTATATGCGCGCCGGTTACGCCCAGGTCGCGCCGCCGGTGCTGCAGCCGGCCGAGCCGTTCCTCGATCTGTCCGGCGAGGACATCCGCCGGCGCATGTTTCTCACCACCGATCCGCACGGCCGCGAATTGTGCCTGCGGCCCGATCTGACCATTCCGGTGTCGCGCGATTATCTGGCCTCTCCGGCGGCGGGGACGCCTGCAGGCTTTTGCTATCTCGGCGCGGTATTTCGTCACCGCGAAGGCGCCGCGGCCGAATTTCTGCAAGCCGGCATCGAGAGTTTCGGGCGGCAGGACAAAGCGGCGGCCGACGCCGAAATGCTGGCGCTCGGGCTGGAAGCGACCACGCAATACGGCTCGAGCGCACCAGACATCCGTATAGGCGATGTCGGTCTGTTCACCGCCTTCGTCGCAGCGCTCGATCTGGCGCCGGCGTGGAAGCGGCGCCTGGTCAAGGATTTCAACCGCAAATCCTCGCTCAAACATGACCTCGATCAATTGACGCTCACCGCCGCCAACGGCCGGCCGGAATATCAGGGCGTACTCGCGGCCCTTGCCGGCTCCGACCGCAAAGCCGCGCATCATCTGGTGACGGATCTTTTGTCGATCGCCGGCATTGCCGCCGTCGGCGGCCGCAGCGTCGCCGAGATCGCCGACCGCTTCCTTGAACAATCGGCGCTCAATGCGCCGACACGGCTGCCACGCGAAACCCGCGCGCTGGTCGAACGCTTCCTGTCGATTGCCGGCGATCCGGACGAAGCGGCCGGCGAACTGCGCGCGCTTTCAGCCGACGCTAAAATCTCGTTGTCGCCGGCGCTCGATCTGTTCGAAACTCGCACCGGCTTTCTCGCCGCGCGCGGCATCGACGTGCGNNTTATTACACCGGCTTCGTGTTCGAGCTGCACAATACGACCAGCATTGCGGCGCGCGGCAAAAGCCCGTTGGTCGCCGGCGGCCGCTACGACGGCTTGCTCACCCGGCTCGGGGCGAGCGAGCCGATCCCGGCGGTCGGCTTTGCCGCCTCGATCGAGGAACTGGTGGCAAGCGGGAACGCATCATGAGCGCGCCGCTTCTTCTTGCCGTGCCGTCGAAGGGCCGGCTGCAGCAGAACGCCGAGGCGTTTTTCGCCCGCGCCGGGCTCGACCTCGTCAAGCCGCGCGGCGCGCGCGAATATCGCGGCACCATCGCGGGCTTCGACGGCATCGAAGTGGCTTATCTCTCGGCCGCCGAAANNGGTGCCGCAGGCCTGGATCGACGTGCGCAGCATGGCCGACCTCGATGACGTCGCGACCGCGTTTCGGCTGCGCAACGAACGCAAGATGCGGCTCGCCACCAAATACGCCAACCTCACCCGCGGCTTTTTCGCCGAGCACGGCGTCGTCGACTATCGCATCGTCGAAAGCGCCGGCGCGACCGAAGGCGCGCCTGCGGCCGGCACTGCCGAAATGATCGTCGACATCACCACCACCGGCGCCACGCTTGCCGCCAATGGTCTCAAAGTGATCGATGACGGCGTGATCTTGCGCTCGCAGGCCAACCTCGTCGCCGCCCGCTCGGCGGCGTGGAACGAAGGCCAGCGCGAAACTGCGCGGCGTCTGCTTGACCGCATCGCCGCGCGGCAACGCGCCGAGGCATTTCGCGAAGTGCGCACCCGGTTTGCCGGCATGAACGAAAACCTGCTCGCTGCAGCGCGGGAGAAATTCGGCGTCGCCTCGCCGTTCGGCGGCCCGACCTCGTCCGGCATGCTGACGCTGCATTGCCCGCCCGCGAACGTGCCGGCGCTGGCAAGCTTTCTCCGCGAGCAGGGCGCCGAAGCGGTTTCGGTCGCGGCGATCGACTATGTCTATACGCGCGACAACCCGCTATATGCCAAGCTCGCGGCGGAGCTCGACAAGTCGCGCTGATGCGCAATTGAAATCGGCTTCCCGTCCGAATGCCGGGACACGCTTTGCGGACACCCTGCCGCCCCGAGATCGATCCCAGACCTGCCGCTCGGAACGTGATAATAGTGTTTCTGACATAGCAGGCGCATGATCCCATTGGGACGGGATCGGCGCGGCAGCGGATCGTGGACTTGCGATGTTTTATGCGCGGTTCAATTCAGCAGGAACTAAATGAAACCGACTGCGTCGAGCTGGATGACGCCCGTTGCACTGCCTTAACCGCAAGCCGAGGGGGTGGCCGTGACAAAGGACACGATGTCGAACTTCGAAATTCCGGTTCAGGTGCGGCAACTCGCCGAGAAAAGCGTGGATGAGGCCAGGAAGGCCTTCGACAACTTCCTAAAGGCGGCTCAGGAGGCGACCTCCTCCTTGGGCGGACAAGCCGCCGCGGCCCAAGCCGGTTCGATGGAGCTCCATGACAAAGTGCGGAGCTTCGCCGAACGTAACGTTGCGACCTGTTTCGAATTTGCTCAGAAATTCGTCCACGCCAAGAACGTCCGGGAAGTCATGCAAATCCAAGCCGAATTGATGAAGACGCAATTGCAAGCCATCACGGAACAGACCTCGGAGCTGGCCGAGGCCGCGGCCAAAGCGGTGTCGGAGGTCACGAAGCTCAAGAGCTAACCTGCCCGCCTGTCCTCAGATCAACCCCGACGCTACGCGGTGTGACCGTCGAAGTCGCCGGATTTCGGCATCTCTTTCTCGCCCTGCGGCGTCATTTTTGCGGTGTCGGCGACACCCGGCTGGCCGCGGGGCCCGAGAATGCGCCGCGCTATCTGATCTTCGGTTTCGCGCTCTTGGTTCCGGGTCTCGCGAAGATTGTCGCGGAATTGGCCTGTCATTGCGCGACCTCAGAGCGGACGATGCATGCGGCCGAGCAGCCAGCCCAGCCCGAGCGCGATAGCGACGGCGGTGTAGGGCTGCGTTTCGACGGTATTACGCAGCGCCCGCTCGAACGAGCCCGCGGTCTGGCGCGCCGCGCGATTGGCGGAACCAGCGATCTCCGAGGCGCTGTCGGCGGCATGATCGTAAAGCTCTGATGCGGCGTCGGAGACGTCGCCTGCAATGCCGCTCGCCTGTTTCTTGGCGTCGCCGAAGGCGCGGGTGAAATCTGAACTGGCGGTGCGGGGCTGGGCCATAGCGGTCCTCTCTGGCGGGCAAAACGTGGGTGTTGCTTCTCGTAAACACGTGAAGCCCGGAAAAAGTTCACCGACCGAATTCGCCAATATTTACGACACGATGGAACTCAACCGCGCCGCCGCGGCTTTACATGCCGAGACTTTGATTCAAATCATAAAGGTCGCGCCATGGGCCTACTCCTTGTCATCGTTGTTCTCATCCTTCTGTTCGGCGGCGGTGGCGGCTATTGGGGCTATAATCGCGGCTATTACGGCGGCCGCGGTCACGGTCTCATATGGTTTGTTCTGGTCATCGTGGTTTTGGTCGTGCTGTTTGGCGGCGGCCATTACGGCACGCAGATTTAATTCAGGCCCCCGCAAGCGGCGCGGACCCGTGACCACGCGCGGGGGCGTTTGACGAACGAAAATAGCAAGCTTTCAGCGGAGGTATCGCCGTGCGGATGTTGTTTGGTTTCATTCTCGGCGTCGTGGTGACGATCGCGGGCGCCTACGCCTACGACTCGCAAACCGGGCGCACCGTCAACGGTCTGTCGCCGGCGGCGGCAGACGGCCAAGCCCCGATGGTCAATTGGGGGGTCGTCAGCGACAATTGGAATAATTTTCAAGCGACTGTGCGGGTGAAGACCGAGGATTTGGAAAAAAGCCTCAAGCGGCATACCGGCTGAGCGGTAAAGGCGACTGACTCCTAAAATTCTGCCGCCTAGGATTTCGCGTTCGTCCCCAAGCTAAAAATCGTGCTGCCTGATCACATGATAACACTCGCAGGCGCGCGCCGCGAGCGCGCCGCGATCGAGCAGCGTTATTTTGCCGCGACTATATTTGAGCAGGCCCTGCTTTTGCAGTTCCTGAGCGAGCAGCGTCACGGTGGTTCGCCGCACGCCGAGCATGTCGGCCAGGATGTGCTGCGTCATCGGCAGTTGATCGCTGCCGCTGCGGTCCGCGCTCAGCGACAGCCATCGGCACAGCCGGGACAAACTGTCGTGAATGGCATTGCAGGCGACCAATTGTTGCGCCTCGGTCCACAGTCTTTCGGTGTAGCGGAACACCAGTTCCCGCAGCGCCGGGCTCGCGCTGGCCACTTTCGCGAAGCGGGCGGCGGAAATTGTCGAGAACAACCCCGGGATCTGCACCGTAGCGCGCGTGAACGACCGGCGTTCGCCGATTGCACGCTGCAAGCCGACCGCGCCCTCGCGGCCGATCATGGACGTCTCGACCATCGCGCCGTCGCCGGTCGCGACCAGGAGCGAGATCATGCCGTTCTCGGGAAAATAAATCTGATCGATGATATCGCCGGGCTCGAAGTAGACGACGCCGAGCGGCAGCGAGACCCGCTTTAAGTCCTGCGCCAACAGCGTCAGCGTGTCACAAGGCAAAGCCGCGAGTATGCGATTGTCCGAGCGCCCCACTACCGGTGCATCCATCCGTCACGGCTCCTGACCGCACCCTCCTCCAAGATTGAGTGTGCGCCGTCCAGGCAAGCGGTCCCCCTGCCCCGAGCCGACGATTTGCCCGGGTCGCTGCGCAGCATAGCGCCGCCGGGATAAAAGTAACGTCCGATACCGTACCGAAGGCGTTGTTCGGCCACACAAATTCGGGGCTATCCGATGAGACGCCGATATTCCTTTTCCGGCACGCCATAGGCGGTTCCCGCGACCTGCTCAACGCCCTTTCGGTTGAGCACCACGATATGATTTCGCCCGGTTTCGATCAGCTTGCGGCGCTTGAGCGTCTGCAGCGCTTCGGTCACGCCCGCGCGCCGCACTCCTAGCATCAAGCCTAAGAATTCGTGGGTCAGAAACAACGTGTCGCCGCGGGTTCGGTCATGCGCCATCAAAATCCAACGCGCCAATCGCTGGTCGATTCGTGCGCGCGCATTGGCGACGGCGGTATGCGCGGTCTGCACCATGAAGACCTGGACGTAACTGAGCAGTAAGTTGCGCATTGTCGGACTGGCGATCATGGCCTTGCGCAAAGCTTCGACCCCGATCCGCAGCCCCGCGCCGGCCATCTGGATATAGGTGGAATGCGGCGATTGGTCGCCGCCGAGCACCACGGCCGTCCCCGTCATGCCCTCGTAGCCGACGAGACCGACTTCGACTTTCGTTTCGTCGGATTGGACCGCGACGACCGAGGCAATGCCGGCCTCCATGAACCAGATCGTATCGATCCGCCGGTTGGGCCGCTCGAGATCCTTCTTGAGATCGAGCAGCATTGGCTGCAGGTGCGGTTGCAATAATTCGAAATCGTCGGTCGACATCGCGGCAAGGAGGCGATTGCGTTGCGTCGAAGTCGCGCGCGTGGCGGAAACCGAAACCATGGCTCTCTTCCCATAAAGGGGGCAAGAGCACATCATGGTCTCTCAACCGCCCGCGCCCGAAGGTCGCTGCAAGCGGTGCTCTGTACATATGCCTTCGCCGGCCAATAGCTATTCAATTTTGGCGGCGCGCAACAATGTACGGAACCGTACTCTCGTAGCTTCGTTAACGTTCATTAGGCGCTTTCACACACGAAAACCCGGGCGCCGAGCAAGACCCAATAAACGAATTGTCGAACCGGACCGGGCTCGAAGTCTCGGCCAGTCAGGGCCGTGCGTATGTCGCTCTCGATGGCAATCAACGCCAATAGCGTGGTCGTTCTCGTGGTCGAGGACGATATTTTCGTCCGGTACGATATTGCCGCCTGCCTGCGCGATGCGGGCTACGTCGTGGTCGAGGCAGCAAGCGGCGAGGAGGCAATCGCTCTGTGCAAGTCCACCATCACGATCGATATTGTCTTCACCGACATCAATCTCGACGGACCGTCCGACGGCTGGGACGTGGGCAAGCGCTTTGGCGCGGAGCGCCCCAATGTGCCGGTGCTTTATACGTCGGGGCAGTGCATAGGCGCCCGCAGCTGCGGACCCCGCAGCCTGTTCGTCGCCAAGCCATATCGGCAAGCTGACATCCTCGCCGCCTGCCAGCGGCTATGCGGCACATCGACGTTTTGACGACGACGGGACCGCAGGGCGGACATTGCACCGATCCGGACGTGGAGTCCGTTCCCGATCGTCGGCGCAATGTCCGCGCACCCCCGGCGGGCGCGTTTGCAAAATCGCCGGAACGCAACGTAGCGATTTTGCCTTCCCTGCAGCCGCCGCGCGGTTACGCCGCGCGGCGTTCGGCTCCCTCACCGTTCTCAAGCACGACGGTCGCGGCCGCCGTATTGGAAATCGGAATGTGATAGTTGCGATGCAGCTCGGTGACCTGCCCTAGAAGCGCGCCGCGCATCGCCATCCAGTTGAGGAATTCGACGCCCTGGGCGCCCGCCTCCGCAACCACGTCGTGGACCGTATAGCGCGTCAGCGTGTCCGGCTCGCCTGAGAGCTTGTCCATGCAGAGCTGGTCGAATTCCTTGTTGATGAAGCCGGCGCGCTTGCCGTCGAGCTGATGCGACAGCCCGCCGGTGCCGACGACCATGACGCGCAAATCCTGCGGATAGGATTCGATCGCACGCCCGACAGAACGGCCGAGCGCCAGGCAGCGCTTGAGCGACGGCAACGGATGCTGCACTGTGTTGATCGATATCGGCACGATCTTGACCGGCCATTTCTCGCCCGGCCACATCAGTGTCATCGGAATGGTCACCGCGTGATCGATCAGCATGTCCTGGCACATGGTGATGTCGAACTCGTCGTTAACGAGCGCATTGATGACGTGCCACGACAAGGCAGGATCGCCGGCGATCGAACGCGACACTGGAATGCCCCAGCCCTCGTCCTGGTTGCGATACTCGCCGGCCGCGCCGACCGCGAAAGTCGGCAGCTTGTCGAGGAAGAAGTTGAGCCCGTGATCGTTGTAGAACACCACGGCGATATCGGGCTTTTGCCGCGCCAGCCAATCATGGACGTAATCGAAGCCGCGAAAGAACGGCTGCCAATACGGATCGTTCTCTTTCTTGTCGGCAATCGCCTTGCCGATCGAGGGCACGTGCGTCGTGGCAACGCCACCGACTATCTTGGCCATGATCGCTTCCCCGTCTATCTGCCTGCCGCGACGAGCTTGGCCTTGAATTCCTCAACCGTCGTGCCGGTCTGCTGCGCGCCGATATCCTGAACGTTGAGCCCAAAAATGCCCGCGAGCTTGGCGAGGTAATAAACGTTGCCGCCGGCCTCGATCATACGCAGCACGTCGCGGCTCTTGACCGCGGCGCGTTGCGCGTCTGAGAGCGCGAACTTGCGGCAATAGGCGTCCTCGTCGTTGAGAAATGCCGCCCGGTTTTCGGCGCTGTTGAACGAGAAGCACATGCGATTGAGCGCAAAGCCCTTCTGCGCCTGGTCGCCGTCGAACATGGTGGTGCCGGGAATATCCTGGGTCATGGCATGTTTCCCCCGCTACATTGGCGAGCCGGTTTTCCGGTTAGGTCCTTTAGTCGCGACCGGATTACTTGCCCGTCTCCGCCGCCATCGCTTGCGCCGAAGCTTTAGACCCGGCGGCCGCGCTCTTGAGCGATTGCACCTGGAGGCTCGATGCACTCTGCGGCTTTGCCGGGCGGTTGTGAGTGATATGGCGCGTTTGGCGGTCGCCCCACGCCAGCACCACTGCGAAGATGGCAAATGCGGCACACACCGCGCTCAAAACGACGATCTGGCTGATTGACATGGCGGTCTCCTCTCTGCGCCAAGCCTTACCTAGCCACCACCGACAGATATTGACCTGAATCAAAAAGCCGCAGTTTTGCGAGGGGTGACGAACCTAATCGTCGTCGGCGCCCAGCACCCGTCCGGTCTTCGGGTCGACCAGATGCACCCGCGTGCAGGCGGTGCAGGTCAGCGGCTCGTAAGTTGGGTGAGCTTGCTCGGCCGGCTCTTCCGCCGACCAGCCTTGGACGTTCAACCCGGTATTGGGGCAGCGGTACAGAAATACAGGCATAGGCGCATCAATGCCCGAACCGCCGCTTTTCGGATTTGAGATAGATCAAATTTGGCCGGGCCGGCGTCGTAATGCTTACCAACCGATGCGGCGGCCCTGGCCGGGCGGGGGGATACGGCCGCCGACGTCGTTTCCCCTTAATCCCGCGTCGGCGTGACGCGCACGGGGAAAACGACGAAATGCGACACCCAAAAATTGACGACGAAGCTTGCCAGGATAGCTAAGGCTTTGGCCAGCCAGACCGTCAGGCCGATACCCTGCGCGGCGAACACCAGAACTGCGGTATTGGCGATCAATCCGGCAATACCGGAGACTATAAATGTCAAATAGGCGCGCCAGCGCAATTTTCGTCCCGACTCGGCGGCAAACGTAATCGAGGAGTTCATGACGTAGGAACCGCTCACCGCAACGGTCCACGACATGACGTTGGCGGCGATCAATAAGACGGCCTGCGGCGTGCCGCAGTGGCAGCCTCCCGCGAGCGCTGCGAACGCGGCGAGCGCCGCCGACGATGCTTCAAGCGCCGAGCGTGCCAGCAGGAACACGCCGAAATCGACTGCGGTATTGACCACGCCGATCAGCGCAAAGGACGCTGCCTTGAGGCTGAGCGCCCGATTGCGCCAGGCATTTTCCAGCCGGGCGCGGGTCGTGGTGGAGGGAGCGGACGGAGCCATCATCGGCTTTCGTTATCGGGGCTTCCGCATATCACGTCCGGCAGTGAACGCCAGCCGGGCGGCTGGGAAGGAGTTCGGTAAGGGGGTGGGCTCCCGGTCACAGTTTGCGCTATAGAACGGCCCGGGAGGGAGCCCAACAGCACCGATGAGCACCACCGCCGACCGCCTCACGCCCAATCCCCGCGACCGTAATGCCGCCAACGCGGATTCCGGTACCGCACCGGGCCTTTCGATCGTCGTGCCGCTCTTTAACGAAGCGGCTTCGCTGGAACGCCTGCACACGCGCCTGGTCGAAGTGGCGGAGCACCTTGCCGCCAGCCGGTCGCTGGTCTGCGAAGTGGTCTATGTCGACGACGGCAGCCATGACGATACGCTTGCCATCGCGCGCGCGCTGCCGGCAAGCACGCTCGACATCCAGGTGGTGTCGCTGTCGCGTAATTTTGGCAAGGAGGCAGCCTTGCTCGCCGGCCTCGATCATTCCCGCCGCGGCGCGGTGCTGTTCATCGACGGCGATGGCCAGCACCCGCCGGCATTGATCGATACCTTGGTTGGGCACTGGCTCGATGACGATTGCGACGTCGTCTACACCGCCAAGGCGCACCGCGCCAACGAGTCATGGACCCGGCGCGTAGCCGTGCATGCGTTCTACACACTGATCAACTGGGGCGCGCGCACCAAGATCCCGGAAGACGCCGGCGACTTCCGGCTGTTGTCGCCGCGCGCGGCGAACGCGTTGCGCCGCCTGCCGGAACGCAACCGCTTCTTCAAGGGACTGGCGAGCTGGATCGGCTTTCGCCAGATGCGGATCGATTACGAGCCGGAAGCGCGCGTCGACGGCCGCAGCACCTGGAATACCCGGCGCCTGATCGGACTGTCGGTCAACGGCTTGACCGCTTTCTCGGTGGCGCCGTTGCGCTTTGCCACCATGCTCGGCGTGGTGCTCGCCGTGATCGCGTTCATTTACGGGTTGCAGATCGTCTACGAGACCTTGGTCTATGGCGGACAGGTGCCCGGCTATCCGTCGCTGTTCGTCGGCATCATGGTGCTCGGCGGCATGCAGCTCATCATGCTCGGTGTGGTCGGCGAATATATCGGCAAGATTCTCGAAGAGATCAAAGGCCGGCCGGTCTATTTCGTCGCCGAGCACGACGTGAAGCTCGCAGCCGATGCAAAGCAATCAGCGACCGGCACCCGCACCGCGGCCGAATGAGCCAAGAGCTTAAGCAACACGCAAAACTCAACGACGGCAAACACCGCCACATCTGGCTTTGCGCCGACGATTACGGCATTTCGCCAGCGGTCAATGCTNNATGCCGCCTCGGTGATGGTCGTGGCGCCGAGCTTTTCGCGACCCGAAGCGACCGCGCTCCTTGAGGTGGCAGCCCCGCGCGCCGCGATCGGACTGCATCTGACCTTGACCGCGCCGTTCCGCCCGCTGTCGCACGGTTTTGCGCCGTTGCGTCACGGCGCCTTCCCATCGCTTGCCGCCGTCATGCAGCGGACGCATTTGCGCAGGTTTGCGTCCGAGCTCCTGACGCTCGAGATCGTGCGTCAGTTCGAGGCCTATGTCGCCGCATTCGGCCGGCCGCCCGATTTCGTCGACGGTCACCAGCATGTCCAACTCTTCCCGCAAATTGGCGAAGCGGTGTTGCGGGTGATGAAAGATGCGGCGCCCACGGCCTGGGTGCGCCAGTGCGGACGGTCGCTACCGGCACATAAACGCTTTGCCGACCGCAAGGCGCTGTTGCTCGATGGCTTGAGCCGCCGCTTCCGCCGCATCGCCGCGCGGCATGGCGTCTCCACCAATCCGGCTTTCGCCGGCGCCTACGCGTTTCGCGCCCAAGCGGATTACGAAAAGCTGTTCCCGAAATTTCTCGACCATCTGCCGGACGGCGGCGTCGTCATGTGCCATCCCGGCAAAGTCGACGCCGAGCTGCGGCGGCTCGATGCGCTCACCGATCTGCGCCAGCGCGAATATGCGTTTTTCCTCGGCGACGAATTCCCAAGGGTGCTCGCCGAGCACGGCGTTGTCGTTAACCCCTGAAGCAACACCGCGAGTTTTAGATTTTCGGAGACCGACATGGAACGCATCCTGATCACCGGCGCCGCCGGCCAAATCGGCGAGGCTCTGCGCAAGGGCCTGCGCGGTAGCTATTCGCTTGTTCGTCTTCTCGACATTGCGCCGCTGGGCAACGCCGAAGACGGCGAAGAGATTGTTGCCGCCGACATCGGCGACATTGCCGCGCTGGAAAAGGCCATGACGGGCATCGGGGCCGTGGTGCATCTCGCCGGCGCATCCCAGGAAGCCGAGTGGGAAAAGGTGCTGCCGCTCAATATCGCGGGGTGTTACAATGTCTTTGAAGCGGCGCGCCGCCAAGGCGTCAAGCGGGTCGTATTCGCCAGCTCAAATCATGCGATAGGGTTCCATCGGCGCGAGCGCTTCATCGACAACACCGTCGCACCCCGGCCGGACTCCCGTTACGGCGTTTCGAAGGTGTTCGGCGAGGCGCTCGGCCGCCTTTATGCCGACAAACACGGCATCAGCGTCGCGTGTCTTCGCATCGGCACCTTCCGGAGAGCCGACCGGCCGACGACCGCACGCGAATTGCTGACCTGGATCAGCCACCGCGACATGGCGCAACTGGTGCGCTGCTGCATCGACCACCCGAATTACCACTTCGTGATCGTCTACGGCGTTTCCAACAACTTACGCAGCCGTTGGGACAACACCAACGTGAAATTCCTCGGCTATCGTCCCGAGGACGACTCCGAGGTGTTTGCGCCGGAAATTTTTGCGCAGGGCAAAAAAGAAAACGAAATCTCGGCCCAGTTCCACGGCGCCCATTATTGTCCGATGGAATTCACCGGCGACGCGGCACAGATCGACTGAGCGCGATGCGCCGGATCGAGGTCCGCTCCGCGCCTTAGATCACCACGACCTTGGTGCCGACCGGAACGCGGCTATAGAGGTCTTCGACGTCCTCGTTACGCATGCGGATGCAGCCCGACGACACGTTGGTGCCGATGGTCCAGGGCTCGTTGGACCCGTGGATGCGATAGAGCGTCGAGCCGAGATACATCGCGCGCGCGCCGAGCGGGTTATCCATGCCGCCAGGCATGTAGCGCGGCAGATCGGGCCGGCGCGCCAGCATGTCCGAGGGCGGCCGCCAATCCGGCCATTCCTTCTTGGCGGTGATCGTCTTCACGCCGGCCCAGGTAAAGCCCGGACGGCCGACGCCGATGCCGTAGCGCAACGCTTTGCCGCCGCTCTCGACCAGATAGAGAAATTTGTTCGGCGTATCGATGATGACGGTGCCGGGCTTTTCTTCGCCGCGATAGTCGACGACCGTGCGATCGTATTTCGGATCGATCGGGTAGCTCGACATGTCGCCGTGGCTAGACGGCGCGTAGCTTGTCGGCGCACTGACGACCGTGGCCTGCGGCTCCGGCGACGCCTGATATTCGGGTTGCGCCGGCTGGAACATCCGCGGCTGATAGACATGGGCCTGAATCGTCGGGCCGCCGAAGATCGCCGCGAGGAAACCGCCGCCGCTACCGGCCGGAGCCGGCGGCGCGGGTGGCGGCGGCGGGGGAGCCGGCGCGGCGTAGCTCGACGCGATAGTGCCGGTGTAGTCCGGCCCGGCGGCCGCCGCGTAACGCTGAGCGACAGTGCCGGTAGAACTCGGCGGCGGCGCGGTGGGAGCAACGTAAGTCTGTGGCGCAGCGCTTGCGTAAGTTTGCGGCGCCGGAGCGACATAGGTCTGAGGCGGCGCCGCGGCGTAACGCGGCGCGGTGCTTGGAGTATAGCTCGGCACCGGTGCAGCGTAGCTCTGCGGCGCGGCGACAAGGCCTCGCGGCGCGGCGCCGTCATAGCTCGGAGCAGGCGCGGCATAAGCCTGCTGCGGCACATAGACATAATATTGCTGGCCGACGACCGGCGCGGGAGCCGGCTGTTGCGCCACGTAACCCGGCTGGTTCGCAGTGTAGGGAGAATATCCGACCTGTGCGAAAGCCGGACTCAACAGCGCGCTCGTCAGGAGCGCGGACATGCAGATACGCCGCATTGCTGTACTCGTTACGCCAGTGACACACCGAGTCCGTTCCGCGCCGTTTTCGACTACAAAACCGGCGCGCACGCTCAGGCGACGAGTACAAGCGCAAACCTCGACTGTTTGGTAAACAAATTGCGCCGGCGCAATATTCGGACATTGTTCATCAAGTTACAGTTGATATTGTGTGAAATGGTTTGGTTAATTTGCCGTTCCACAACCCGCGTGAGCGGTGTGAACGCGGTATTAAGGCGCTAAACTTTACTGTCGTTGCGAGTCAGATCCTGGAAACTACGTACGGGGTTTCCGGAAAAGATCGCGCTCGAAAAGTGTACTGGCCGGGCAGGAAATGGCCGAACCGCGCAAAATATTCCGCATCGAAGAGACTGCCGTGGCGACCTACGGCCGCCGCGGCGACGGCTCGCAGGCATCGCACCGCCATGCCGAGATCATGCAGGCGCTGGGCGCGCTGTCCACCGCCCTCGCCGCACCCGTCGTCGAGACAAGGCCAGAACGGCCGACGACCGCGCAAGCATCGTCCGACGCCGCGACCGAGCGGCTTGCCTGCGAGCTCAACCTCATCGCCGACGCGATCGGCGGCAGCGACGGCGACGCCGCCGGAAGCGGTGACGCGGCGTTGCAGGGCGAGCATCTGACGCGCATCGCGCACGAACTCGAGGCCGTCACCTCTGGCACCGCCCAGGCGACACAAAAGATCCTCGCCGCCGCCGAGGAGATCGATCAGCTCGCCAATACCCTTGCGGCCGGGCTCAAAGGCAAGCTCGAACAGAATTTGGCGCAGGACATTTCCGATCTCGTCATCCGCATTTTCGAGGCCTGCAATTTCCAGGATTTGACCGGGCAACGCGTCGCCAAAGCGTTGGCCACGCTCAAATTCGTCGAGCAGCACGTCAGTCACGCACTCGACGAAATCAAGACCGCGATGCAGGCGCGGCCGCCGGTCGATAGCATGCAATATCTGCACGGCCCGCGGCTCGACAGCGATAGCGGCCACATTTCGCAAAGCGAAATCGACGCCCTGTTCGGCAGCTAGTCGCACACCATCGGATCACTCTGGCGCGCGGATCAGCGCGAAACAAACCAGCGCCACGGCGGCAAAGGCCGCGACCAGCGCCAGCCCGGTCGCGTCGGAGGCGTGCTCGGCGACATAGGTCAGCACCACCGGCGCAACCGACTGCACGGCGAGAAACGGGCCGCCGATGCGGCCGACGAGACGGCCGTAGCCCGACGCACCGAACAAGGCGAGCGGCACGGTGCCGCGCGCGATGGTCAAAAGCCCGTTGGCCATGCCGTACATCACGGCAAATAGTGCGGCGGCCGCCACGCCGAACGGCAACAGCGCCAACAGCACGAAGCCCGCGACCAAAAGTCCGACCGCGCCGCGCGCGACCTGCAAGGGATGCCATCTGCGGGCGAAGCTCAATTCGCCGACGCGCGCCAAAACTTGCGCCGGCCCGAACAGCATGCCGATCGCGACGACGGTCGACGGCGCGAGCCCGAGCCTGTGGAAAATGGCGAGAAGCTGCGCGGAGAGCGCCGACGGCACGAAGGCATAGGACGCAAAACCCGCGGCCACCAGGATGAAGGCAAACCCGTGCGCCGGCAGCAACATCGTGGCTCTGACCGCAATTGTGGGCTTGGCCGGCGCGCTAAGCGCGGCGTGCTGACGCGGCAGCCCAAAGGCGTGCAACGGCGCCGCGACAAAAGCCAAAAGACCTGCGTAAGCCAGATAAGTGCCGCGCCAGCCGACCGCGTCGATGAGAAATTGCGTCGCCGGCCAGCTCACTGTCGAAGCGAAACCGCCGGCGAGCGTGAGCGTCGTGATCGGCGCTCGGGCGCCGGCGCCGAAGATGCGGCCGAGCGTGGCGAAAGCCGGATCGTAGAGCGAGCTCGCCATGGCGACACCGAGCACCGCCCAGACTGAAAAATAGACATAAGCATTTTGCGCGCTGACGAGACCGACCAGGCCCGCGGCGCCAAGGAGCGAACCGAACGGCATAACGAGGTGGCCGCCGACGCGGTCGATGGTCGCGCCGACATAGCGCGACACCAGTCCGCCGACCAACAAGCCCAACGAAAAGCCACCCATGGCAAACGAGCGCGTCCAGCCGTGATCGAGAGCGATCAGCGGAACGGTCAGCACCGGCGGATAAAACAGAGCGCCCCAGGACAAAATCTCGGTCACGCCCAACACACTGACGGCGCGCCAAGGTCCGAAGACGAAGTCGCGAGGGGTAGGCATTGCTATTGCCCGCCCCCTTGCGGGGAGGGGTTAGGGGTGGGGGTCGGGAGGCAATTCATTGGCGTCGACGAATGTTCTGCCGCTGTCTCTGCAGAGAACATCTCCCCGTCCCCATCCCTACTGTTCCCGACAAGGGGGAAAGCAGACGGAGCCTATTGTGCCGGCGGCTTCATCGGCGGCTTGCCGGCGGATCGCGCCATGCCTTCCGGCGCGCAGCGCACATAGACGCCGGTGCCGTAGCGGCCGGCGACTTCTTGGTCGATCCAGCGCAGCACCATGGTGCGGCCGTCGAACGACACGATTTCGCGGTCCTGCGGACCGCCGGCATCGCCGGGCGGACCGATATAGTTTTTGCCGCTGGACGAGCCCTTGAGCTGCAATTCCTGCAACTGGGCGCTGTCGGCGAGATACATCATGACGCCGCCGTTCGGGCCGCGCGTGATCTCGACCGGCTGACCGCACTGGCCGCGCGCCGCAGCCGCCGTGCGCGCCAAATCCTCGTCCTTATGGAAAGCGCCATAGCCCCAGCGGCCGACGATCTCCTCCGGGCGGTACTGCGACGGTATCGCCGGCTGCGCCATCGGCGGCGGTGCCGCCTGTTGGACCGGCGGCGGATTCGAGCTGCAGGCGGCAAGCGCCAAAGCAGAAAGCACAGCGATACCGAAAGCCCGCCGATAGGACGCACTCATAAACGAGACTCCCTGAAGATCTGACCGGACTGCGGCGCGCCGCCCCGACGTCTGCGCCGTTGCCGAATCTAACGTTTCGACCTTTCGACTTTGTTTCAAATCGTCCCCCCGGCGGACCGTCGTGGAAGATTACGGCCCGGGTTTGGCGCTTATGCCCCGGCGGAGAATAGCAGCATCGGGCCGGCTGTGGGCGAACTCGCTCGCCTCGTACAACACAGCGGCAGGCGCGCCTTGACTCCGCCAGTTTGACACCCTATGTCCAATCCGCCTCCTGGCACTCGGTTAGCATGAGTGCTAAGGCGCTGCAAAACAACAGTTTTTTCAATGCCAAACGGCCGCTTCTGCGCGGCGATGAGGGTGAAAATGGCGAAAACGAAGTTCCGGCCGCTGCATGACCGAGTGGTTGTCAAGCGTGTCGATGCCGAGTCAAAGTCCAAGGGCGGCATCATTATTCCCGATACCGTCAAGGAGAAGCCGCAAGAGGGCGAAGTTGTCGCCGTCGGTCCCGGCGGCCGCGACGAAAACGGCAAGCTGATCGCGATCGACATCAAGTCGGGTGACCGCGTGCTGTTCGGCAA